>NZ_QPQX01000037.1:0-4861 GCF_005234805.1 Enterococcus sp. ARL09-542
TCTGGAGTATATTTTTCAGCATCATTTCGATTGTCCACTACTTCCACTGGAACTTTCACTGTATCTTTTGTTCCATCTGGGTACGTAACTTCTATCGTTCCTTCGTACTCACCTGGCTGGGTTGTATCAATGACACCTTCTGGTGTAACATCGTTCACTTTCGTGCCTTCCGGCAACTCTTCAAGATTAGTTACATTATCCGTTAAATCAATCGTTCCTCCATAGTTGACTTCTTCTTTTTCTACTTCTGGTTCATAAAATTCAGCATCACTAGAAAGTTTCTTATAATATAAATTAATGACATTTCCATCTTTTTGTGTAATTATTAAACTTTCAGGATCGGCAGTCACAAACTCATAATTACTAATTTCGTATGTTTCCCCCATATCCATTCCATTAATTTCTTGACCAAACGTAGAAACTAAATAGGTTGATTCACGTAACTTCAATAATTGTTCTGTATCCTTGGTTGAATAATCATAGAAATTAATAGTAGTAGGGAATAAATTAATGTAACTTGAAGCAAGTGAGTTTCTTACTACTCTCTCTTGATCATTTTTTTTATCCGTAAACCATGTTTTAATTTCTGCTGTTACCAATTGATCTTCATCTTCAATTAGAGGTTTAGGCATAACAGGAATATCAATAAAGTTTGCACCAACAAATGGTGAGGAACTCAAAGTATTCATAAAGCTCTCAACAGCATTAACGTAGTAAACTCCGTTTTCATACTGACCAGCTTTATCCTTGTTGACTTCAATTTTTATTTTATTATCTACAAACATATTCTTTTTCAACATGACAGGTGCATTTGATCCACCGTCATGATGGTTGATACTATTTTCTCTGTATACTTGCCAAATCGTAATATAATCATCATCTGAAACTAAATTTAATATTTGTGGATCAATCTCAATATTAAATGAAACAGGTCGACCTAAATCAAGTGCCGTTCCATATAAAAGGTTATTCATGATTGTATTCTGAACTCTAATCAGACTTTTATCAGTTCCTTCGAGAATATTACTGAACTGACCATCGCTCCCCATTTGCTTTCCTTCATAAGTAGTAGTAATTGTATGGATAGATGGTGAATTTAACCAATTTGAACTATTTTCTTCTGGCTCTTCTTGTGAAAGATCAATAATAGTATTCTTATTTAAACTTTCTTTAGCAATAGTTGCAACACCAGAACTTGATTGACCTTGTAAACGAAGTTGAACACCAAACTTATCCCTTCCAAGTTCTTGCTGTAACTCTGCGACATCTTTTGATAATTTTATATAGATATTTGCTTCATATCTCTCAGCCTCGAGAGGAACTGATGGAAATACACCCCAGTTTCCAGATAACGCACCTCGGTCCTTAGGTTTTACACCTGGAATACGTGTAAAAAATTTATCTAATAATACACGATAGATTCCGCCAGTTGTTTGATCTACTTGTGCATAAGCATCACTTACACCGGTCGGGGTTCCGAAAGTATTTACATCACTCAATGTATTAGCATCTACTTTTTCAAAATATCGTTGGTAACCAACTTGCGCACCGATGTTTACAGTATTTTTTATGTTGATTTCTTTAATATATTTCATAAGCTCTGGATCCACACGAAGATAAATCCAATCAATTGCAGCTGGTGTTGCTGCAGCTCTATAGGCCATTTTTAAATGCAATTGGGTAGGATCATTCTTTTTTACACCCACATACGTAATTCCAGTCTGGGTAATCAAAGTTCCAGAAATGTTAGAATTGTCTGGTAGTGCCCAATCTTCTAAAAAAGTTTCTCCAGTTTGAACATCCAAACTCCTAATTCTTCTGCGTAAAGTACTTGATGCTGGTGACGAAAGATTTTCCTCTGATAAAGACGTACTGTCTTTTTTGTCTATTTTTTGTGGAGTAGCATTTTCTATATCTGTACTAGTGTCCTCTAAATTGACGAAATCTCTTGGTGTATCAGATAAAACTGTCGTATCTTTATCTACTTCTTGAGTATTACTTTTTATACTTTCTTCTGTAGCTCCTGTCATCTGATTCTCAACTGAAATATCATCACCGTTATCTTCATGGGGATTCATTTCTAATTCTTGAACAGCATCATTATCAGTCGAGTCTTCATTTTGAATAATAAACTCTGACTGAACTTCAATACTATCTTCAGATAAATTTGTAGTTTCTAGATTGTTAGTAGATTCATCAAATGAATTTTCTGATCCAGAAACGTTTGCTTTCGAATCTAGTTCTAGTTCGTTATTTATAGAGCTATCTTCCGACATATCAATATTTTGTTTTTCTTCTGAATTACTTTCTTTTAGACCAGAATTAGTCAAACTAGATTGGATTTCACTTGATTGATTTATCTCTGTTGTTTCACTAGCAAAAGAAACTGTAGGATAAGAAATTAATCCTATTCCTAAAAAAATTGCACCGATAATGAAAGAAGCCGCTCCACCTCCTCCTTTTTTCTTTTTAATTGCGTACTTAAACTGCTTCTCCGTTTTTTGATAAAACATACTATTTATCCTCCTTACATAAAAATTAGCTGAAAATAAAACTGAAAACGAACGTTCATTTTATTAAAAAATAGTAAAACACGTCCGATTTATCATATAATATATTAAAATATATTTTCAATAATTTCAATATGAACGATCATTTTTTACCCTTCTATTAAATATATTTATATTGTGTCCATTTAGCCTTTTTCCTCGTTGTTAATAATGAAAGGAGAAAACGCTGAAACTAGAAGAAGAAAAAAATGCAATTTATAAACAAATGAGAATAATACTCGAAGAAAGGAGGAATCTTAGTAGAGATTAATATGAGTTAAAAGCGAGACTTTTTTCAATATACAATATCAATTCACTTAATAAGCCGAATAAGGACGAATATAAAAATAATGATTATCACTAAAAAATTAGAAACTATTTCTAGATAGGATGAGTTACTAACAATATATTGGGGAAAGGACAAATAAACAAGTGCTTTCATACTCAACTATCAGTTTGACCGGTGTGCCAATTCTAAAAAGTACAGGCCATCCACTATCAAATAAAGAAATCTTCAAAAATTCAACCAATCATCTTGGTTTAAGCATTTCCTACGATAACTTAACTCATAATATTTTTCTCAAAATAAACATTGATAGTAAAGTAACATCAATGTATAAAGAGATTATATTATAGAGTTTATTGATAAGTATAGATTGCATTAGCTTCTTTTCACGCTTTCTGTTCATTCTCCTTTTAAATTTGATTGGAAGAAGTGAGTAGAATGTCAGAAAATGATGAACGCGTGAATGCCCAACTTATTCGTTTTTTTGAAAAGGTCATCGAGAATACCGCAAACTCCTATTTTAAAAAGCAGAAAAAGATAAGAGACCATGAACAACTCGATCAATTTCCTCAAAATTTCTTTACTGAAAATAAAATCAAAGTCAAGCAACCTGTTCCTATTTTAAATATAACTTTTAAAGTTGAAGATGCCAAATTAGCTAAGATTATTCCTTTGTTAAAAGAAAAAGAACAGATATTTCTTGTTGAAAAATTTATTTTCGACAAGACAGATAAAGAGATTGGAGAATCTTTAGGTATTACGAGACAAGGAGCCACTAATCTAAAGCATCGCCTTTATCAAAAAATCCAAGAATTGCTTATTTAAAAATTATTCACTCGATTTTAATTTCAATTCTGATACGACCACCTCCTGTAAAAAACATTTAAATTTATGGAAAGGAAAAGGGTCTATGAATACATTGAAAGAAGATTTCATTTTAGCGAAATCTGGGAATGAAGAAGCCATTGAAGCCATTCTTAAAAGATTTAGCTCTTTGATACACAAAAAATCGTGGAGAAACGGAAAATACGACCAAGATTGCTATCAGGAGTGTATGATCGCAGTATATCTTGCAATATCAAAATTTGAAATCAAAACATAAAAACATGGGAGATGCCTTTTGCTTCTCCCTTTCTTCATGTCTACTTCAAATTTTCCATCAAATTTCTTAGCTCATTTTAAGTGAATTTCTTACAGTTTTTACTACCATCTTTACTATCAGGATATCTTTCTATTTTTGAAGTAGATCCGTTATTGACTTATAATTAAAAATAATGTAGTGCTTGTGTTTATATTAGTTATTATACTTGACACACTTTATCAGTTTTTTTTATTTAACTTTTCTTCTGAAAGAGAAACTACAAATATATTATTTTACCTATCAACAAAAATAATAAAAAAGGATTATTTTATTATTGATAATAGTATGTTTTACCCATTTAAACCAAAGCTCTTCTATCTAAAAATCTCTTTTTTGAATGAATCAAAGGATTACATCAAAATTTTTAAGATAGTTAATCTACTAGTCGCTCATCATTCATACCAAAATATTGATGCAATGGTTTTTGTTTTCCTGACAATAGTTGATCGATCGTCACAAATTCGTATCCTTTATTTTTTAACATAGTGATCAATCCTGGTACAGCTTTGACTGATTCAGGATGGATATCATGGATCAGGATAATTGCCCCATTAAAGATGTTCTGTTTGACAACATTATTGATTGCTTCAGGATTTCTTGATTTCCAATCCAGCGAATCAATATTCCATTGAATAATTGGCATACCAATTGCCTCAGCACTCTTTTTATCGATAGCACCATAAGGGGGACGGATATTGCGAGGTAAGACACCCGTAGCTTTGAAAATTGCTTTATTAGCTTTATTTATTTCACTTTGTAATTTTTCTGTCGAAAGTGTATTCAATTGTGGATGAGAATACGAATGACATGCTACCTCATGACCCTCGTCGTGGACTTGTTTTGCAACATCTGGATTTTGATCCACCATCTGTCCTAACATGAAAA
>NZ_QPQX01000038.1:0-4455 GCF_005234805.1 Enterococcus sp. ARL09-542
GCGTCATCAGCGACTCCATTAGAATAACAAATGAATTGTTATTTGTCAACAACTTTTTTCAATCTTTTTTGTTGCTGTATCAGCATCAAATTGATTTCTTAAATTTGCGACTTCGTTATAATATCATCTGTTGGTTCTGGCGTCAACAACTTTTTTCATTTTCTTTTAGAAATGATTTTTGTCATTTGGCACATGTAATAATATAGCAACTATCTTGCCATTCGTCAACAGTAAAATCATTGATATTTCAACGTTTCTAAATACTGCGGTTCCATCATATATTTTAGTTAATTCTATGGAATAATCTCTCCATTTGGAAACTATGATGATTATTTGAATTCTCAATGTTCGGTTTTTATTCTTGTTGTAAGTATTATTTCCTATCATTCTTATAAATTTAAGTATGATTTTATCAATTTCCTAGAATATTTGCTAAAATAGGAGAAAAGAATATTGTTCCTAGGAGGATTTATATGAAAATACTTGTTGCTGATGATGATAAAGAGATTGTTGAACTATTAAGTATCTATCTTCATAATGAAGGTTATGAAGCCGTCAAAGCTTATGATGGTAAAGAAGCTTTAACAAAAATTAGAACTACTCCAGATATTGAATTACTGATATTGGATATCATGATGCCTGAAATGGATGGCATGCAGGTTGTAAAAGAGTTGCGAAAAGAATCACAAATTCCAATCATCATGCTAACTGCTAAGACTACTGATATGGATAAAATACGAGGTCTAGTTGCTGGTGCAGACGACTATGTAACAAAACCATTCAATCCTTTGGAAGTGATGGCTCGCGTCAAGTCTCTGCTCCGTCGAACAAAAATGCAAGCTCCCTCTAATCAGCCAGATATCTTAGAAGTTAGCTCATTGATCATTAATCGTGATTCTCATGAAGTAAAAACAATCACCGGAAATGAGATCCAATTGACCGCTCTTGAATTTGGTATTCTCTACCTATTAGCATCCCATCCGAATCGTGTATTTAGTGCTGATGAAATTTTTGAGCGTGTGTGGAAGCAAGAGAGTGTCGTGTCAGCCAAAACCGTAATGGTTCATGTGAGTCATCTGCGTGATAAGATAGAAGAAGCAACTGATGGCGAGAAAGTCATTCAAACAGTGTGGGGAGTTGGCTATAAAATAGATGCGAAGTAATCCAATAGAAAAAAAGAAACGTATCACCCTCACTTCTAAAGAAATCAGTGAATTATTTGCAGAAGGAATCGTTACTGTAATCCTTTTACTTCTATTAAATGTCGCGATTTTAGTCATCTTGACTTCTATAAGAGAGAATTCACCGTTGTTAGTGGAGGCGATCTATGAGTCAAAAAACGCTTTTACTTCTGCTTTTGACACGGATATTTTTCAAAGTGGCCGCAATTTCATTATCCCTTTGTTCTTTTTATTAGATGTGATTGTTTTATATTGGCGTTTGATTCGTCGATACCGTCAAATGCAGCTACGGCATATTATTAGTGAGCTTCATTATATTGCAGAGGGAAACTATGATCATCGTATTCCATTTGAACTGCGTGGTGACCTCAATCGGATTGTTTCAAATATTAACGGCTTGGTAGATAGTACCGTCGCCGCCATTGAAGATGAACGAAGGATCGAACAGTCGAAGGATGAATTAATTACAAATGTTAGTCACGATATCCGAACCCCTTTAACTTCTATTATTGGTTATCTAGGCCTGATTGAAGATCGTCAGTATCATTCTGAAGAAGAGTTATTGAAATATACTCATACCGCTTATGTCAAAGCAAAGCAAATGAAATCTTTAGTAGACGATCTTTTCGAATACACAAAAGTAAGACAGCCTAGCGTCCCAATAAATGTCATTTCTTTTGATATGGCGCAATTAGTCGAACAACTAGCTGCAGATTTTGAATTAGAAGCATCTCGTAAAGGAATAAAGATTGAGACTCACACTCGCCCAGAGCACATTATTATGGACGGTGATACTGAGAAGCTTGTACGAGTTTTCAATAATTTATTGTCTAATGCTTTAAAGTATGGAAAAGGCGCTGACAAAATCGTAATGGAAGTGGAAAAAGTAGGAACAGAAGCCATTCTAACAGTTAAGAACAATGGACAAATGATTCCCAAACATTCATTAGACTCCTTATTTGACCGCTTCTATCGAGTGGAGGAATCACGTTCGCAGGAAACTGGAGGAACTGGACTTGGTCTTGCCATTGCTCAAAGCATCGTTGCCTTGCATGGTGGCTACATTTTTGCAAAATCTACTCCGGATTGGACCTCCTTTATTATCCATCTCCCATTAAAGAGAAATGATTTATCAAATACCCAAAACTATGGTTGACGAACTAACGCTTTTTCGCTATTCTAGAGAAAATACTTACTAATAAAGCATAGAACCTAGTACATTTTTTACTTTTTCAGAGAACTGATGGTTGGTGAGAATCAGTAATGGAAAGAATGGAATCCAGTTCATTAAAAGTGTATCTTTTGAAAGAAAGATCGTGTGCCCACGTTACGGGCAACAAGGGCAGCGTTATGCTGAACTCGGGTGGTACCGCGAAAGATCTTTTCGTCCCAAGAATAGGGATGAAAAGGTCTTTTTTTATATGAAAAACAAGGGGGAAGAATTATGTTAGATATTAAAATGATTCGGCAAAATTTTGACAAAGTCCAAACAAAATTACAGACTCGCGGAGTAAAAAAAGAAGTATTAGAAGAATTCTTAAAGTTAGATGAAAGGAGACGACAACTCCTAGTAGAGACAGAAGAATTAAAAAAAGTTCGAAATGAAGTTTCTGCAGAAATAGCTCAACTAAAACGAGCAAAAAAAGCAGCAGATGATAAAATTACTGAGATGAAAGAAGTCGGTACTAAAATCAAGTCTCTTGATGACGAGATTGCAAAAATTGATTCAGAAATCAAATTGATCGCAACGACATTACCTAATCTGCCTCATGACTCTGTCCCAGTTGGAAAAGATGAAGATGACAATGTTGAAGTAAGACGCTGGGCTACACCAAAAGAATTTGATTTCGAAGCAAAGCCTCATTGGGATATTGCCGAAAACCTAGGAATATTAGATTTTGAACGAGGTGCAAAGGTAGCCGGTAGCCGGTTTGTCTACTATAAAGGATTAGGTGCCCGTCTTGAACGAGCTTTATATAACTTTATGCTAGACCAACATGTTTATGAACATGGGTACACTGAGATGATTACTCCATATATTGTTAATAGCGATGCAATGTTTGGAACTGGACAGTTTCCTAAATTCAAAGAAGATGTTTTCCAATTAGCGGAAACAGATCTTACCTTGATTCCTACTGCTGAGGTTCCTTTAACGAATTATTATAATGGAGAAATATTGGATCTTGACCAACTACCGGTTTACTTCACAGCATTAAGTCCTTCTTTCCGCTCAGAAGCTGGAAGTGCTGGTCGTGATACTCGCGGATTAATTCGATTACATCAATTCAACAAAGTTGAAATGGTCAAACTAAGTGAAGCAGCACACTCTTATGAAGAATTAGAAAAAATGACTGCAAATGCAGAAGACATTTTACAAAAATTACAACTTCCTTATCGAGTAATGGCATTGTCTACAGGTGACATGGGCTTCTCTGCTGCTAAAACGTATGATTTGGAAGTATGGATTCCAGCACAAGAAACATATCGAGAAATCAGTTCATGTTCTAATTGTGAAGATTTTCAAGCACGTCGAGCAATGATCCGTTATAGAGATAACGATGGCAAGATTCATTACATGCATACATTAAATGGTTCAGGACTAGCAGTCGGTAGAACTGTTGCTGCCGTATTAGAAAACTATCAAAATGAAGATGGTAGTGTGACTATACCAGAAGTACTAGTTCCTTATATGGGTGGAGTTACCCGAATTGAAAAAAATTGAAGAACAAGGTAGGATGAGAATTCCTACCTTTTTTCTTTAAATATTCTAAGAAATACCCCCCTATTGTTGAAACTATATTACATTTATGTTACGTTTATTTTACTTTATGATGATAAATGGAGGGATAAAGTCATATGTCTGACAAAAATACCTATGCACGTCGTAGCCAACGTCACAAACAAGAACCTGATACCTGTGAAAATACAAATCAATTGAATGAAGCTGTAAAGCCCAAAACCGGAAACGAAAACAAACAACAAAAAATACCGAAGAAAAAATCTAATTATAGCAAGTATATATTCGCATTGTTTACCGCACTTATTCTAGTAATTGTCGCTACTGGCGGCTATATTGTTTATACATTAAAACAGCAAGAAGCAGAAGCTCAAGCCAAATATGAAACTGCTGCAAAAAATCTCATGGCTTCAATCCAAGAAGAGCAAGACCAAAGTGGAATTTCAACGAAAATAGATACTATAAATGACGGAGAAAATAAGTGCCTTGTTTACCGTCCAGTTGATGAAAATACTGTTCCTTTCAAAAATGCAAACC
>NZ_QPQX01000039.1:0-4235 GCF_005234805.1 Enterococcus sp. ARL09-542
CAATTGAAGCAGAAAATCAAAAATTGAAAAACGAAAATCGTTCCTTACGTCAACGATTGGATCAACTGAAAAACGCGTTTCAAAAGTCGATCACTCGTCTGTCTATCCGTTTTGGTCTTGTAGAAAAAGACATGGGGCTATCTGAAGAGTTAAAAATATTAGATCGAGAAAAAACATTAGCTAGTCAGCAGAATGGTTCAGAACGTAATATAGGGTGTTCTGAGAGTGAGATGGAGTGGTAAGGAATATCGTGCAGTCAACGGTACCGGAGGCGGTTTGTGCCGAGGATAAGGAGTTGACGGCTAAACCACTAGCCTTTTAAGCTGACATTTGCTAAAAAATGGCAAGTCCATTTTTTGGCCAACTTAGCGTTAGCGAAGTTTGGGGGCGCCCTTTTCAAAGGGTGCGGTTTTATTTTTTGGATATTTGCATAGCTAAAGAGAAGTGCTATTATTGAGTTAGCAAACAAATGAACTGGAAAAAGAGCAAAAAAATAAGTCGAGCAACGCTACCAACGTTCTCGACCTTTACGGAAACTATCCCAACTAGTCCCGTAACTTCTTAATCATTATACGAATATTTTTAGATTTCTTCAAGACTAGAGATTTTTTGGTAATGAATTTTTAAGAGTTACGTGAACTTTTGAAAATTCTTTCCAGAAGTCTCTTTTTCTTTGAGGAGGAATAAAATTTGAGTAAACGTGGCACGATCATAAATGAGTGGGAAAATTTAACAGCCCTATCTAACAGGCGGTTAAATGTAAAAACTTTTTACACCCCCTTGAAAATACGGTGGTCAATTGACCGAATTACCATTGTTGGAAAACTGAAAGAAAATATTTATTATCATACTCAAAATGATGTATTGATTTTAGACTTTGAACAGTTAATGCGACTGAATGAAAATAATGGTTATGTTAAATCTGTTGGTCTAAATGGTTGGCAAATTGTGGATAAGCATGATGAGAATATTGCTTACATTGAAATTTTGAAATATCAAGAAGGTCAAGGGCGAATTGACTTTAATCCGAATAAAATTAATCAGTTTTTAGCTAGCTCTATGAAGAATTTTATCCATGATTTATTTTTGGAGCCGCATTTTTCACGTGCAGATATTGCTTGCGATATAATTGACGTACCAGATGATTTCATTACCCAATATCGGGTGGTTGATCCTGTATCGTTTAAACCAATTTATGGTCGGTCTGGCAAGTTAGAAACTGCTTATTGGGGCAGTCGTGCTAGTGAACGTCAAATTCGGATGTATAACAAAAAATTAGAACAAGAAAGAAAACGGAAAATTGTTCCGAAAGAAATCGAAACTTGGTGGCGTTTAGAATTGCAGTTGCGACGTGGGAAAGCCACTGATTGGCATGAAATGGTTCACGAAAGTTTGGATAGTTTTGCTAGTCCACACTTTTTACCAATAGATACAAAACATACAGATAGAATTATGATTGCTGGTTTAATGTCAGACCATTCTTTATGGTCGGGGTTAACTAGACCAACCAAATACAAATATCGAAATTTGTTAAAACAAGAGAGTCAGAATGATGAATTGACGAATCATTTACGAGAAACATTTTCGGAATCGGCAGACGATTTAAAAAAAGAATTAGACACATGGCTTCAAGGACTTGATGTAACGGAAGTAGGTGCTGAATGAGTAATCCAGTAGAAAAAATGACCATAAAAAACCTTGCTGATGAGTTGGGTATATCTAAAAATACAGTGCGCAATCAACTGGTCAATGCAGGTTATGACCTTGCTCGGTATAAAGATAATGGGGTTATCATGTTAGACAAGGAATTGATTGGTGTTGTGCGGTCAATTTATCGGTCAAAAGGTGGTCAATTGACTGGTGATTTACCGGTCAATGATGCAGGCAATGATTTCCCGTTAGAAAAAGAAAATGAATTTTTGCGTGAACAATTAGCGGAAAAAGATAGGCATATTTCTGAATTAACGGAAATGATTCGTGACCAACAAAAATTGACTTTGCTTCAGCAACAAAAAAACGATCAGTTGTTACTAGAAAATCAAGAATTAAAAAATCGAAAATGGTGGCAATTCTGGAAGTGAGGTGTGACATGGATAAAATTGATTTGAGAGAAGAAACAGTCGATAGAATTGAATTGATGTATGAACGGTTAGCTGATTATTTGAATTTGCCGGATGAAGATAATTATAGTGAAATGCTTGAACGAATTATGGATGTTCTCAACTCGGTTATCAATGCTGATCTAGCAAAATCTTCAGTTTTGACTAATGAATTTGTTCATAAGCATTTAGCGCAAACAACTGATGAATCAGAAAAAGAATTTTGGTTGAAATTAATGAGTCATGTTATGCAGTTAAACCAAATTTCCGTTATTAATTCCAAAGAAAAGGAGATGTAGTTTATGGGAATGACTTTAGCAGATATTAAAGCGCAAGAAGAAAAATTAAAAAAAGAACAAGCGAAACTTCGCCAACAGAAAAAACGCTTGATTGAGAAAGAAAATGCTGCAATGGGCAAGGCTCTTCGCAAGCGTTTTGGGTTTGAAACTTTTGCTGATTTTGAGCGGTGGTTATCGTCAATTTCTGACGATCAGCAACACGAAAAAACAGTGGATAATGAGTGGCTTGCTGATGAAAAATCAGCGCCAAGCGAACGAGATTATCCCGATGAATCTGACGGCTTATTCGGAGTGATACCGAATAAGAAAAGTCAGATGAGTGAGAGTAAATTTACGTCAATATTTAATGACGTGAATTTACGATAAGCGATTATTTTGCGTGAAGCAAAATAAAGCGTAAAAGGAGTTGAAAGCGTGACACGATTTCGGCTCCTTTTTTCGTTGTCACTTGTGACAGCGAAAACCCTCGGAGAGCGTTTGGAATTGTGACAGCCATGTCACAATTAGGAAAACGTTACTCTTTGACAAAGAGTAACAGAAAGGTTTACAATCTTTTTATTAGCGACAGCCGAAGGAGGGTTTTAACTTGGGGTTCAGTATTTCGTTCAAAAAGGGAACAAAGAATACAAGCATTTCTCATAATAATCGTGAGTTAACTGATAGCCAAAAAATCAATGACTGGCATAAGCATATTGATTTCACAAAATCGGATGAAAATATCTATTTGGAACAAACAAATATTCGTGAAAAATATGAAGAATTATTTGGTGAAGCCGTAGAAAAATATAATGCAAAGCAGAAAAGAGCCGATAGAAAAATCGAGGACTATTTAGCAAAGGTTCGCAAGGATAAAAAATTGGAACCACAGCGAGAATTTATCGTGCAAGTTGGTACTCTTGATGATTTTCGTACTACTCGTGATGATGGTTCTTCTACTGGCATATCGGAACAACAAGCAGAACAAAATCGAGTGATTGCCAATAAAATTTTGGTTCAGTATTACAAGGAATTTCAAGAGAGAAACCCAAATTTGGCTATTTATAATGCTGTTATTCATAATGACGAAATAAGTCCGCACCTACACTTGAATATTGTACCTGTTGCTGAAGGTTACAAACGTGGTGTTCAGAAACAACCAAGCTTTAATAAAGCCTTGCAACAGCAGGGTTTGAAGGTAGATAAAGAAAATGGTCGGGTGCTTTGGAATAATTTTAGGAATCAAGAAGTTGAATCAGTTGAGCGCTTGATGGCTGATTTTGGGTGGGATCGTGAGTTAGTCGGTACCAACAAAATTAAAGATATTCACGAATACAAAGAAATCATGAGTGAGATTTCAGAATTGCGTCAAACGGTCGTAAAAGAGCGTGAGAGCGCTTCTGAAGAAATGAGGGATATTTCTAAGCAAAGAGAAGAAAATGAGCGAGAAAAGGCTCTGGTGGCTTCTGAGAAAGCGAAAATTGAGGAAAGTAAGAAATCAATTGTTAGTTTGAAAAAAGAACTGAATGTTGTATTCCAAAAAGATCTTGTGCCACTAAATAGTTTTGAAAAACTATCAGATGGTTCTTATCGCTTATCTAGTGATGATTTCGTAGATTTGTATCAAAAAGCTTCAAACGCTACGAATAGTAAAAAATATGCTGATATGGCGAATGAATCACTTGAAACTGCAGTGAATGAGAATATAAATCTGTTTGATAAAAACATGACGCTGGAAGAAGAAAATTCTCTTTTGAAAAAACAACAAAAAGTTGATGTTTCAGCAATTGAAGCAGAAAATCAAAAATTGAAAAACGAAAATCGTTCCTTACGTCAACGATTGGATCAACTGAAAAACGCG
>NZ_QPQX01000003.1:0-308075 GCF_005234805.1 Enterococcus sp. ARL09-542
AGTTCTCCAACACACATTAAATATTGATTTAATGAAGTGCTGTGCCTACTCTTTTCAAGTAGGAACGTTTCGCACCTCCTTTTGGATCGACAATCACAGCTTGCCCACCAAAAAGAACAGCATAGTAGACCAAGAGATTGTTACTAAAGGACTTTCCGCCACCGAGTGAACCAAGGAACGCAGCAGCCAAAGCATTGGTAACTGAACCCTTGACCCCTTGTGAAGCTAATGCCGGTTTCAGGTAGACATTCCGCCCCGTATCTACATTGTAGCCAAAGTAGATGCCTTCTAATTCCCCTAGCTTTTGAGTAGCCCCAAAACCAAGTCCCGCCAGAAATTCAGACGTAACATATTGAATATAGTCATTCATATAGCGTTTGCTTGAGGGCAAAAATTCTTCATGTAGCCCCATCATATCGCCAAAAGGTCGGACTAATTTCACATTGGTATCATCATAAAAATCGAACACTTCATCACAGCGGCGTTTTAATTCATCCACTGATTCCGCACTCACTCGAACCACATAACTCAGTTTGTACATGGATTCTTTTGACTGATCCAAAGTGGTTTCCAATTCATCTACGGAATCCAACGCATCTAAAACATTGGAATTCGTTTCATTGTCAGATTGATAAGCATGGTTATCTAAATCTTTTAGTTCCTTTTTCTTATTGCGAACGGTAGCTAATGCCTTTTTGTTCGTAACAATTTCCACATTCATTGAAGTATCAATCGGAAAAGCGAATTGTTGTTGCTGGTAATAAAAAAGTTCTGAAGAAGGAAACTCCATCTCCCCTACAATCGTATTGACTGTCAAATAGGCTACATACGATTCATGATTTTCATGTTCCATGCGTAAGTACCGAGGCTTTTCTTCAATCAAACAACGACTAGGACGTAGCAGATCATAACGTTTCACCAGCGTTTCTGATTTCAGCTTTTTCTTTGGCAACTGAAATTCATATTCTTCAAACGTTGTGCCTTTTTCATCATAAATATGTTCAATCAAATACGTCAGATCACTCGGTGTGACTCGTCTGACTTTAAATCTTCGAGCCAATTTACTTTCCATTAGTTTTTCAAGCTTGGTATATCGGCGAATTTCTTCATTGGATAAGGAAACAAAATCACCCATCAAATGATGATTGACCTCATAGATAAATTCTTGAAAGCCGGAGAAGAAAGATTTCTTGAGACTCTTTAAATTGACCTCTTCATCTGTCGCAATTAGTTTAAAGCCAATAAAAAAGCGATAATCAATCTGACTATCGCCAATCATGGAGACTAAAGCATCTGTCTGTAAATCAATCCGTTGTTTCGCAACTTCTTTTAATCTCCCGGTAATTTCTATTTTCGATCGTTCCTGAGTGGCACGAATACTACTTTCTGTGGCGATTTGTAACGCATGGATCTTGCCTTCACGAATTTGCGCAATTAATTGGCGAAAGTTATCATGCACTTGATACTTCTGTTCAGGTGACAAAAAGGAATAGTTATAAGGCACTAATTCATAGTAGGCAAAACACTCGCCTTCTTGGTTAAAAACAAGATTATTTTCAATATACTTAATCGGGTACATAGTTCACACTCCTCACTAAAGTGACAGGTTCATCCCATCGTTTTTTCTGTTCTTTGACCTTCTTTCCTGCAAAAGTCACCTTAAATCGCAAGTGATAACTGATAAAGGATCGTAAAAATCCCAATGGTTTCTTGCCATCAAACGTTTTTTGCGACATAAACCAAGTAACCGCCACCGGTATGCCTAAGTATTTTAAAAATGCCCCCTCTATCATAGATAGTGGAGGCACATGGGCAAATACAATGACAAATAGCAAGGACAAAACAAACCAAGCCATCTGGTTAAAAGTCACAGGAAAAGGCAGCTGAAAGTCATTAATTGCGTAAATGACTTTTTCAACTGCCCAAATACTGGTGTAGCTTTTAATCTGTTTCATAATAAACCCCTTTCTAAAATTCATCAATAATAAAATGTACAAAAATAATTTAGAAAACTGTTCATACTCAATATATAAATAAAAAAGAGGATGATAATTTAAGCAATCCACCTTATCATCCATCTCTTTCTATACATAAATTACTATTTTTTCAGAGCGTATAAACTACTCTATTCCTACTCGAAATTAATTTCTTCATTTAAGGTTTGGAAAATGTCTTGTTTCACTTGAATATCCAATTGATTTACTATCCAACCATTCAAATTACAGTTACGGATAAATTCATCAATACGATTAACGCCAGTAATTTCTTTCAAAGTAACTACAACTCCAAATCTGAGCCCCTCTCCATCTTTGGGGTCTAATCTATTTGTTGTTTTTACTTCCATTCCCCAGTTCTTATTGTTTTGATAAGACTTTTTCATTTGTTTGTTTGGTTTAGGCACTTCAGCGATATACTTTACATTATCCCACTTTCGGAAATTCGAACGGGCATCAACTTCCAAAAGTAGAAACCTATCTTCGAGACTCACTTCATCCTCATTTTGCCGGTCACCTTTGATATCTTTAATTTTCCCATCATCTTTGATTCTTCCAAAATGAATATTTAGTTCGGTATTCGTATAATCAACCCCTTGCGCCCTATTACAAGTTGGGAAGTAACACATTGTTGCTCTTGCTACATAAGGATATTTATTTTCAGTCAAAGGTACTGGAAAACTATAATTATACGAATTCCACTTTTCACTTACATCAGTTACAAGAAATTTGATTTCATCATCTGCAGTTTGAACTATATCTTCGATTCTTATTGGAACCGTTCCATGTCCGTATAGAGAGATTTGTTCTGGCGTAGGTTTATCGTTCCAGCCTTTCGCTGAATCAATAATCATAGCCTTTGCAAGTTCTCTGTTCAATCCTAGTATATCAATAAGGTACGATAATTTCCTTGCAATCCAAGGCGCAGCATATGATGTACCTGATACCTTTGCCTCCCCTAAAGGCTCACAGACAGTAATATATTGCTCTTCACTACCACCATAATAACTTACGTCAGGCTTCGCGAAGAATGATAATGCAATACCTCTTCTAGAATAATTTGTAGAAAGACCTTGTTTTGTTACAGAGTTTACAATAATTCCATTTATAGAATCGGCTGGTGATCCGATTTTTTCAATATCTGGAACTGTTTTATTGGTTCCTGCTATTACAAAAATAACATCATATTGGAATTGAATTTGATCCAAAACCGCAGCCTCTGCAGAAATGAAATTATCATTAATTTCTTGATTACTACCTAGTGAAATATTCCAAACCTTGATATCCAAGTTAGATGATACAATTTCTCTGATTTTTTTTATGATGGTAAAAGAAGAAAAATTTCCACCTGTTGCTATTCCAAAATGTCGTACTCTAAACCGACCGCACCCATCATCTAACCAAGGATTTAACTTTGGCCCATCTACAATAATTGAGGAAACACCAGTACCATGTCGAAAATCTTTCGACTCAATTGGTATTTCCGGGTCAATCATTTGATGATATTCTACCCATGTACTAAAATACACCCGGCTATCAAAAAGTGTATCAATTACGCCAATAGTTGGTTCCCCATCTGGATTTGGAATACTCATTAATACATCTGAAAAATCATCAATAAAATCACTAGGTGACATTTCAGATAAATCTTCAGTTGCCATAGATACTAGATAAGGGGCTTTTTCATATAAGATATTTAGTTCATTCTCATTCAAAAATACTGTTTGGTCTCCCAAAACACGTGAGTTGATTATGTCAATCCCTAATCCTTTAAGAAGTTTGCGAACATCCATATTTGTATCAAACAAAGTAACAATACTTTCGCTGTTCTTCCTATCAGCTAAATCAACTTCAAAATTTTCAATATAGGATACATCTGCGATAACTTGCTTGAAAAGTGATTTACTAATAACTGAGTTCTCAAATTTGATACGTTTAATTATTGCCGCATCATCAAAACTCTCCTTGTCTATTGAACCATTATAATGCTCAATCAATATTTCTTTTGCACTTTCAAGTAACCTTATTGTTTTTTCAAGATCAGAAATTGATAAATAATAAGTGATTATATGTTTTGTTTTATCGTCATTAAATTTCGCACCTACAACTGCAGCATTTGAGTTTACTCCCTTTAATAAACCCGCAATTCGATTGCTTTTAGCAACTATTTTACAATAGTGGACACTTATTAATACCCCCGAAAATGGTCTAGATTCCTTTAACCAAAAATTTTTGATCTGATCTATTTTATTTCTTAACAAATCCAAATTACTAACAGCTACATCACGTTGACTATTCATGTTTGCTCCACCTGGCCGTCCTGATCTAACTGCTTGAACAAACCTTTTACCTCTAAGTTCTAATACGTTATTCGCCATCTAGCTTATCCTCCATCAATTTTCTAGAGACACTGCTTTTTGAATCTCCCGTCAGCTTTTCAATTTCTCGGACAGTAAAACCTTGCTTGTGCAATTCTTTGATACTTGTACTTTCAAGATTCCCAATAAGATTATTATACAGTCTTCTTAGGTAATCATATCCATTTTCAGTATCGCTAAATGCCAATGAAGTTTTTATAATATTTTTCAAATCACCAGGATATGGTAGCTCCGGAGAAACATTAAGGATTTTTTTGAATAGTCGTACATCCCTAGAGATATTTTTAAAGTTCTTAGAATAGGAAGCAAAAAAGTATTCGCCCACTTCAATAAGATCTTGTTTTGAATATCGATTGAAACTTATAACCGCATCAAAACGTCTAGAGAGTGCTTTGTCAAAATTGGAAAATAAATTTGTAGTTGCAATCAATACAATTTCGTTGTTCAAATCAGTCAATCGATCTAACTCTCTTAAGATAGTGGAAGTTACACGCCCCATTTCACGGACATCATTTTGATTTATTCTATCCAAAGCTATAACATCGATTTCGTCAAATAGAATAACAGTTCTATCTGGATAAGGTAATTTATTGATTTCTTGGAATACATTAGATATATTTTTATTAGTCTGACCAAGTCTACTATCGATTAGGTTGTCGAAATCAACATAGTATAGTGCTCTACCTAAAAGTCTAGCAACTTGCTTAGCGGCCTCTGTTTTGCCACTACCAGGCATTCCTTCGAAAAGAAATTTATTAATACCAATATTGTGATGTATAGCATTAATGATACCCTTTATGTCTTCAGTAATCTCAACAGGTAAATTTAATGGTGATAGATTATTTGTCTCAATTGTTTTAAGAAGGTCACTTTCAAAGTCACTAGCTTGTGGAGTATACAGATTTGACTCGGCTATCAATCCCATTATATACTCTGCCAATTGATGGTCCCCCATACTATCAAACCGTTTAGCAATCTCAATCGCTTCATTTCTAAAGGCATTTTCGTTTTTTTCAACATGGTACTTAATTAGATTTAAAATATTTTGTTTTCTCACGATTTGACCCTCCTATCTTAACAAGAGCATAACATATTCCGGGACAAAAATATATAGATTGGGACAAAAAACGATAATTTTATTTTACTTGCTATATGAAGCAGACAAAACAGCTCCATATCAACAAAACATCTTCTAGCATTTCAAATAAAATATTTCCTAGTATTAATTTCTAGACTATATATTCAAAAACTCCACGACTAGTAACTAAATAATTCCCTCCAGTCTCTAAATCTCGACCATAAGCCTCATAGTCAATATAATTTTGTAAATAAGCAGGAACTTCACCTAAAGCACCTGTCTCCACAATCAAGTAATACGCTACATCACTCATATCATCGCAATCCGGATAATAGATAATATCATCCACATGCTCTACCATTTCCTCGAAAGAATTGAAGAAAGCGTGTTGAATCTCTAAAGCTACTTCACCAACTGGCGTTCCTTCAAGCTCCTCCGCTAAGCCACACAACCGATTAATTTCCTCAATTGGTGTATACTCATCAATCTCAAAGGGGAGCTCATAATCATGGATTGCATATTCCTCATATTCATTATTTAATCCAATCCGTACTTTCACTTCATCAAAATTGACAGGTGGGGTAAACCACGCCCCCACCAACTCACCTTCATTGTACTTTCCAAGGTTCACAATATAAACACGCATCTGTTCCATCGTGAATCCTCCTTAGGCACCGACAATTCGGTTAAACAAATTAAGCAAGACATCCTTCACCCCAGAAGCATTGAAGACCAGTCCGACCGCAATCAAGGCAATGACCAAGAAGCCAATCAGTTTGGAAAACTCTCGCTTAAATCCTAAAAATAAACCAATAACCACAATTGCCAGTAAAACTAAGGATTGGGCATTGGTTAAAAACCATTGATACAAATTTTGTCCGAAATTCATCTTGTCACTTTCCTTTCTTTTCCATTACTCGGTCTGCTGTTGCACTTGTATTCATCAAACAAATCATAGTAACACCAAGCATACTGCCACCAACTACCAATAACATATCTTTTATATTTTCCATCGCAATTCCTCTTTTCATATAATCAAGTTTTCGATTGCCATACTTTGTTGCTCCAAAATCTTTTTGTGCCGGTCTGATAAGCGCGCATTGTTCACCATATCCTGAATATAGGTTGTCTGATTTAAACGATCCAATTCCTTAGCCATCTTCCACGTAGGGGCGACCTGGCGTCCAAGCCAATTCAACGTTCGTTCAATGGTATATGGTTTCGGTTCAGAGGTTAAGTGAATTTCCTTACGATTCCGTCCAATGAAGCGCCCCCATTGTTCATTCAAGGGCCAGTTAGTTCGCCTCTTTCCTTCCACCTTATCCGCAAATCGCAAATAACGATTGATAATGGAAAACGTAGTACTTTCAATGCTACGACCTTTTAACAAATCTTGAATTGCATGATAGGCACGGTCATTTTTCAATCGAATCTCAAAGCGATTTTTCGTTTCAGTTTGGTCTAATGGAATCCCTAACTTGATATATTGCTCATAATCTTTTTCGTACAAACAAAAATAGACCTCACTCTTGAGGCTGCCGATATATAAGGTATTGCCCATACCATCCTTTTCATCAGCTTTCAACAACTCTCCGGAACGATAACTTTTAAAGGTACGAAACAAGGAGATACATTCTTCCTTCTGACATTTTTTCGTTAAATCAGGAATATTCAATAGCCCCACTCGATCATTGATTGCCAAATCCAAGCGTTTCATCACGCCACTAACTTTTAGACAATCTTCGAAAAAGTCGTACCAGCTACGTTTTTGAGCGAATAAAAAAGTTTCAAACTGCCGACAGCCACGACCCTTTAATTCCAAAAGGACACCTTTATCTTCTTCATGAGATAACATCACCACAATATCTCCCATGACGTATTGTTCTTGATAGGAGTAAAAGGCGTAATCTTCATGAAGCATATAATCAAATTTCAAATGGAGAATTTCTTGAATAACTTTCCGCACATCCGTTGTGGGGAAACGAATCCTTACGTAATCAAACAGTAACGTTAAAGGCAATTCGGGATTGAAACTTTCCAGCTGATCAAAAATTTTCCTCATGGTCTTTTCTGATGGCGTAAGTAGACCTGATTCAATCTTATTGATATACTCTCGAGTCAAATTACATGCAACAGCTAATTTGTTCTGCGAAACCTTATAATCTTTACGCTTTTTTTTCAGCAATTCCTTACTTAAATTTCTTTTCGCCAAATAATCACCTCCTAAAGCAAAAGTGTGAAGTAATTGACGAATTCTTCACACTTAATCAAATCGTTAATTTTCCTTGCTACACCAGCAATTCTTAATGATTACTTGCTTATTTTTTGTGTTTTTGTACCCCCCTGTTAGATACGGGGGGTGGGACATCATGGCCGACTGGCGCCGTCCATGAACAGGCACTGACCACGGAGGATTTCTGCTTCGCAAATCCCCCGCGGTCAGTGCCTATCAGTGGTTTGTTTAGCCGTTACTCCTCGATAATACCCTCAATTTCCAATTCTGCTTTTATCTCAAACAAGTATTGACGGATATCCGGTTCTTTGGCAAAGTTCGCAATCCGTTCCAATTCACTGATGACTTGATTCATCTCAATTCGAGCATCGATTTCCTCGTCCATTACATATGAATCACCAGGGACCTTCAACCCATTTTTTCGAATATCGAAATTGAGCCGGTACAGTTCTTCTTCCAATTCCGGATCTGACTGAATCTTGCCAATCACCCAGTAGATTTCTCCAATCAACTCATCATAAATCATGTGCTTTTACCTCCTTTAATCCTCTTGCAATATCAAAAATGACCGGAACTGTGACAGAGTTTCCGGCCTGTTTATACAACTGACTATCTGAATTGACTTGAGAAGCTCGGTAAAAAGCCCAATCGGGAAAGCCTTGAAGTCGCCAGCACTCTCTAGGTGTTAGCTTCCGAATCTGGTACTGATCCGTGACGACCGCTTGTTGGTCTCCTGGCTTGGCCTCTTGATATTCTGTTCCATTTTTCCGAATCATGATCTTCGTTCCCCCTTGTTTCGTTGACAAAGTGGGAGCTGTACCGGTTACTTCGTAAACTCGATTACCTTGTTCGAAATTTCCCGGTAAAATACCCGCTACAGAAATCCCATCATTTACCGGCAAGGCAATTTTAATTCCTTCATCTCCCGTTAAAGTTGGCGCAACTCCATCTGAACCATAGACTTGTCCACCCATTCCACGATTGGAAGGATTGATATTTACCAAGTTTCTGATGTTTTGATCAGATGTTGAAGACGATCCAATGATAGGAAATACTTGTTCGGTACATGAATCTCGAGAATATCCGATAAGGAAGATCCGCTCGCAGCTTTGGGGAACGTAGGTCTTTGAGTTAAGCACCTGCCACTCCACGTCATACCATAATCCATCCAGCGTTCGGAGGATCGTCTCGAACGTAGCCCCTCCTTCGTGATTGAGCAATCCTCGGACGTTCTCAAGGAATAGAAACTTAGGTTGGAGAAGAGTGGCGAACCGAGCGATTTCAAAGAATAAAGTACCTCGAGTATCGGAAAATCCTTGCCGCTTTCCCGCAATTGAAAAAGCTTGGCACGGAAATCCGCCGCAAAGGATGTCCACTGGTCCGAGGGATCGAACAAACTCATCTGATACACTTGTGATGTCATGCATTTCCACCTCCTTACTTGTATCATGAATTGCCTTGTAGCTCCGCCGGGCAAATTCATCAATTTCACAAAAGCCGATACACTGGTGACCGGCTTGTTCCATGTCTAAGCGAAAGCCACCGATCCCGGCGAATAAATCTAAAAATGTCATAAATCACCTCAATAAAAAAAGCCTAGGATTATTGATATTCCCAAGCTACATGCTATTACTTTCTCTTTCCGTACGAACATTTAATCCAGCAATGTTACTAATTTCCCTTAAAAAATCATACCCTTTTGGCACAAGTGGCGTATAAAACTCACTAATCACACTCCCTCCAGTATCCACATAGCCTCGACCTTTGATGCGTTTCATAAAGAAATTTTTATCAACTTCTCCAAACATCATGGAATACCCGAGTTCACTCATGCGACCCAAAGCTACTCGAAAGTTAAATTGATCGCGAATCCCGTCTCCTAAATATTTTGCATCGGGTCTTTGACAAGCCAGAATTAGAAAGAAACCAGACTGACGACCCAACATCACGATTTGTTTGAGCTTATTTAAAATCACCGCACTTTCTTTCGTCGTTAACATTTCCATATAAGCCACGTATTCATCAAAGATTAAAAAGTTTGGTGGAAGTCCAAGAAACGCATAATTCTCTCCAGTTTTGTAGTTGGACATTTCTTTCATTGCCTTGCTACGAGCCACCATGCGTTCGTAAAAATCTTCCACACATGCAGAAATTTCTTCTTTTTGGGAGTATACGTGAGGCATCACCGTACCTAAATCGGCTAGGTCGGCATTTTTGGGATCGAGGATAAACAATTCTGCATCTGACTTCAATAGTGCTTGAATAATGGTGAGTAAGAAATAGGTCTTCCCACCACCTGTCCCACCTGCGATTAACATATGAGGCAAGGAATCATACACCCATACTTGATTTTTCATCAATCGCAACGCCCCATTTTCTGCCACTACTTCTTCTATCCCAATTCGATTGGCAATCATATCGTATAACAAGGTGTATTCCACATAAGAGTCTTTGAGTTCCTTTTCTACTAACTCACAATACAGCCCACTTTCTAGCTTCTTTTCCAACTTCAATAGCTGATCTTGATATTTTCCCAGTGAAATTTGAACACGAATTGAAAGTAATTCATCCGTCATTCGATAATAGATTTTGGGGAAGTAACTGATAGTGTCTTTGGTTCGACTACTATTTAAATCTTTGAAAAAGCCTTCACTTTGAGTTTGTTTCACTTCATACCAATGGTTTTCTAGAATCATCCGAGCTAGTTTTTGTCTATGCCACAAGCTTCGCCAATGATCAGGAAAAAAGTGAATATAAAGCAACAGCATAACTCCTGAAAAAGCGAGACTTCCAAGTAAGCAGATTAATTCCTTCATAGACCAAACAGTTTCAATAGTAGAAAGTGATACCCTAGAAATATCAAATTTTCTAAGCTCTTGAAAATAAAAGACACCCATCCAACCGATGAACAAAGCGATTAGCCAGCCAAGAATAAAGTGATAAACCAAGTGCTGATCTCTTGCGCGTATGCGATGTCCTTTGTACATTTTGATGGTTTCCACCTCCAATCAAAAAAAACCAATAGGATTTCATTGGTCAATTTCAAAAAGTCATGCTAGTCATTTACTGTTACGGGAAGTTGTTTCGTTTCAACCAATTGTGTTAAAAAACCTTCAATAGCATCCGGCATCTCCACACCGATTTCTTCTAAAACAGATTCTGCTTGACGACATAAACTTTCATTTACCTCGACAACCATAAAGAAGGACTCTTCCTCCCCTAACCAATTCAGTACATCAAAGTCTTCTTCGACATCATTACCTACTTCCAGTAATCCTTGATGCATAATCAAAAACATTTTTTCATCATAGGTTAATGCGTTAGTGAGTTGTTCCTCAGTTAACTCGCCTTTGCCAAATTGATCGAGACAATCTAAAATATGTTCCACATTAATTTCCATCTTCTTCACCTATTTCTTTCCTTCATTTTGGTTCGTAGGATTTCCTTGAGTCGGTTGTCGTTTCAAGACTAAATCGTCTGCCTTAATAAACCAATTAACAGTAGTTCCTTCTCGAAAAACATAATTGGCGACTGTATCCACAATTGGATTGACCAACTCTACCTCTGCATCATAAGCAAACTCGCGTAAGGGTACATTTGCTGGAATACTAACTTGGATCATTCGACCTTGTGCAGAGGATTTCAAATTATAGGTTCGTTCTTTTACCTCGTTACTAATCGTTCCATCCTCATTTTGCTTCCGTACTTCTCGGCGTAATGCGGAAAATCGCAACTTGCCAAAGGTTAATCCTGAATCTACAACAATACCTCCTGTTAATCTCATCTTCTTTTCCTCCTATGCTTTCACTAAATCATCAACATACAACACGTAATCAGTAAACCCACGATTCTCAATCTCATAGCCTTTGGCAACCAAGTGGGGATTCACGGCTTTTAGCAGTTGGTCTTGATCAAAGTCCTTTTCACCGGCTTCCGCAGCTACTACCACCTCAATATCATCAGCCCGTTGCTTACTAGAATACAAATGATAACTGCGACCAATCACCGTAGTATTCCGTCCATATCCTTCTGTTAAAATTTCTCCTTCACCGGCATAACTCAACTTTCCAAAGGTTTCAGTCATATCTGGCACGACAAATTTCAATTCCATCTTCTTTTCCTCTTTTCATTGTTAGTTTTGGATACAAAAATAGCGTGACCACTTTGTTAGGAGGCGGTCGCGCACGTTGGTTCTTAGGATTTACTTGTATCATCTCATCACCTTAGTTACGGCGATTCCAGAAATAATAGCCCGCCGTCGCAAAAATCAAAGTAAAACCAATGAACAGTAAAACATTGGAATTTTTCTCCCCAGTTTGAGGGAATGTCTTCACTGTGGGACTAGATTCTTGATAGCCACTTGGAACAGTTGGTGTTTCCGGTTGTTTCGGCGTACGTGGTGTGGTTGGAACTTTTTTGGGCGTTAAGGTTTGTTTTTTTTCTTTTAGATCCTCATTGTGTTTCCCATTGATATTCTCATCTTTATCATAATTGATTTCTGCAAAAGTAAACTTGGTTCCTTCTGGATACTTTCCGGTATCTACTTTTTCCGCAAGCATAGTTTTGGTAAATTCTTTATCATTTACTTCATAATCAATCTTGCCTGATTTCCAAATTTCTTTGTTTGTACCATCCGGTAGTAGTGCATACAGAATTGTTTCGAAAGCTTCTTTTGATCCATCCAATACATCATGAGTAATAGATACATCATCAAACATATCCACCACATCACCATGAGTAAAGGTCTGAGAACCATCTTCTAGGTGGGCTTTTGTTTGGATGGAAACATGACGTTCCACCGTACAAT
This sequence comes from Enterococcus sp. ARL09-542, assembly GCF_005234805.1. NCBI lineage: Bacteria > Bacillati > Bacillota > Bacilli > Lactobacillales > Enterococcaceae > Enterococcus > Enterococcus sp. ARL09-542. Next base: position 12,491 of record NZ_QPQX01000003.1, read on the forward strand.
TAACAGTTTGGGCTTGATTATTCAAGCTAGCATCCTTCGATACTGGCTCATCGCCTGCTTCAAAAGCTTCCTTATTTTCATACACATAGTTGAATAAGACGATGATTTTATCCAAAACTTGTTCGGCGGTTAATTTATGCCGAATTTCCCAAGTTCCTGTTTTCTCTTTATTCGCCAAAGTGGCGGTTGTTTCGGCAATCACGACTGGTTTGGCTTTTTCATCTTTTTCTTGGGCAGCTTTTGTGGCTTCCACATCAATGGCTTGCGCTACCAAATACCAGTCTTCTTTGATTTCATGTAGATTGTAACTCAATTTATCAACTAACTCGGTAGAATCAAGGGTAGTTAATTCTTTGTCTCCGTCTTTCCAAGTCGCAAGAGAAGTTAAACTATCTTCTTCCACAGGCAAATCATAAAGCATCAAACGGTTCAAACTAACAGAAAATGCTTTGTTCGTCAGTTTCTCGTAAGGAACGGTGACCGTTTTAATTGGTTGTTTTTGGCCGTGTTCGGTAATAGTAAAGACATACTCACTCTTCACAGAGTCTTTTTTGTTCTCCTTAAAGGTAGAACGGATTTCTAATGGCGTAATCTTTTGAAATCCTTCTGGCGCTTCTACTTCTTCAAGTAAATAATCTCCATAAGGAAGATTTTCAAACTTCCCATAGCCATCAAACCCTAATTGCTCGTTATAAGCAGTGGTCGCTTCATCTTCGGCACCTGTGATTTCATTGGTTCCTTCTAATGGTGACACTTTAAAGGTCAGATCATTGAAGCCAGTTTCGGCAGTACCCGCAGCTGATCCAGCAAATTTAAAGAAATCAAAACCAAAGCGAATCACTTGTTCCTTTGCCGTAACATCTCGGGTAATCACCGCATTTTTTTCATTATCATCCACCTTTTTGATAGATACAGGATACTTCGCTTCATCCAAGGTATATCCTTCAGGCGCTTTGGTTTCTTGCCAGTAATACTCGTTGATAGATAAATGTTTAACGGCAACTTGGTTCTTTTCGTCTAAAGTCAAAGTGACGGTTTCATCAGAAGCTTTCGTTCCCTTCACTAATTCTGGTTTAAAAGCCTCACTCCATTTAACAGCTTTTCCATCCTTAGCAGTAAACAAGGTGTATTCAGCACCCTCAAAGACTGCTTTACCTTGTGTTTTATCCCCAGTATCTTTGTCTTCTTTCGTCAAAGTGGTTTCGCCAGTGATTTCTTGATTTTGCCCTTTTACGTTACTGGTAACAAGGGCTACGGTTTGATTGGCATACTTCAATTCGACTTTTACAGGTTTGAACGTATTCACGAACCCATGACTAGCTTTAGTTTCGGTCACATAATAGGTTCCCAATTCCAACGCATTAGCAATCTCTTTTGGTGTTTCCGCATGACCGTTTTCATCCGTGGTCATTTCTTGAACGATTTCACCGGTTGGACTGTCTTTGCGAATGGCAAACGTATTACCAGCTAAGGAATAATTGTCATTCCAAAGATCACTCCCTGTTTCAACTCCGCTTTTATCCAGAATGATTTGACCTTTTTCCCGTGTATTTTTTGAAGTCACGTAAATGGTTTCGCCTGCTTTAATGGTGGTAGTCATGGGGGTGGTATCAATCGTATAAGGCGCCGGTACTGATTTTTCGGTAATGGTTACTTTTGTACCATGAGGAATCTCATCCAATGAAGCAATTCCTTCTTTATCGGTAGTCAAGTCTTTTGCAGGTAAAGATTTTCCAAAGTCTAAATGGAAAACCGTTCCTGGTATAATATCACCCGATTCTTTATCAACTTTTTTAATCTTAAAAGAACCTTCCGTTTTTATATCAATTTTGACCGTGTAAGTGTTCGGCTTATCAATTGCCCCGGCCATTAAAGTCTGTTGGCCAGCCTTTTTATAGGCGACAGGTGTTCCGGTACCAGCAGATTTCTTAAGCGTCAGCACACCATTTTCTTTTGAATTGGCAGTTGGGGTGATTATCAACTGACTGCCATTCACACGATAATCAATGTTTGCGGTATTTTCCACAACCTCATCGAACTCTGACAAATTAAGATTATTCGTATCCGTCACAGTAGTCGATTGCCCTAATACTGTTTTAGCAGTACTATTATGGAAGTTTGGTTTCTTCTGATAATCGGCAATGGCTTGATTTATTTTTGCCTCAATGGCTGAGATATTTACGGCACTACCATCTGATCGTTTGATTGAGTGAAGGGTATATCCATTAACTTCTTGCCAGATCATCTTCTGTGCCACAATATGAGTATCTGCATCTGTACCGGCTTTTTTCCATAAAACAGAAACTAGTTTCGCTTTCTCAGACATATCAGGCAATGGATTTTTCTCATAGCCAGGAGTGAACTCATTGTAAATCGGGACTCCTGGTTCAATACAGAAAATATCTTGTTTCACGCCATTGTACACTGCATAATGCGGAACAGTGACTTCTGACATCGGACGACCGTCACTAAACGTTCCTTCGACAACATATTGATGTGCTAAATCTAGTTCTACGGTTACCGTTTGTGGATGAGTAATTTCATCGGCGAAGGCAATCGAAGGAACAATCGTTCCGCCAATTGTTTGACCTAATAGTGCCCAAGCCGCAAATAATCGACAATTTTTAAATCTCGGCTTTATCATAAAATAAAATCCCCTTTCGTTTTTAGGTAATAAAAAAAGACGTTCAACTTTTTATTTTGAACGTCTAGTCTAGAGTTTTACTATTTAGTTTTCTTCTTTTTAGATAAGTTATTTCTCTGCTTATTGATTTTGATTTTTCGATAGTCAAACCCTATTTCTGTCATCAACTCTTCCCAATTTTTATTTGTTCTTTTCATTATTGTATCAACTGATGGTAACTTTGGTGATTGAACTAGTTTTCGAAATTTCGTCATTGATAAATCATCCTGTAATTTTAATCGGACTATTTCATTTCTTAGTTCAAGCATTAGTTCAAAATCAGTAAAAGAAGACTTCTCTGTATTCTTTCTAAATAGATACCTTATATCTCCAAATCTCTTTTTCAATGTACTCAATGAAGGAACGTCTTTTCCTACTGATCTTTTTTCATACATACGCTGAGAAGTTATTTTCTCAACCGTAATAAAAGACTCTACTATTTTCAATAAATCTTTTTCTGATATTTTTGCCCATTTCCCATATTCTCCATTATCACACCCAAGACTAACTAATAAGTTTTTCCATGAACCATATTTTTGATTGATAAACCACATACTTGGTGCAGAATTGGGATTTTCTAATAATTTCCTCTGATATTGACGGCTAGATTTTATTTCGTGTTTTTCGATAAATTGATTGATTAACAAAATCAGTTTTAGATCACTTAGATTCTTCCATACGATTCGTCCATCATCTTGTTTCACGATAAAAACTCCTAAAAATTATTTAGATAGAATCCTATCACATCAACTTTTTAGTAGAAAAGTACATGTTTTGGCTTTTTCGAAAAAAGTCGACCCTTTTAGTAACTCGGGTTCAGAAGTTGCTAAATTCGGTAAATGTTTTGGTATTTTTCGTATTAAATTTGTCGTCAAATTGACTACGAAATTTTGCCCTATTTTGACGACACTGATAGTCAAAATCGGACAATCTAGGGCAATTTAATGGAATATGAATGAAAAATGATCCAAAATAGCCAATTGAGGCTTAAAACTGTGATAGTGAAAAAAGAAAAAGCCCTTGATATACAAGGACTTTTCACAGATTTCAGATTTCCAAGGAAGTTTCCCGTGTTTATCTTCTGATTTCTTTGATACGAGCTGCTTTTCCGTGTAATGCACGCAAGTAGTACAATTTTGCACGACGTACTTTACCGTAACGAACAACTTCGATTTGTGCAACACGTGGTGTGTGCAATGGGAAGGTACGTTCAACACCTACACCATTTGATACTTTACGAACGGTATAAGTTTCGCTAATACCAGCTCCGCGGCGTTTGATAACAACACCTTCAAATAACTGGATACGTTCGCGCGTTCCTTCAACAACTTTCGCATGAACGCGAACAGTGTCCCCAGGACGGAAAGCTGGGATGTCAGTACGTAATTGTTCTTGAGTTAATTCTTGAATCAATGGATTCATCTTTATCATTCTCCTTATTCCCAAACATTCTTAAAGCAATTTGCTCCAGCGGAATATCGTAATAGTTGAGTTTACACTCACTGAAATATCTTACCATAACTTTCCAGCTCATGTAAAGACAAATTTCTTGTCACCAGCTTTTTTTCCCGACATTTATTTTGTCTCTATAAAAAAGACAACGGACTAGACTGGTGCTTCTAGTATCCGTTGTGGTGGTTTCATTTGATTGCAGGTGCGATTCTAGATACTGAGATTTCTTACTTTGATTCATCCTCTGCCGAAGCTTCTTCGTCGATCTCTTGTAGCATTTTTTTCATTTCTGCTGTTAGGGGATAATCCGCCAACATATCAGGTCGTCGATGATAAGTTCGTCTCAAGGATTCTTTTAAGCGCCATTCTTCGATCAGTTTGTGGTTGCCGTTCATCAAGACTGGTGGGACCGTCATCCCTTGAAATTCTGCTGGTCGCGTGTACTGCGGGTGTTCAAGCAACCCTGTGGAGTGGGAATCAGTCTGCGCAGACGTCTCGTTTCCTAGCACTTCAGGCAGCAAACGAACGGTCGCATCGATCATCACCATCGCGCCTAATTCGCCACCAGTCAAAACATAATCCCCGAGAGAAACTTCATCCGTCACTAGCGAACGAATTCGTTCATCATACCCTTCATAATGTCCGCAGATAAATACCAGATGCTCTTCTTGCGAAAAAGATTCGGCCATTTTTTGATCGAATTTCTTACCGGCAGGGTCTAACAAGATAATACGTTTTTTGGTTTGCGGGGTGGCAGTTTCGATCGCTTTTAAATTATCATAGATCGGCTGAACTTTCAGCAGCATCCCTGCCCCTCCGCCATAAGGGTAGTCATCTACTGTTTGGTGTTTGTTGTCCGAAAATTCGCGAAAGTTTGAGACATTGATTTCTAGAAGCTCTTTTTCCCGAGCTTTTCCAATGATCGATTCCCCCATTGGGCCGTCAAACATTCTTGGGAATAAGGTTAAAACATCAATCCTCATCATCCAACAACCCTTCTGGGATCTCAATATGCACTTCGCCTTTATCCAAATCAATTTGCTTTACCACTGATTCGATGTAGGGAATCAACGCATCTTTTTTGCCTTTGCGTTGGACTACCCAAACATCATTGGCACCGGGAGATAGGATTTCTTTGATTTTTCCTAGTTCTCTGGCTTGCTCATCAATGACGGTCAAGCCGATGATTTCATGATAGTAATACTCATTTTCTGTTAGTTCGCTTAATTCGTCTTTTGAAACTTTTAAGATACCGTCTCGCAAAGGTTCCACATCATTGATCGTGGGGTACCCCTCGAATGTCAATAAATCAAAATTCTTGTGTTTACGATGACCAGCGACGGTTAATTCCAGCGGTGCTTTATTTTCTCGAAACAGTGTTAATCGTTGCCCTTTACGGTAGCGTTCTTCTGGGAAATCGGTTTGCGAGATCACTCGTACTTCTCCCCGGATTCCGTGGGTATTGACAATTTTTCCTACATTTAAAAATTCAGTCACGATTGGTCCTCATTTCCTTTATAATCCTTCTCATTTTAGCATGGGGAGTTAAGGAATTCTAGTGTTTTCCCGAGGTGGAACTGCTTGGATCATCAACAAGCATGGATTTTCCGCTCCCCAAAGGGTGGGAAATGTTTCGACAGGCAAAAAACCCATCGCCTCATAAAAACTTCGTGTACGTTGATAGTGTTGGTCTGGATGCGTCTCTGCCAATGTCTTAACCTGTAAAAAGGCCATACTTTCTCGTTGGCACCAACGGATGGCTTCTTGGATCAATTGGCTGCCGATTCCTTGATGGTGATCGGCTTTCAATACGCCCATAACATAGATCTCAGCAGTCGCTGGACTTGTTTTTACAAGGGTCAAAAAACCTTTGTTCTCTACAACGATCATTTCTTGATAGGCACTTTTTTCAATATAATCGGCAGTGCTTTCAGGCAGGCCGAACCATTCCGGCAAATCAGCCAGAATGGTTTGTGCGATCTGTTTCTTTTCTTGAGGATCAGATAAATACGTAATCTGCATGACTTCCTCCTACACGTTAGATTGGCTCTTTTATTGATTCATTGAGACAGCCATTTTCAATGCGGATAAAGGATCTTGATGTTGCAAGGTATAAGTGATCTTACTGTCTTGCCAAGAAACGCTGTTAGCCGTGTAATCTGATTTTCCCATATCAATGGTGATTTGGCCAATTCCTGGAGCGGGCAGCATAGCTTCTTCTAAATAGGCCACGATTTTTTTTGCTACTGGCACGGGATCTTGATTCTCTTGATTGACTGCTCGAACCGTCAAGTTCCAATTGCCTTCTTGCCAACTTAGATAACTGGAACCAGCTGCACCTTGCATATGACCAGTGATGTTATGTCCTAGATCGACCGCCTGTCCGCCTTCATCAAGGTTCGCATGTACAGCCTCCGCCGCTTGGTCTTCATTTTCGTAAGCAGCATTTTTGTAGCTAGCGATTGGTGTCTCATTGTTCAATGATGGATCATTCAATTCTCGTTGATCATTTAACTGATAATAGAGGATAGAGAGTTGATCTGCCCCTTCGTCGGTTGCAGCATTCAAGGTCTTTTGCTCCGTCACCGGCACCTCTGATGGCAAGCGATCCTGCGGAAAAGCAGCTGACAACTGATCCAGTGTTCCTGCTTGGGTAACTGTCTTACTTGAAGTTTGCGCGGCACTGCTGGAGGCTGCCTCACTACTACTGCTACTGCTTTCAGAAGAAATGGTTGTACTAGTATGAGTGCTTGAATGGGTTGACTCAGACTTATCCGTATTATTTTTCGTGTCGCATCCTGCTAATGCCCCAATGGCCAATACTGTCACTAGGAGACCTATTTCTTTTTTCATGATGATTTCCCCCTTTTTATAGAGCATACCTTTTCCAAAATAAAAAGACAAACAACTTTGCTTGTCTCCTGTTCCTAGCTAATCCTATTCGAAATCCAGCTTTGCAAGGCTTGCCAGCCGTCTTTTACCCATTGAATTCCTTGGTCCAAATAAGTTGGTAGTTGATCCCAGCGGAAATCTCGTGTCCATTGACTAACTTGTGTAAAGATGACATCCCGATAGATCCATAGTAAAAATAGCAAAAACAATACGCCTAATATGCGCCAGATAAATGACCCCACTTTATAAATAAAGATCAAAACAAAAATAAATAGGATCCATGCAATCACTTGTGACATACTCCCGCCTCCTTTTTCTTATTATCTCAAAAATCAGCCGATCTGTCATAGGTCTTGAGCATGAACTAACAGGATAGAAAAAAAGCATCACTCAATGAGTGATGCGATCAATTACTTTCCATCAATGATATTTAAACGGACCTTTTTGGGGCCGTTGGTGCGAACCCCGTAAACGATCGTCCGGATTGCTTTAGCCACCCGACCTTGTTTACCAATGATTCGTCCGATATCTTCCGGAGCAACTGTAAGATTATATTCAAAGAAATCTTCTGATTCAACCACATCAAGCTGGATCTCCTCAGGTTTGGTCACTAATGGTGAAACGATCGTTAAGACTAATTCTTGCAAATCATTCATCCGTCGTCACCTTATTTCTTAGTGAATTTAGCTTCGTGGTGTTTTTTCATTACGCCTTCTTTTGAAAGAATATTGCGTACTGTATCAGAAGGTTGCGCACCTTTTGATAACCAATCAAGAATCAAATCTTCTTTGATTGTCACTTCAGCTGGGTCTTGCAAAGGATTGTAAGTACCTACTGTTTCGATGAAACGTCCGTCACGAGGAGAACGTGAATCTGCTACGACAATACGGTAAAAAGGTTTCTTTTTAGAACCCATGCGTTTTAAACGAATTTTTACTGCCATTATTTACACCTCCATTGTTTTAATCACAAGAGCTAGTTTAACAGGTTTTACTGACGGTGTAAAGAGTTTTTTCTTTACAGTCTCTTTTTTTCTGTTTCTTTCTTCTATAGGTTATCTTTTGCCAGATTTTCCTGCAACGCGTATCATTAGAGAGAGACAGTCATTATAGCTGAGACATCGCTTTATGAATGGATTTTCTAGGCAAATGCTTTTTATTTGTCAGTTTTACTTACTTTTGGTAAGATAAAACATGTAAAAGATATGAGGAGGAATTCAACATGACAAAAAAAATTGGTTTTATCGTTGGTAGTTTACGCGAAGGCTCTTATAACAAGCTGGTAGCGAAGAAATTTGCAGAATTATTGCCAGAAGGTTTCGAAGCTGTCTTTTTAGAAATCGGCAATCTCCCATTTTATAATGAAGACTTGGAAGTAGAAGGCAAAGTGCCTACTGAATGGACAACATTCCGTAATGAATTGCAAAGTGTGGACGGTGTATTCTTCTTTACACCAGAGTACAATCGTTCTGTTCCAGCAGCATTGAAAAATGCCTTGGATGTCGGTTCACGTCCTTATGGAGCAAGCAGCTGGAGCGGGAAACCTGCTTTAGTCGTAAGTGTTTCACCAGGTGCGATCGCTGGTTTTGGTGCGAACCATCACCTGCGTCAATCATTGGTATTCTTAGATATGCCGACTTTGCAACAACCAGAAGCTTATATCGGTGGAATCATGAACTTGATCGATGAAAACAATACGATCAAAGAAGATACCGTCAACTTCTTCCAAACAATCGTTGACAACTACATCGACTTGTTTAACCGTTACAACTAAAAACCGGTCACGATTTTGTGACAGTCAGATAAGAAACGCACACTCACTGATCTATCCCATAAGGGAAACCAGTGAGTGTGCGTTTTTTTGCTGGATGGTTCAATGTAAACTCTGAGTGAATCATAAGGAAGTATCTGCAACACAGAAAAAGAGAAACTCAGAAAGCAAGCCATCTATTTCCGTTGATAGTGGATCTCTACGAGTTCACCCATTTGCGTCATATCCACGAATTGTAAACGAGTAGTATACTCTCCTGGCTCAAACAAGCGCTTGCCTGTTCCTAATAACACAGGAGCGATCTGTACATACCATTCATCAATCAGATCTGCTTCCAATAAAGGGTGCAATAACTTTCCACCGCCAACCAACCAAACCGTTTTCTCTTTTTTCAATTGTGATAAAAAAGCAACCGGGTCTTGATCCACAACTACTGCGTCCGTTAAATCGGTCTGCATCTGACGGGAAAACACATAATTTTCTTTTTCTGGATAGAGCTTCTCCGTCGCCAACATTTTTTTGGCTTCTTCGTACGTCTTACGGCCCATCGCTGTTGCATCAATCGTTTCAAAAAATTTCTCATACGTAGTACTTGTCCCCGTATCGGTCTCCAACAACCAGTCCAATTGATCCTTTGCTCCAGCTAAATAGCCATCTAAACTGATAGCGCCATAAAAAACCAGTTTTCCCATATAAGACTCCTCCTCGATTTTTCTCTTCTTTCTAACGTTCCTCGTAACAGATACAGCTTGTCAGGTGATCGTTAACCATTCCTACAGCTTCCATGAATGCATAGATTGTCGTCGTTCCTACAAACTTAAAGCCACGGGCTTTCAAATCTTTCGCCAAGCGATCAGAAATTGGTGAATGGGTGGGTACTTCTGATTGTGTTTGAAAATGATTGATGACGGGTCGATGGTCGACATAACGCCATAAAAAATCAGAAAAACTTCCGATTTCTTGCTGAATCGCTAATACGAGTTGTGCATTATGAACTGCCGCTTCTATTTTTCTGCGATTACGAATAATACCGGGATCATCCATCAGTGCTAGAATTTTTTCCTCCGAATAATTGGCTACTGTCTCAATATCAAAGTGATCATATGCTTGATCAAAATTTGACATCTTGTTCAAAATCGTTTGCCAACTCAGCCCTGCTTGATTCATATCTAAAACCAACTTACGAAACAACTGCTGATCATCATACTCCGGTTTCCCCCAGACATGATCATGGTACTCTTGCATTGCGGGACTACTTGTTGCCCAACCACAACGAGTCATAGTCACTCCTCCTTTTTGTCTTATTTTAGCAAAAGTTCTTTACTTTTGATAGTGTACTACGTATACTAGTACACATAAATGAAAGGGGCTGAGTACATGGTCATGATCAACAAGACAAGCAGCAAACCTTATTACGAGCAGCTGATATTGAGCATCAAAGAAGACATCTTGCATGGTGTTTTGAGACCGGGTGATCAAATTCCTTCGGTTCGTGAGATGGCCAAACGCTTGTTGATGAATCCAAATACCGTCAGCAAGGCCTACAAAATATTAGAAAATGAGCAGGTCTTGATCACCATCAAAGGCAAAGGAACGTTTGTCAAAGCACTGGACAGTGTTCCACGCGACGAGCGGCGCATCCAACAATTAAAAGAACGATTGAAAGAATTAGTGATCGAGGCAGGACATTTGCAGATCAGCATCCAAGAAATCACTGCTTGGGTCACTGTTTTTGAAGAAGAACTGGGAGGGATCAATAAATGAACCTAGAAGGCGTTACAAAGAAAATTGAAGGGACTACTATTCTAGAAGATGTTACATTTTCATTGCGCAAAAATGAAATCGTTGGCTTGATTGGGCGCAACGGCTCTGGAAAAACCACGCTTTTCCGTACACTCTCAGGACAGTACGCTTTAGACGGCGGCGAAATCATGATTGATGGTCAATCATTGGCCCAGAAGCCACAACTAAAGGAAAACTTATTTTATATCGATGAAAAAGAGAACTTTTTAGCGGCGTATTCATTGAAAAAAATCAATGCCTTTTATCGTCTCGCTTATTCCCACTTTAATCAAAACCTTTATCTTGAGCTGATGCAGAGCAATGGATTGCCGCTTGGCCATTCGTATCGCCGAATGTCTAAAGGCATGCAAGGATTGTATAAAATGATCTTAGCCATTGCTTCAAATGCCGATTACTTGCTATTGGACGAACCTTTTGACGGTTTAGATATTATTGTACGCAAAAAGGTCATTGGCCTTTTGTTAGAAAACTTGAGTGAATCTAATCGCACAGCCATCATCGCTTCTCATAATCTAAATGAGCTTGAGAACATTATCGACCGAGCCCTTTTAATCAAAGGAAGAACAATCGCTAAAGATTATCGGTTAGAAACGATGCGGGAAAATGCCCGTAAAATTCAATTCGTCTTTCGTGGGAAACAGGTACCGCCAATGATCAAACAGCATTCGAAATTGATCAATCGTCAAGGGCGGGTGATTGTTGCTTTGTTCGAAGAATACGACGCGGCATTAGAAGAACAGATCCGGCAACTAGAGCCGTTGCTCTTTGAAGAACTCCCATTGACCTTGGAAGATTTATTTGAAGCCAATTTGAGTCAAGAATCCCTGTTGAAAGGTTAGAGGTGAAAGAAAATGTTAAAACAAATTTATTGCCAGCGATATGGCAAACTGTTGCTTGGCTTTTGTCTGATCTTGGTTTTGATTTATGCAGGAATGGGCTGGGATACCCAACGTTCTTGGCACAATCAAAAGAACTATTTTGATTCAGAAGAATTCAAGAAAGATTTCCAAGAGCATCCTGATTACTATATTAAGGACTATAACGGAGAAAAACCAGTCTATTACTCATCGATCGATGAATACAAGGATGAAAACTTGCTCATTTATAATAGTCCGGTACCAGAAAGTAATGGACAGGATACGTATATTGCTAATTTCAATACCTCAGGCGCTTATTTTATTCTTCCATTATTGTTTGTTTTTGGTTTTCTTAGTTTTTTCATTGATCAAAAGACAAATTTCAATCGTTTTTTATTCTCATTGCCGTTTAAAAAACGACAGATTTTCCGTCAAAAAGCGGTTTTCTTATTTGCACCGGTCAGTTTCGCTTTAATCATTGGTATTTTGAGCAATATTTGCATTCGCTACTTGATGATTCCCTCCGAATATTTCCAAATTCCGCTATCAGATCTATTCGCATCTGGTGTTGGTACGTTTGTAGGAAATTTGGCAGTGACAGCCATCGGATCCTTCTTAGGGGTGCTTTTGGGCAATCTCTTTTTCGGTCCATTAACGATCGTTTTGATTTTTTTCTTGATGAGCGGTTTTTACAGTTTTTACTATAATCTGCAAGAATTTCTCAGCTTTTTCTTCTATGGAAAAGGGGGGCACTTAGTATTGAACAATCTTTGGAATGACTGGCCCAATGGCTTACCAGTCAATTGGTGGGCAGTCTTCGCCACACTACTCCTATCCTTGTTGTTGATTGCTGCTGCTCAAGAAGTGTTTGCCCGCATCTCCTTAGAAAATGACGGCGACTATCTGACGGTTCCCGCCTTTCGATTGCCCGTCTTTTTAGTGATGGCCATTGGTACTTGGTTCTACTTGATCAATATGAATTGGTTGCTGGTCCAACTCTATTATGATGACTTCTCTCAAACGAGAACTATCGTTTCGATTTGTATTTACTTAGTGGTCTGTCTTGTAGTCAGCTTCCTATTGGTTTATCCGAAAGCAATCAAAAAATGGTGGCATGCTCGTCGCTTTATGAATAGCCGGACTGTCAGCTAGCACTTCTTTGACAGTCTTCCTTTTTAAAAGAAAAAAACAACCGTTAACGAAATCGTTAACGGTTGTTTCAGTTAAATTAGCGGTTAGGCTTATCTTTATCGTCATGTTTATCAAAGAAATGATTCACTTTGCGAGAAACGTCATCTGCAAAGTCTTCTACTTTATCTTTCACTTTACCGTATTCGTTTTGGGTTTTCCCTTTTAATTTTTCGGAGTCATCGCCCGTAACTTTCCCTTTTGTTTCAGTAATTTTACCTTCAACTCGATCTTTGTTTGTCATCGTCACTTGCTCCTTTCAATTACTATAAATAAATAGTAGCATCTATCCGTCTAAAGCACGAATATTTTGCCTTGCAACGCGTTCAAGTACTTAATGAATCTACTTGGATCAGCTAGTTAAACCATCTATCCTTGCTCAGCCGATACATGTTCAAAGGTCGCTATATTACGTTTCAGCTATCGATCCAACTGATAGGTATTCCCTTTCCAAACAAGCAACTGACGAACAGAAGACCGCAAACGAAAAAAGCAACCGTTGTCGACCAAACCATCTTCTAGTATCAGAAATGATCCTGGAATCTTTTCGATACTTTTCATGGTGATCAGCATAACGGCTGCTTGCTTATTTCAGTTAATTATTTACGTTTTTTCTTTTTCTTCTTTTGTTTTTTGACCATTCGGTTCATGGCCATTTTACCTAATTTTCCTTTAACACCGCCGCCAAACATTTGATCCATACCCGGGATATTCATATTCCCTTTGGTCATTTGTTGCATCATTTTTTGGGATTCTTTGAATTGTTTGATCATCCGATTGACTTCGACCACGCTATTTCCAGACCCCGCTGCGATCCGACGACGACGACTTGGATTCAGCAAATCAGGATTCTCCCGTTCTGCAGGCGTCATTGAATAGACCATCGCTTTTTGACGCGCGATTTGTTTCGGATCGACTTTGACGTTTTCGATACCTGGCATTTGACTCATTCCTGGAATCATCTTCAAAAGATCTTCGATAGGTCCCATGCCCATCACTTGGTCGATCTGCTCAACAAAGTCATTGAAGTCGAAGGAATTTTCTTTCATTTTTTGCGCTAATTCTTCTGCTTTTTTCTCGTCGTAATCTTGTTGGGCTTTTTCGATCAGCGTCAACATGTCTCCCATACCTAAAATACGGCTGGACATCCGATCAGGGTGAAAGACTTCTAAGTCTGTCAGTTTTTCCCCAGTACCGGTAAATTTGATTGGCGCACCAGTCACTTGTCGAATGGAAAGCGCAGCACCCCCACGAGTATCCCCGTCTAGTTTCGTAATAACGACCCCAGTAATACCTAATTGTTGATTGAAGCTGTCGGCGACATTCACGGCATCTTGTCCAGTCATCGCATCAACGACTAAGAGGATTTCATTCGGCTGTGCTAACTCTTTGATCTGCTTCAATTCATCCATCAATGTTTCATCGATGTGTAAACGACCGGCAGTATCGATTAGGACATAATCATTTTTCTTTTCTCTTGCCAATGCCATCCCTTGACGAACGATCTCAACAGGACTGACATCGGTTCCCATATCAAAAACTGGTACATCTAATTGTTGGCCTAAAACTTTCAGCTGATCGATCGCTGCTGGACGGTACACGTCCCCTGCGATCATCAAAGGCCGCGCATTTTCTGTCTTGATCAAATGGTTGGCTAATTTCCCAGCAAATGTCGTTTTACCGGCCCCTTGCAGACCAGCCATCATAATAACAGTCGGGATTTTTGGTGATTTCTCAATACCAACTGTTTCAGAACCTAATGTTTTGGTCAGTTCCTCATCAACGATCTTGACGATTTGTTGCGCGGGAGATAAGCTGTCTAAGACTTCTGCTCCAACTGCACGTTCACGAACATTTTTGGTAAATTCCTTGACTACTTGTAAATTAACGTCGGCTTCTAATAAAGCCAAACGAATCTCCCGCATCATTTCTTTTACATCTGCTTCAGAAACTTTCCCTTTCTTACGCAGTTTGCTCATCGCCTGCTGTAGGCGTTCTGTTAAACTTTCAAATGCCATCTTTTTTCATTCCTTTATTCTTCGATTTCTTGGATCTCTTCGATCAACGAGCGCAATGTTTCATCTTTGGGATAGTGCGTCTTGGTGTACTCAGATAATTGCTCCAACAAGTCTTCCCGCATCATATAATCCGAAAACATGTGTAGTTTTTTTTCATAGTCTTCAAGAATTTTTTCCGTTCGTTTGATATTATCATACACTGCTTGCCGACTTACATGGTATTCTTCTGCAATCTCACCTAATGAGAAGTCATCTGCATAATACAATTCCATATAATTCATCTGCTTCTCAGTTAACAGTGTAGAATAAAATTCAAACAACGCGTTCATTCGATTGGTTTTTTCAATCTCCATTATTTTCCTCCTGCTCAGCAAGCCAGTCGACATCCGACAGCACGGTCATTCCTTGTTGTTGAAAATAAGCACTGGCGACACCAACACCTTCTTTTTTGACTCCTGAAAAATTGCCGTCGTAAACAATCCGACTGCCGCAAGAAGGACTTTTTTCTTTTAAGATCAGTTGCGTGATCCCAAGATCGTGTAATTTTTGATAGGCAAGCTTTGCGCCGTTCATAAATTGTTCTGAGACATCTTCTCCAGTGACAGTAATGACTTTGGCTTTTTGTGACCAAACATCTCTACCGTCCCCACCAACAATTTCTGCTGGCTCACGAGGAATTGGCAACCCGCCAAGGACTTCTGGACAGACCATCACTGCTTGACCAGTTTGAACGAGTTCAACCAGTTGAGCAACCGCTTGATGCTGCCCGTCATAGCGGCACATGACCCCACCTAAACATGCACTGATTCCAATCATCGAACACCCTCAGCTTTCTTCTCAAATCGTCCTTTATTATAGCATTTATTTGTGGTAGACAATAGTACCAATTCTTTATTCATGCTAAAATATAGCTAGAACAACGTAAAATGATTGTTCCTTTGTTAAGAAAGGAGTTCATGATGAAAAAAATTCTCGTGGTAGATGATGAACCATCTATCGTTACTTTACTTACATTCAATTTAGAAAAAGAAGGATACCAAGTCGTTTCGGCTGTCGACGGTAAAATGGGGGTTGATCTGGCACTATCTGAAGATTTTGACTTCATTATCTTAGATGTGATGTTGCCGCAAATGGACGGTATCGAAATCACCAAGAAACTACGACAAGAAAAAATCGAGACCCCTATTTTAGTTTTAACCGCTAAAGATGATCCGATTGATCGGATTCTTGGGCTTGAAATCGGAGCAGATGATTATTTGACCAAGCCCTTTAGCCCTAGAGAAGTGCTTGCTCGGATGAAAGCAATCTTTAGACGGTTGGAACCGCGAGGCACTGCAGATCTTTCGGATCAGCCAGCAGAAATGTTGCAAATTGGTGACATTTTAGCAGACTTGACCAATTACCAAGTAAGCGTCAAGGGAGAAAAGATTTTTCTGACTCCAAAAGAGTTTGAACTGCTAATATACTTCATGAAACGGAAAGGCCGTGTGATCGACCGCGATACGCTGCTGAATCGCATTTGGAATTTTGACTTTGATGGCCAAAGCCGAATCGTTGATGTGCATATCAGTCATTTACGCGAAAAGCTGGAACGTGACCCGAAACATCCCGAGTATTTAGTGACAGTTCGCGGATTTGGTTATAAATTTCAGGAGCCTCATTCATGAAACGCTTTGGCTATGGCCTATGGAGTCTGCTATTAGCCGTACTGTTTATCATCTGCTGGCAATTTCTTAGCAGCTTCTATCGCCAGCAAGTGATTGCCCAACAAGTAGACTTCTTGGAAGAAAAAGCGGCGATTTTCTTGAACCTTTCTGATAATCAACCAGCGACATTGCAACAATTTGCTGATGCCTATGTACAGGATAGTTCCAGCCGGATCACTTTATTGGACAAGGATGGGCGGATCATCTACGATACTTACGATTCGTCTTTAAAAGAAAGCAGAGCCAACCGGCCTGAAGTGCAAGCAGTCTTAAAAGGTAGTAATCTGGGCCAGTCTTTGCGAAAAAGTGATACATTGAATGAAGAATTGCTGTATGTTGCGATCCCTGTCAAAGAAGATGGCAACTTGCAGCAAATTTTGCGGATCGCTGAACCAACGGCACCTTTTTTTGCTAAAAGCCAAACCATTCAGCGTTCGATCTTTTTAGTTTATCTCCTATTTTGTTTATTTGTCAGCTTTTTGACGTTTCATGCGTTACGTCAAAGAAATCGTCCTGTGCAGACTATTTTGCCTGTTCTAAAAAAAATGATTTCTTCTCCTGATCAACAGGCGATCATTATGCAAGAAACACCTGAGCATGATGACTTATACCAGACAATCAATCAATTGAGTGAACAAATGAGTCGAACCTATCAAGCTTATGCCGCTTCTGAGCAACAATTGTATGGCCTGTTGAATGAACTGATGATCGGGGTTTTTATCATTGATCAGGATGACCGATTGTTATTGCTGAACCCTACCATGCAAGAGCAGCTAGGGATCGAAGCATTGCCTCAATTGCCACAACCATTCACTGAAGTGATTCATGATACACAGTTGATTCAATTAATTTATCACATGAACGAGCAGACCCCTTCTTTACAAGAAGAAATTGCTTTGAGTGATGATCATCCGCGAGTTCTTGATGTAACATTGCGTCTCTTTAATGAAAATGAGTTGTTAGGGATCTCTTATGATCTGACTCGGGTGCGTCAATTAGAAAAAATGCAAAAAGATTTCGTCGGTAATGTTTCTCATGAATTGAAAACGCCAGTCACTTCTTTGATTGGTTTTACGGAAACATTATTGGATGGTGCCTTAGAAGATCGAGAAACATTGGTTTCGTTCCTTAAAATCATCCAAAAAGATGCCTATCGTCTAGAAAATTTGATTCAAGAGATTATTCTTTTATCCAAAGATAGTCATTCATTTGATTACACCGCACAAGAAATCAACCTTCGAGCATTGATTGAGCAAATCATCCGCTCCTATGAACCAATTGCACGAGAAAAACAGTTGTCCTTTATCATTAATGGTCCCGAAGAGTTGATTTTCATCTCAAAAAGAGAGCTACTGCAACCAATCTTAAAAAATTTGATTGAAAATGCAGTCAATTATTCCAAATCACAAGGGACCATCCAAGTTGACTATTCGTATCGAGCAAAACAATTACAGCTTTCAGTTCGTGACCAAGGGATCGGTATAGATCGAGAAGATCAAGTTCGGATCTTTGAACGTTTTTATCGCGTAGATAAAGCTCGTACGCGTAATTCAGGAGGAACCGGCTTAGGACTAGCCATCGTTAAAGATTATACGAAACTGTTAGGCGGCACTATCACAGTTGACAGCTTCCCAGGGGCTGGCTCAACATTTACGATCACACTTCCTCTTGAGACCAAAAAAAATTCAGGACCTGCGTAATCTATACGCAAGTCCTGAATTTTTTAGTTTACTTGGCGAGTGGCCGATTCATTAATATAACCTTGCCAAATACCTTTGTTGTCATAAATTGATAAGTAATTGCTTCCGTTAAAATGACGATATACATATCTTGCTTCATACGTCTCTTGTTTCATTGCATCTGTAACGGTACTTTTCTTTTTCCAGTTAAAGTTTTGCCACAAAGGAAAATTTTGTGTGAACTTTATTTTCTTATGATAGCTTTGTGCACTCCCAGCTGCATTATCCGCCATCTTCATTCCACCACTATTAATATATCCTTGCCAAGTACCTCGATTATCATATAAAGAATAATAGGTACTGCCATTAAAATGATTATAATAGCGTTTCACTTGCAATGTCTGTCCATAAACGTTAGCACTTTTATTTTTTTCTTTCCAAGAAAAATTTTGCCATATTGAATAATTTTTACTAGTAACCGTTCCGTATTGTCCACTGAATAACACAGCACCCGCTGCATTGTCGGCAACTTTCGTGGCATTTGCATTAATATAACCCACCCAATTGTCTTGATTGTCATATAATGAAAAATAAACGCTGCCGTTCAAATGCTCATAACGATATTTAATTTTTAGCGTCTGGTGCAAATAAGAACTACTTGACGCACGCATTTTCCAAGAAAAATTTTGCCAAATCGAGTAATTTGCACTAGTGACTGTTGTATAGCGTTCGTCGCTAATAGCTGGACCTTGATTCTCCACACTAAGCTTTGCAGAATCGATATAACCGATCCATTTACCATTGAGATCATATACTGAATCATATACGACACCATTAAAATGACGATAGGTGCCTGTTACCTTGTAAAGATTCCTCAACATTTCTTCTGATACTATTGCTGTGGAATCGAAATTAAAATTGCGATAAACCGTTCCGGTCGAACGAAACTTTACATACGTTTCTTTTGACTGCCAACTTCCTTGTGCGCCATCAGTTGTCTTAGTTCCACCAGCATTAATATAACCTATCCAAGTACCTTGATTATCGTACACAGAAAAATACGTACTACCATTGATATGCTCGTAACGATATTTTATTTGTAACGTTTGACCCAAATAATCTTTTGAATCTGCTTTTTTCTTCCAAGAAAAATTCTGCCAAATCATGTAGTTATCTTTCGTAATCGTAGCGTAGCGGTTGTCTGGTATTGCTCCTCCTTGCCCCTGACCAGTAAAGTATTTCTGATAGTCAGAAGACATATCGAAGGTCCCACTGACTCCTGGGAAAGAAAGATTATAGGTCCACTGCCATGCACTATATTCCGTGAATTTTTGTCCTGCAGGAACATACGGATAATTCGCGATCCAGACATTACTATAGCCAAGTGCAGCAGGATCGATCGCTTTTTGAGTGACCCAAAGTACCCCAGTGTAATGATGGGTATTACTATAGCCTAATTCTTTGATACGATTGGCAAATACTTTAGAAAGTGCAGTATGATCTGCTTTTCCCATTATTTGATTGTCCTCGATATCATTAACCATCAAAGCTGAGGTTGGCAGCTTCAATTCTTTGGCATATTTGACAAAATACTCGGCTTCTGCTTTAGCTTGCGCTTCTGTCGTGAACCAACTGTAATGATAAGCATGTACTACCAGTCCTGCCGCTTGAGCATTCGCAATTTGAGATGCTGCTAATGGATTGCGATAAGAAGTAGCTTCTGTCAATTTCACAACCACGGAAGAAATACCATAACTTTTGATAATCTTGTATTGTTCCACGCTAATGATGCCATTGTGAGAAGAGACATCAATAAAATCCTGACTAGGAGTCGATGGGTCTCCGGCTTCAATAAACGCGACGTCTGCTGAACGCAGAGAACGCCGCTGAATGCCCACCTGTTCTTTCAAATCGGAACGATTTCTGCTCGACGGATCAAGTCCACCTTGAACATCATAAATTTTTTCGGGTTCTTCTTGTGTTTCTTGCTGTGATTCATCTGAAGCTTGTGTTTCTTCTTTTGTACTTTCTTGACTACTCTTTTCTGAACTACTGGTATTCGAAGCTCCCTCTGCATCTGACGACACGGTACTTGTGCTATCCGTCGTTGAGGTGTTAGAGGCACTTGTTTCATTCATTGTTTCTGTAGTAAGTGTTTGACTGCTGCTTTCAATTTCTATAGCTAAAACAGTTCCTGTATTTCCTAAAAACAGTAGCGGCAAAAGTGCACAAATATATACAAAGTATTTTGTCTGTTTTGACATTTTTTTCCCCTTTCAATTTTACTCCTTTTCATTTTATAGGAAAAAAGCATAAAAATACAGAAAAAAAGGGCATTTATTTGCCCTTTTCGTCTCTGACTATTCATTGATAACTATAGTTTCTTAGTTTATATTCGTAACTTCCCCTTCAACACTACGTTCAACTTTCATTTCTGTGATTGGTAAGTATCCTAATTCTTTCACGACACCTTGTTGAATATCGTCACTCAACATGTAATCAAGAAATGTTTTGATGTTTGCATCTGGTTCGCCATTTGTATACATATGCTCGTAAGACCAAATTTTCCAGTCATTTGTAGCAATATTTTCTGGAGTTGCTTCAACACCATCAATCGTTAATGCTTGTAAAGAATCATCCAGATAAGATAGAGCAAGATAGCTGATTGCTCCTGGTGTTTCTGCAACGATTTTGCGAACCGTTCCAGAAGAGTCTTGTTCTTGGGTTTGAATTGTTTCGGCCCCGTCAAGTCCCCATTTTTCAAATGTTGCCCGTGTACCACTACCAGATGCACGGTTGATCACTGCGATCTCTTGGTCTTTTCCACCAAGTTCAGACCAATTTTTGGTTTTACCAGTGAAGATATCAATCAAGTCCTGTTTGCTGATATCTTTAACACCAACTTCTTTATTCACTACAGGAGCCATTCCAACTACGGCGACTTTATGGTCTACCAATTTGCTAGCATCTACTCCGTCTTTTTCTTCAGCAAAAACATCAGAATTACCGATTGTTACAGCACCAGCTTCTACTTGGCTCAGTCCTGTGCCGCTACCGCCGCCTTGAACAGTAATCATATAGTTTGGATTTTCAGAGGTGAAACTTTCTTGTGCAGCTTGAACTAATGGTTGTAGTGCAGTTGATCCAACAGCCAAAATTTCTACATTTCCAGACGCTGCTCCTGAAGCACTTGATTCATTTGATGCTTGACCGCTATCAGCAGCATTTAATCCGCTATTTCCACAGCCAGCTAGTAATAGTCCTGTTGCTAAAATTAAGAATCCCAGTTTTTTCATTTGTTAAATCTCCTTTCGTTATATGCTTAGTTTAGCAACCCCTTGTAAACCCATGATTGATTTAAAGTAAAGAATAGATAAACCCATGTAAATCTTTTGTAAACATTAAAATGTATCGCTCGTCATTGTTCCTCTCTTTTCATTGAAGTGAAAAGAGCTTGCCTGGTTCCTTCTTAAAAAGCAAAAGGTACAAGTGCCGCTGTGTGTTGTTCTTTATGACTCCATATTGGGGCTACACTTACTTTGCTTTGCACTGGCTTCTAGCGTGTTTGCGCTAAGACGAACTTACATGCCACTCTTCGAGTGTCAATCGCAGTGATTCATTTGAATGTGACTACGCTCTCTTTGATCGCCTAGTACTGCTCATCATTTGCTCTGCCACTCTTCGAGTGTCAATCGCAGTGATTCATTTGAATGTGACTACGCTCTCTTTGATCGCCTAGTACTGCTCATCATCTACTCTGCCACTCTTCGAGTGTCAATCGCAGTGATTCATTTGAATGTGACTACGCTCTCTTTGATCGCCTAGTACTGCTCATCATCTGCTCTGCCACTCTTCGAGTGTCAATCGCAGTGATTCGCAGCAAAAGAGCGTCCCATTGGGACGCTCTGATGTGTTTATTGATTTGGTTGTTTCTTCATATAATTACTTAGTCGCTTCATGGCTTCTTGCAGGTTCTCTTGGCTGGCTGCGTAGCTTAGGCGTACATATCCTTCGGCTTCGGGTCCGAATGCAATCCCTGGTATGATTGCTAATTGATTTTTTTCTGCTAAATCAACACAGAATGCCATCGAATCTTGTTCATAACCGGTTGGGATTTTTGCAAATAAATAGAAAGCTCCTGACGGCTTGGCGATTTCAAAACCTAATGCTGTCATTTTTTCATAGAGAAAATCACGTCGCTGACGGTACTCGGCTTTCATAACTGCAGCATCATTGATTCCTTCAACTAACGCTCTTACAGCTGCTTTTTGTGAAATCGTTGAGGCTGCCGTTACTAAATATTGATGAACTTTGATAATTTGGGCAGTTAAGGCAACGGGAGCAAAGATAAAACCAATCCGCCAGCCAGTCATTGCATGTGATTTTGATAACCCATTGATCAAAATGGTCTGTTCCGGTAAATATTCTGCGATCGATACATGAGGTGCGTCGTAAGAAAGTTCACTATAAATTTCATCACTAACGACAAACACAGGATATTTTTTCAGAACTTCCGCAAGTGCTTGAACTTCTTCACGAGAATAAACCACGCCGGTTGGATTACTAGGATAATTTAAGATAACCGCCTTGACCTGATCCCCATGCTCAATCAAAGCCCCTTCCAACATCTCCGGTGACAATACAAAATCGTTCGCTGTGGTATCTAAATAAATGGGGGTAGCGTGAGCTAGTTGAATCACGGGCTCATATCCGGGATAAATAGGTGCTGGCAAAAGGACTTTATCTCCTGGTTCCAGAATTGCTAATAAAGAAGCAGAGATTGCTTCAGTTGCACCGATAGTCACTAATACTTCTGATAACGGATCATAACTCAATTGATATTTTTCTTTTAAAAAAAGGCTTGCGGCTTCTCGAACATCCGTTAACCCGGCCATTCCTGAGTAATGGCTGTAATTTTGCTCAATTGCTTGAACACCAGCATTTTTGACATGATCCGGTGTATTGAAATCCGGTTCGCCTAATGTTAATTTCAAAATATCTGGTATACCAGATACCCGCTCATCAAATTTTCGAATCAAAGAAACAGCAATTTGATAGACTTCTTTGTTAAAACGTTGACTGACATCTGTCATCGTATCACTCCTATCCACACAAAGTTACCTTTTGTTATTGCTGTTAATCCTATCACATTTTGATCCGTAATTTAATACTTTCGCTAAAACAAAAAATAAAAAATCCATCTGTTTATATATTTGCAAACGATATTTATAAATGTTAGTATATAAACAAACAAAAGGAGATGATTAAAGTGAAAACTATTCCCGCCACCTCTTTGTCTGACTATGAACATGGGTATCGTTCCACAAAAACACATTATCAATGCCTATTCTGCGATGTTAATTATGAAAAAGGACAGATTTATCCAACCTCTGATCGCTTTTATACCGCCAAAAAATGCATCTTATTACATCTAAATGAGGTCCATGGTGGTTTACTGAATGCATTGCTGTCATTAAGTCGCGAGCAGACAGGTTTGTCAGAAAGCCAACAAGAGATCTTATCATTATTTGCGCAAGGACTCAGCGATGCCGTCATCGCGCAACGTCTAGGTATCTCTAATTCGACAGTACGAAATCACCGCTTTAAATTAAAAGAAAAAGAACGGCAAGCGAAAGTCTTTTTAAGTATTATGGCACATTTAGAGGAACAAGATTTTGTTCTTCCCCATACAGGAGCAACCATGTTGGATGATCGTTATGCAATCACCAGCGAAGAAAGAGAAAAAATCATTGCGACTTACTTCGATCAAGATGGGGTGATTCATCAATTCCCAAGTAAGGAAAAACGCAAAATCGTGGTATTGAGTGTTTTGGCTCAAAAATTTGATTCTCAGAAAAATTATTCCGAAAGTGCCGTCAATGATATTTTGAAACAGTTTATTGCTGACTACGTCACTGTTCGCCGCTATTTGATCGAATACGGATTCATGCAGCGAACCAAAGATGGTAAAACCTATTGGTTGACGGTTGCTTAGTGGGTCGCTGAAAAAGGCTGAGACTTAGCTGTTATCTGATGGTACTTTTTGATCCTAATCAGGAGTATCTTTTTCACACCTTTTGTCTCAGCCATTATTTCTATCGGTATCGACTAAACTCACACTATTACACTTACGCAAAAAAACAGTTATGCTGCAGCATAACTGTTAGTTTTCTTTAAGGAATATTTTTTTGATGATCAATTTATCAAAAAGCTGCGTTTGATTGTCTTGCTCGCCGATGACTTCGGCACTGACAGATTTTCCATCGGGCTTTTTGCGCAATTGATAGACAATCTTTCCGGTTTCTTTTAATTCATTGATCATGTCAACTACACCGCCAAAGCCTGTTTTGCGGGTAATAAAGCCTAATGCGACCATTCGTTCGTCCAAATTTTTTGCAGAAATCGTTGCCCCTGTGATCAATGCTTGCCGCATAATCTGTAAGAATTCTTCCAATCCCGCCACAGCTGGTTGATCCGGCTCTTCTTCCGCTAATGGCCGTTGATCCAGTTCCTGTAAGAGTGTTTCATATTGCTCTTGTGTCAGCATGACCCCCGCCACTTTTTCACGATTGAATACATATACTGCTGTTCCCGCTTCTCTCGCTTGATTAAATACATCCATCGGAGATTTTTTTACTTCAGTGATCGAAGTAGTGGGAACCTCTAACTTCTTCAGTTCCATTCTCAACGTCCTCCTTGTCTCAACGAACACATTATAGCATAAAGTCACTGGTCGATTGTAGGTTTATTTCGACGGCTTTGCCGTTAAATTACCAAAGAATCTTCGATTCTCAACTGACTAAAAAACCGAATCAGTTTGTTTCGGTCGTTCTCCTGCTTACAAGAGAATCAATGGAAACAAACGATTCGGTTTTTTGTCACTCATCAATTTTGAGTGTCATAGCATTGATTGCTACTACGATTGTGCTTAGTGACATCAAAACGGCGCCGACAGCGGGATTTAAAATGATACCAATTGGTGCTAGGATTCCTGCAGCTAAGGGAATCGTCACAATATTGTACCCTGCTCCCCACCAAAGGTTTTGAATCATTTTTCGTCTAGTTTTATGAGCCAGCTCAAGAAAATGCAGAATATCATTAGGGTTACTATTGGTCAAAACAACATCTGCGGAATCAATCGCGACATCTGTTCCAGCGCCGATAGCAATACCGATCGTTGCCCGAGCCAAGCTTGGTGCATCATTGATACCATCACCAACCATCGCTACCCGTTGTTTCTTATTCAGATAATCAGCAACGATTCGTTCTTTATCTTCTGGCAATAATTCAGCAAAATACTCATCGATGCCTAGATAAGTTGCCACTGCCTTAGCAGCTGCTTGATTGTCTCCAGTTAACATCACTGGTGTAATCCCCTGTTTCTTCAATGTTTCGATGAATTTTACCGCCTCTGGTTTGATTTTGTCTCCCAAAGCTACGAGCCCTTCGACTTGATTGCCTTTCACCAAGTAGCTAATGGTGTTCCCTTGTTCTTGATATTTATTCAATTGGTCCGGATCAATGGTTGTCTGATACTTTTCGATCCCTTTTTGATTGACGATCTGCCATTTCTCCCCAGCAATCATCCCTTCGATCCCGATACCAGAATGCGCTTGGATTCCAGTCGCTTCCTTCGGCTGAACATTTTCCTTTTTTGCTTGCGCTAAGATGCCATCAGCAATAGGATGATTGGCCGATTGTTCCAGCCCTGCTAGATAGGCTAGTAGTTCATCTGCTGTATAGTCACCAAAGCTTTCAATTCCTGTGACCGAGAAAGTTCCTTGTGTTAAAGTACCGGTTTTATCAAGTAACAAATAGTCTAGATCATGGGCATTTTCCAGTGCATTACGATTTTTTAACAATAAGCCGTTTTTAGCAGCAATTGATGTCGAACGTGCGACAACCAACGGAATGGCTAATCCAAGTGCATGAGGACAGGCAATGACAAAAACAGTTACCATTCGATCCAGCGCTGTTGGCAAATCCGCTGCGAACACCCAAATTACAAATGCGGTAATTCCGACGACCAATGCAATATAGAACAACCATTTTGCCACTTTATCTGACAAAGCTTCCAATTTTGATTTATCCGCCTGCGCTTGACGAACCATTTCCATTACTTTTGAAAGATAGCTCTCATCACCGGTTCCTGTTACTTCAATAGTAATCGTTCCATTTCCATTTACGGAACCCCCGATTACCTTCGAACCGGACTCTTTCGCTACTCTACGGGACTCACCCGTAACTGCGGATTCATCAATCGTGGTTGCCCCTTCTTTGATGATACCGTCTGTAGGGATTTTGTCACCCGCTCGTACGATCAAACGATCATTTTTCTTCACTGTGTCCAGTGGTATCTTTTCTTCAGAACCATCTGCCTTTTTGCGAGTTACTTCATCAGGCAATAATTCAGCTAATTTTTGCAATGCATTCCCTGCATTGGACACAGCGTTCATCTCGATCCAATGTCCTAAAAGCATGATCACGATCAATGAAGCCAGTTCCCAAAAGAAGTCCATGACATGTGCGCCATGCATGAAATGATTCGCGATAAACGCGTAAATACTATAGACATAAGAGACTGTGATCCCCATAGCAATCAACGTCATCATTGCTGGACTCTTTTGCTGCAGTTCCATCTTCGCTCCGCTCAAGAAAGGCTGACCGCCATAGAAGAACAAAATCGTGGCTAAAATCATCACTAGCCAGTCAGACCCTGGAAAAGTGAACTGAAAAGGCAATTCAAGCCCCATCATAGGGGATAAAAGAATAATCGGGATTGCTAAAACCAAGGAAAGCCAAAACTTTTGTTTGAAATTCCCCATATGCATACTATGATCCATGTGGCTATGATCCATCTTACTATGATCCATCTTACTGTGATCCATCTTACTGTGATCCATCTTACTGTGATCCATCTTACTGTGATCCATCTTACTGTGATCCATCTTACTGTGATCCATTTCCGAATGTCCTCCGTCCATTTCGTTATGGCTCATCTCAAACTCCTCCTTTTTGCTGGAAAGTTTTGCGCCCTGCTGGAACGCGTTGGGGGGTGACAGAAGTTGCCTACCGTCTTTCCGCAAACAATTAAATGAACTTTTTTCATTCCATATCTTTCAAGAACAGCAGCGAGAGACTTATTCAACCGTGGCTGTGTACCCCACCTCCGTTACTTTAGCGATGATGTCTTCATCTGTAACAAGTTGTTCGTCATATTTGACTTTGGCATTGGCTTTCTTTAAATTTACCTTTGCTTTTTTGACACCTGGCACTTCAGACAATGCTTTTTCTACCCGAGCAACACAGTGGTCGCAGCTCATTCCTTCAATGTGATAGATTTTTTTCATGATTTATTCTCCTTCATTCATTGTACATTGACATTGTCCCGGTATACAGTTGCAAGCAATAGCGGCTACCGGTTCTTTTTGCGCCAGTGCCTCTTCCAACATTGTTAGATCTTCATTCGTTAGTTCCGATTCACGAATCATTTCTGCCAATGTTTGGCCGATTTTTTTTGCACAGATATGAGAGAATAAACTCTCTGTGGCACTTTGAATCGTAGCATCCTCGGAAACCAAAGGATAATAAACAAATTTTTTTCCTTGGGTTTCTGTCCGCAATACGCCTTTTTTCACTAGACGGCCTAGTAATGTTTTAACGGTTGCTGTTTTCCAGTCTTTGGATTCGCTAAGAAGTGCCGTGACTTCTTGGGCATCGGATTTTCCTAATGTCCAAATCACTCGCATGATCTCCCATTCGGAATCACTGATTTTTATAGGAGCACTTGATGATTGCATATTTTTTCCTCCTTGCTTGTTCACGATTTAAGTTTACATCCGTAATCGAAAATTGTCAAAAAAAACCTCTGCAGTGTTTGAGATCAACTGACAGAGGTCATATATTATCTATGATTAATAAAAAACACGATAACGAGTCACAGAATGGAAAGGTTTTTCTGGACGTAAGAGGATCTCCCCAAACTGAGGATATTTTTCTGTTCCAGGAACGCCTTGGGTCTCAATAGCCATTCCGCCATGGTTTGCAAAAGGTCCGGTTTTCATTGGTGCTCCTTCTTCGCCATCTCGTGTGGTATAGATGACTACAGCCGGTCGATCCGTTGTAACTGTGATGGAAACTTTTTCATCAGGGCTCGTCACTTTCAAGTCCCAGTCCTGAGTATGATCCAATAAGAATGGATCATCAAGTAATGTTGTGCCCATTTTTCGCGCTACACGAAAGTCAAACTTCGTATCAGCAACAGGTTGTTTTTTTCCTGTTGTTGTGACATCAGGATTCGTTTCAGCCACATATTCTGCATTGATTTGAACCATGTGATCATCGATTGGATTTCTAGTGTCACCGGTCAAATTGAAATAGCCATGATTCGTGGGATTATATAGTGTAGGCTGATCGGTTGTGGCATCGTAAGTAATCGTAAATGAATCATCATTTTCCAATGTATAAGTCACTGTGTATGAAACATTGCCCGGAAATCCACTATCGCCGTCTTTGCGTTCTGTCCGATAAATTACGCCAGCTGCGGTTTCTGTTTCAAATGTTTCAGCTTTCCAAGTATCGGTATCCAATCCCTTAAATCCGCCATGCAATGTATTGCCATTATCATTATCTTCTGTTTGATACTCTTTCCCGTCGATAGTAAATCGGGTTCCTGCAATTCTGCCGGCAACTGGCCCAATCGTTGCGCCATAATAACGCGCTTTCTGGTGTCCTGCGATCGTATCATACCCAACAACTAAGTCTCGGCCGCCATCAATCGGCACGATCCAATCCAGTAAGCGTGCTCCTTCCGGGCTTGTTACAAGTTTGACACCGCTATCATTTTCAACTTCATAAACTGTTCCCATTTTTTCTGTTTCTCGTTGCTGTACACTTGGCATTGACCATCCTTCTTTCTTCACTGAAATAACTTCTCATTCAGTATAGACGTTTTAGCCTCAAGACGTCAATAAGCTGAAAGCAGATTACTTTTGTTCTGAGGGAAATGCTCTTAGAATGAAATTGAAGAGAAAGAAGGAGGAACACATGATGGAACTAAAAATGTCACAAGCAGTCATCAACAAACTAGAAGGATATCATAGCAATGAGGGTGCTTTACTGCTGGATCTGGATGACGGTGTCGGACCTTATTCGAAATTAGGGATCTGTTCTCTCGATACAAGTTTTCGTTTCTTGCTGGTCTCAGACAAAGAGGTTCCCGCACCTTACACCATTACTCTCTCATCTGCGGTTGGACCTATTTATATCAAAGACTATACAGCCAATTATTTCGACCAAGAACCAAAGCTTAATTTAAATGAGCGTTTCCAATCGATTATGTTAGAAACAGAATCTGGCGTTGTCGATCGTAACGTTGAAATAATCGATTTGCGCAAACAATCCTTTTAGGGATAGATACAAAAAAAGAACGACCCACACGTGACTTTCAGCTTCAACTGAACATGTCATGTAAGGATCGTTCTTTTACTGATGGACCGAGATTATTTTTTATGCCTAGCCCGTCGTTTTCTGCGCGAGGTCCGCTGAGGGGTTTTTGATTCTGTTGGTTCCTTTATTGGCTCCTCGGTTGTTTCTAGTGAGTCGCCTGTTCTCTTAGTCAAAACTTCCTGACGAAAGCGCCGATTACCTAGAAATTTCAAGGCGCACATCAATGGTTGGCGATTCTCTCCCACCAAACCAATCAATTCAATAAATAATTCAATCCCAAATGCGGTACTAATGATCAGTAGAATAATTGCCGTATTACTGGCATAGTTCATCAACAGTGCAATAAAAGAAAATACCATTGCTAACGCATAGATTGTCAATACTGCTCCCCGATGAGTAAATCCTAAAGAAAGCAAGCGATGATGAAGATGCATTTTATCAGCAGAAGAAATTTTTTGTTTGTTGAACTTCCGTCGAATCATCGCATAGACAGTATCGGTGATTGGTACGCCCAGAATCAGCATAGGCGTGATCACGGTAATAAACGTCGCATTCTTCAACCCTTGCAATGAGAGAACGGAAATCATAAACCCTAAGAATAAAGCACCCGTATCACCCAGAAAAATCGTTGCTGGATAAAAGTTATAGGGAAAGAATCCCACGATGGCAGCGACTAAAGTAAAGATCACCATTGAAACAGCTACTGAATCAGGCAAAAAGAAGTAACTGATAATCCCAATCGTTATCAAACTGATGATCGATACTCCACTAGCCAGTCCATCTAACCCATCAATCAAATTGACAGCATTTGTGATTGCCAATATCCATAAAATTGTCATTGGCAGGCCTAACCACCCTAAATCGAATACACCGATATAAGGAATCGACACAGTACTGATCTTGATCCCCGCCACAAAATAGATTTCCAAAGCCGCTAGCGTTAACCCACAGACCTTTTGTAATGGAGAGAGCTCAAAGATATCGTCAAGCAAACCAGTCACTACAACGATCGCGGCTCCTAAGAGCATTGGCCAGACATAGTTAAATGGGATCATCTCGCGAAACTCCCAAAGCAAGGCAAAAGAGAAGGACAGGAAAATACTAAGTCCTCCTGCTGTAGGCATTGTTTTGGTGTTGATTCGTCGTTCTCCTGGGCGATCGACTGCACCAATTTTAAAGGATATCAATTTAATGATGGGCGTCAATATCAAAGATATGATCATCGTGATGAAAAGACGTACAATAAATTTAAATGCAAATTCCATCGCTCATTCTCACTTTCATTTATTTCTCCTTATTGGAAAATGTATCTTCAAGTTTTGATGAGATACGTTCCACGGGATCTTTTCGTTCTTTGATCTCTTGTCCCGATAAATATTCTTCCACAACTGCGTTGATGATGCCGCCTAAAATAATGATCGTTGCTGCCAGATTCAGCCAAATCATCAACACAATGAAACTCCCGATGATTTGATAGCCGCTGATCCTAGCAGCAAAAAAGCGGGCATATAAGCCGAACACTTGCGACAGCAACATCCAGCCCGCCGTAGCAAATACTGCGCCAGGAAGCGTTGACCGAAGTTTTACTTTGGCATTAGGCACCAACCAGTAGATTAGCATCAAGATAAACAGCAACGCAATGATCGTCAAAGGCCATTTGACAGTTTGGAAGGTAGCAATCAAATCATCTTGAATATGGAAGATTGGTTGTAGAAAGTCCAAAATGATCTTCCCTAAACCAATAACCATCGTCACACCTACGATTGCAATCATAAACAAGAGAATAATGACAAAAGAGACCGCACGAACAACAATAAAGTTCGAACGCTGATCGACACCAAACGCTTTGTTCATGGCAATTTGTAATGCATTGATGCTTTGGCTGGCTGACCAAAGAGCTGCAAGTGCCGAAATAGACAACAAGCCGCCGGAACCAGAAGTCAGCAGATTCTCAATGGCCGGTCCGATAAATTCATACACTTGACCAGGAATCAATTCTTGGACATAGGGCAGCACGTTACTAGGAGCGATTGAAAGAAAAGGCAGCAAGTTTCCGATCGCGATCAGCAATGGAAACAAGGATAGTAATAAATAATAGGCTACGACAACTGAGGTCGTTCCCATTTCAGATTCCGTGATCCGCGTTTGTGTCGTTTCTATAAATCGCATAAGCTTTTGATTGCTTTTCGCCTTATCGATCCATTTCATTTGGGGTTCCTCCGACATCCGTCCATTCTTTTCTAGTAGGTTCCTTCTTCTCCTTGAGAAGTCAAGATCCGTGGACCATCTTTTGTGATAGCTAAGCTATGCTCATATTGACAACTCAATCCACCATCAAGTGTGTACGCTGTCCAACCATTTGGATCCATCTTCATTTTCCAAGTTCCTGTGTTGATCATCGGCTCGATCGTGATGACCATCCCTTCTTTCAAGCGCAGGCCTTTCCCTGCTTCGCCATAATGAGGAATCATTGGTGCTTCGTGGATCGTTGGACCAATGCCATGACCGACAAAATCACGGACAACACCATAGCCTTCACCTTCCGCATACGTTTGGATCGCATGACCAATATCACCGATTCGATTCCCAACTTGTGCTTGTTCGATTCCCAAATACATCGCTTTTTTCGTTACTTCCATTAAACGATCGATTTCTGGGGTCGATTCACCTACGACATAACTCCAGCAAGAATCGGAGATTCCGCCTTTTAGATCAATACACATATCTACTTTGATCAGATCACCATTTTTTAATACTTTTTTTCGGGGAAACCCATGACAAATCTCATTGTTGATGCTGCAGCAAGTCGCATATTTATAATCGTCAAAGCCGATCTGTGCAGCGATTCCGCCATGGCTTTCAATATAATTTCTCACAAATACTTCGATATCCCAGCTAGTGATCCCTGGTTTAATAAACGTACGAAGTTGTTTATGAACGTCCGCAAGTAATGCGCCGGACTCAGCCATTTGATCAATCTCTCTGGCAGATTTTAATGTTATCATTTTCTCGTCTCCCTTATTTAAATTCCTCTTATTTTACCATAGAAAGCAAGAATTTTACAAAGTCTGCTGATTCACCTAAGACTTTTTTCAAGAATTGTTATTCTTGACTGGGTTTGCTATAATCAGAGAGGGTTTTTACTGTTGACCGTTAAAGGATCGGAGGACTTATTTATGACTTTAGCTAAAATCGTTTACGCAAGCATGACAGGCAACACCGAAGAAATAGCTGATATCGTTGCAGAAGCACTTGAAAATCTGGCTATTGAGGTAGATATCAATGAATGTACGCAAGTAGATGCCGATGAATTCGAAGAGGCAGATATTTGCATTGTAGCCACTTATACCTATGGTGATGGTGAACTGCCAGACGAGATCGTTGATTTCTATGAAGACTTGCAAGAATTAGACCTGAGTGGAAAAACATTTGGTGTTTGCGGTTCAGGTGACACGTTCTACGATGATTTTTGCAAATCTGTCGATGATTTTGAAGCAGCTTTTGCCAAGACCGGTGCTATCAAAGGAGCAGAAAGCGTCAAAGTTGATTTGGCTGCCGAAGAAGAAGACATTCAAAACTTAGAAGACTTTGCGAAAAAAATCGTTGCATCTCTTTGATGCGCATACATAAAAAAGCATGTATCCCACGCTGGGTACATGCTTTTTTCTCTTTACGTATGATTTAATTATTGATCGAATGACTTGTATGAAATATCAATCGGTGTTTCTCGATGAATGATATTTTCTGCGGTCTCGGTCATCAATTTTGCAATTTGGTCTTCCGTCGGATGAAGAATTCCCGAAGACATCAATGCGGCTAATCCAGTGGCAACGATCCATACACCCGTATGCAATGATTTCAGTTCGACTTCTGTTAAATCCTGATATTTCGGATCTTTTTTCACAGATTTGACGAATAAATCAAAAGAAAATTTTTGCATGGAATCGCCACCGCCATACTCTTCCAGGTAAAGCGCGCGATACAAGCGTTTTTCTTTATTCGCAAAACCAATGTAATTCAAAGTCAGATCGACGATCACGTCCCCACGTCTCTCAATGGGAAATACTTCTGTTGCTAGATAATCATAAATTTGATTGATCAAGGCACTTTTAAGGTCATCCATGTTTTTGAATTCTAAGTAAATCGGTTGGGTTGAACACTTCATTTTCGCTGCAATATTCCGTGCGGTAAAACGTGTGAATCCTTCGGTTGCGACAACTTCATAGGCAGCTTTTAAAATCTGGTCTCTAGTAATTGTTTTCTTTCTTGCCATAATTTTTTAATCTCCTTAATTCTGCTATACATCGCTTTCAGAAAAACCTTTTATTCATTGTATCATGTTTTTTTAAGATTGCAAAACAACTTTTAAGATTGTCCTAGTCCCTATTTGCTTCCAATTCAGCATGAAAAAATCTGTTTTTTTGACTTCGATTTCATTTGTTTTCAAAAAAAAATAGTGCTATCATAGAGAAAGTTATAGTTAGAAAAATTAGGAGGAATTTTAATGGTTTTACCAAATTTTAATCAAAATCTTGAGAAATATGCCCAACTAATCACAGAAGTTGGCGTCAATGTTCAAAAAGGCCATACGATCGTCATCCAAATCGCTGTTGATCAAGCACCTTTGGCTCGCCTTTTGACAAAAAAAGCCTATGCATTAGGGGCAGCAGAAGTCATCGTTCAATGGACAGATGATGTCGTTCAAAAAGAATTTCTTGCCCACGCCGACAGCGATCGCTTGGAAACGATTCCTCAATACAAAATCGATCAAACAGACGATTGGGTAGCAAAAGGTGCGAGCCGTATCAGTGTGGTTTCAGCCAATCCCGATGCATTAGCAGGTGTAGATTCAGACCGCGTAGCGACTTATCAAGCCGCCTCGGGGAAAGCCATGATTAACTTGCGAAAAGCAACCCAAGCCAACAAAGTGAGCTGGACGGTTGTGGCAGCCGCTGGTCAAGATTGGGCACAAAAAGTCTTCCCTGATGCAACACCAGAAGAAGCGCAAGACTTGCTTTGGGATCAAATTTTCAAAACAACGCGCATCTATGAAGAAGACCCTGTGGCAGCTTGGAAGAATCATGATAAAACGTTGCAAGAAAAAGCTAATGAACTCAACGAAGAACAATTCACAGCGTTGCATTATACTGCCCCAGGCACAGACATTATTATCGGCTTGCCAAAGAACCATTTATGGGAAGGTGCCGGCAGCTTCAATGCCCGTGGCGAAAAGTTTATGGCAAACATGCCAACAGAAGAGGTATTTACCGCTCCTGATAGTCGCCGCATCGATGGCTATATCTCAAGTACGAAACCATTAAGCTATGCGGGAACGATCATCTCTGGGATGAAGTTCACCTTTAAAGATGGGAAAGTGGTTGATTTCTCTGCAGAACAAGGAGAAGAAGTTTTAGCAAAATTATTAGCCATTGATGAAGGCGCAAAACATTTAGGCGAAGTGGCTCTTGTTCCTGATCCTTCACCAATCTCACAATCCGGGATCATTTTCTTCAACACCCTTTTTGATGAAAATGCTTCAAACCACTTAGCTCTTGGTTCGGCTTATGCATTCAGCTTACAAGGCGGAACAGAAATGAGCGAAGAAGAATTGGCCGCTGCTGGTCTCAACCGCAGCCAAACACACGTTGACTTTATGGTAGGATCTGCCCAAATGTCCATCGATGGAATCAAAGAAGATGGCACAACAGTCCCAGTATTCAGAAATGGCGATTGGGCTTAATACACACTAAAAAGACTGAGAGGATGAATCATTCTCTCAGTTTTCTTCTTCTTAAAAAAACTGACTGTCAGAATAAGCGAATAAAGTAAAGCGGTTTATAAAAAACCTTCTTCCCACGGTTTTTTCCGTAGTAATCTGTGGCTTTTTTTGATAGAATTTAGTTTGATAGTCTTTGATAAGAGAGGATGAATACCATGACACCAAACCGCGAAGATTATTTGAAGCTCATCTTGGAATTGGGCGGTGATCAGAAGAAAATCAACAACAAACAAATCGTTTCTGGTCTGGATGTGTCTGCTGCTTCAGTAAGCGAGATGATTTCTAAGCTTTTAAAAGAAGGCTTAGTGGAACACTCTCCTTATCAAGGCGTCCAATTGACCGAAAGCGGACTAGCTTCGGCAAGTGCTCTCATTCGTAAACATCGTTTATGGGAAGTATTTTTAGTGGAGCATTTGAATTATTCTTGGAATGAAGTCCACGATGATGCGGAGGTACTTGAACATGTCACATCAGGGACATTGGCTGATCATTTAGAAGCCTATCTAGGACATCCTAAGTTTTGTCCTCACGGCGGAATGATCCCCGAACAGGG
Organism: Enterococcus sp. ARL09-542; assembly: GCF_005234805.1. Taxonomy (NCBI): domain Bacteria; kingdom Bacillati; phylum Bacillota; class Bacilli; order Lactobacillales; family Enterococcaceae; genus Enterococcus; species Enterococcus sp. ARL09-542. The sequence continues at coordinate 48,319 of NZ_QPQX01000003.1, forward strand.
ACAACCCGTCCACGAAGGAGAAAAAACGACGATGAGTGCTTACCCTGTCGGGACAAAGATCCGGATTGCTCGCGTGTTGGATGAACGGGAATTGTTGGACTATCTGGTAGCCATCGACCTGAATATTCATGAAGAGTTTGAGATCATTGATACGGCTGCCTACGAAGGACCGATCACCATTAAAAATGCGGATAAAGAAATTGCTGTCAGTTATAAAGCAGCTAGTACGATTTTTGTAGATAAATTGTAAGGAGTGAAAACGATGGAAAAAAAGGTGCTTTTTACTATTTTTGGCGGAACCGGTGACCTTGCACAACGCAAACTTTACCCTTCCCTCTTCCGTTTGTATAAAAAAGGCGATCTTAAAGAGGATTTTGCTGTAATCGGTACGGCTCGTCGTCCTTGGTCAGATGACCATTACCGTGAAGTTGTTATGGGAACGATCGAAGATTTGATCGAGTCAAAAGAACAAGCTGAGACTTTCGCTTCACATTTTTATTATCAGTCTCATGATGTGACAGATACCACTCACTATGACTCATTGAAAGAGCTTGCAGATTCTCTAGATCAGAAGTATCAGCTTGAAGGAAACCAACTGTTTTATCTGGCAATGTCTCCAAACTTCTTTGGTACCATCGTCTCACATTTAAAATCACAAGGCATGCTTGAAACCGAAGGCTACCATCGTGTGGTGATTGAAAAACCTTTCGGAAGTGACTATGCCTCTGCGAAACAATTGAACGAAGAAATCAATCAAGTTTTCAGTGAGCAAGAGATCTATCGAATCGATCACTATCTAGGAAAAGAAATGATCCAAAATATTTCTGCAATCCGTTTTGCCAATAATATTTTTGAATCGCAATGGAACAACCGCTATATCGACAATGTTCAAATCAATATCGCTGAAGATCTCGGCGTTGAAGAACGCGGCGGCTATTATGATAAGAGTGGTGCCTTAAAGGATATGGTCCAAAACCACATCTTGCAGATTCTCTCTTTGCTAGCTATGGAACCACCAGTCGCTTTCTCAGAAAAAGAACTCCGTACAGAAAAAATCAAAGCATTGAATGCGATTCGCATTTATTCAGAAGAAGAAGTCAAAACCAATTTTGTCCGCGGACAGTATGCTCACGGGCAATTAGAGGATCAGCAGTTTGCTGGGTATCGTGAAGAAATGAATGTTGCGGAAGATTCTGCCACCGAAACATTTGTCGCAGGCAAGTTTTTGATCGACAACTTCCGCTGGTCAGGAGTCCCTTTTTATGTACGCACAGGGAAACGTTTAACAGAGAAAGGCACCCGTATCAATATCGTTTTCAAGCAAGTTCCAGTGAATGTTTTCAAGAAAGATGTGACTGATTGCGAAAGCAAGAAGAAATTAGCACCTAATGTCTTGACGATTTATATTCAACCGACGGAAGGCTTTTCACTTTCTCTAAATGGCAAAGAAATCGGTCAAGGATTCGACACCCTTCCTGTTAAACTAGATTACCGCAATAGTACTGAAATCGTAGAAAATACGCCAGAAGCCTATGAAAAATTGCTCTTAGATGCTTTGAATGGGGACGGCACCAACTTTACTCATTGGGACGAAGTTGCTCAATCATGGCGCATCGTCGATGTCATCCGACATGCTTGGGATAAAGAAACACCTGATTTTCCGAATTATTCAGCAGGGACCATGGGACCAAAAGCCGCCTATGATCTATTAGCAGCTGATGGCTTTGAATGGATTTGGAAACCAGATGAATGGTATCGTGAACGGAACTTACTAAATAATCAATAAGCAGCAGCCAATTGGATGGGTAAAAAAACAGCCAATTGGCTGTTTTTATTTTTGCTCCATTCGCTATAATAAAACGAAAGACTAAAGGATGTGAATCAATGAAACAAGTATTGACCATTGCTGGCTTAGACAGCTTAGCAGGTGGTGGTGCCACTGCAGATATCAAGACCTTTGAAGAATTCAATACCTTTGGTCACATGGTGCTCACTTGTGTCGCAGCCATCAATGAGGAAATCACCATTTATGATATCCCTCCTGCAACGCTGAAGGACCAATTAGCTTCAGTTACAGCTTTCACCCGTTTAGCAGCCATCAAAATCGGCCTATTACATACACTGGAAACGATCGAATTAGTGAAAAATTTCCTAGTGACCCAAGACTGCCCGATCATCTTAGATCCAGTCTTAGCTTTTAAAGAAGGACAGACAAAAGCCAATCAAGAGTATCAACACGCCCTGCAATCCTTATTTTCTTTAGCCACTATCGTTACTCCCAATTTGGTTGAAGCAGAATATTTCGCAAATCAAGCCATTACTACTCGGGAAGAAATGAAGATAGCTGCCAAAAAAATCAAAGCACTTGGGCCTGCTTTTGTGTTGATCAAAGGTGGCGCTCGTCTGAACGGGCAGCAAGCCTGCGACCTGCTCTATGATGGGGATGACTTTTTCTTTTTTGAGACACCAAAATCACCCAAACAGACAACGAACGGCGCCGGTTGTACGTTATCCGCTGCCATCGCTGCGCTCTTGGCTACTGACCGCTCAATGACAGATGCTGTACAGCAAGCCAAAGACTTTGTTTTTGCCGGCATTGAAAATGGGCTACAGCTGACAGAATCTTTAGGAAATGTCGATCAACTTGCTTATTTTAGGAAAGGAGTTACCTCATGTCTACCAAGAAACTAACAAGGTTAGCTATGCTGACAGCACTGACTACCGCTCTTTCTTTATTATTTGTCCTGCCAGTTCCTCAGACAAAAGGTGTCGTGACCCTTTGCGAAGCCGGCATCTATACCACGGCTCTTTTATTAGGCGGTCCTTCAGGTGCGATCGTCGGCAGCTTGAGCGGCGGAATGATCGACTTTTTGTCCGGTTATCCAGAATGGGCATTGTTTTCTATTTTGATCCATGGCTGCCAAGGCTACATTACTGGTCGTTTTCGTCACTATCCCCTGCTGGCACTTTGTTTGGGAAGCGTGACGATGATTTTAGGCTATGCCGCAGCAACGACCATCATGTTTGGCTTTGGAGCAGGCATTGCTTCGATTCTCAGCAATAGCGTTCAAAATGTTTTTGGTATATTGGTAGCATTTCCGCTTGTCAATTATTTAAAACGAACACAAAAATTTTCTTTGAATGAGAGGTAAGATTCCAATGAATGATTTTCATCAACTTAAAAATGACTTAGTAACCATCACAACTGAAGTAATTGACGCAGCACACTTAACGCAAAATGATTTATTTGTTTTAGGCTGTTCTACTAGCGAAGTCGTTGGCGGGATGATCGGCAAAAACTCCAGCGAAGAAGTAGGCTACATCATTATTAAGACCATTAAAGAGGTGTTGGATCCGCTTGGCATTCGCTTAGCGGTTCAAGGATGCGAACACTTGAACCGTGCATTAGCTGTAGAGCGTAGCACTGCTCAGTATTATCAATTAGAAGAAGTGGCAGTTGTCCCTGCACTTCATGCGGGAGGTGCTTGTTCTGTAGCGGCATTTCGCTTGTTTGTTGATCCCGTTGAAGTGGAGCATATCGTTGCGAAAGCTGGCATCGATATTGGTGATACTGCCATCGGCATGCATGTCAAACACGTACAGATCCCTATTCGGCCAAGTATCAAAACGTTAGGTGCAGCTCATGTGACTGCATTAGGCTCACGCCCCAAATATATCGGCGGACCGCGGGCACAGTACAAAGTATCTGCTATGTGACGAAAGATTCAACAAAACCGAAGGATACCTGCTAAGCTTCTTGGACGATTCGTCCTTCGCGCAAGATTGCGCATCGCTTTTCAGAGATAGCCTTCGGTTTATTTGTCTTATCTGTCGCATTTTTCCCGTTGTTTTTGCTAAATTTGTTGATAAATCAAGGCCCTCAGCGATTGATCGACTTTCTCCGCAGCGAGCCGCCCCTCTCGAATTGCCCAAATCACTAAGCTAGGACCTCTTTTTGCATCACCAGCTACTAAAACCCGTTCATTATTGGTTGTATAATCATCATAGATTTCACGGACATTGAAGGTGTCTAACAAGTGTGTTTCTGGACCTAAGAAGCCCATTGCCAACAAAACTAAATCGGCTTTCATCACTTGCTCTGTACCAGAGATTGGCTGAAAATTCTCATCTACTTTGACTGTTTCGATCCCAATCACCTGTCCCCGTTCCGCTCCTACAAAAGCAGTTGTCGAAATGCTGTGATACGTATGTTCCTGTAGAACCGCAGCAACTTCTTCCTGACCATACCCGATTTTAGCTGTCATTGGGTATTCAGGCCATGGATTTTCAGCTAAACGCTGTGGTGGAAGCTGTGGCGTGATTTCCAACTGACGAACAGAAGCAGCCCCTTGGCGCATCGCAGTCCCTAAGCAATCATTTCCGGTATCTCCGCCGCCGATCACGACCACGTGTTTGCCTGCCAAGGATTCATTCGCAGCTTTTCCATGGTTCAATACCTCTTTGGTTGCTGCTGTCAAATAATCAACAGCAAACTGAATCCCTGTCAAAGACCTTCCTGGGATCTTTAAATCCCGCGGAACACTGGCGCCAGTAGAAATAATAACACGATCATAAGCAGCTTCTAATTCTTCAGCAGAAATGTCGCGGCCGACTTCGACATTCGTTAGGAACGTCACGCCTAGTTCTGCCATCAAATCGATTCTGCGCTGAACCACTGTTTTATCTAGTTTCATATTAGGGATGCCATACATCAGCAACCCCCCGCAACGATCACTGCGTTCATAAACCGTCACTTGATGACCTAACTGATTCAAGCGCCAAGCAGCGGATAGACCAGCTGGTCCACTGCCAATGATGGCGATTTTGAAACCAGTTGCTGCTTGCGGTTCTCCCGATGCTCGGACCCAATCATTCTCAAATGCAGTGTCGATAATGAAACGCTCATTGTCATGAATCGTGACCCCGCTCCCATTTAGTGCCTCCGTGCAGCCTTTCTCACAAGGAGCTGGACAAACCCGTCCGGTCATTTCAGGTAATGGATTCGTTTTCGCTAACCGTTCAAAAGCCGCTTGAAACCTGCCTTGATAAACAAGATCATTCCATTCAGGAATCAAATTATCGTTGGGGCATCCAGAAACTGTCCGTTGCCCGCCATAGAAAGAACCGGTATGACAAAAAGGAATGCCACAATTCATACATCTTGCTGCTTGTTCTTGCCGCTCACTTGCCGGCAATGGTTCTTGCAGTTCTTGCCAATCAGTGATCCGCTCTGCTACCGGACGATACGGATTTTCTTTTCGAGGGTATTTTAAGAAACCAAAAGGATCTGCCATACTAGTCATGCTCCTTTCCTGGGATCGTCATCTGAGGACCGACAACTGACTCAAAAGCTTTAGCGATCAGTTCATCTCCTGAGAGACCTTGTTGCGCCAATTGATGAGTCGCTTCCACCATTTGATGATATTCCTTAGGATAAACTTTGATGAACAACTGCTTATGATAGAGCCAATCGCTTAGAATCTCGGCTGCTTTTAAGGAATCTGTATAGGCAAAATGGTTCTCGATCAATTCTTTCAATACCGCATCATCCCCGCTCTCATCTACCTTAAACAATTCCACCATTTCTAAATTGCATTGAGCAGCAAACGCTTGCTCCGGATCATACACATAGGCGACACCTCCAGACATGCCAGCAGCAAAATTGCGGCCCGTCTTGCCTAGAATAACAGCGACACCTCCAGTCATATACTCGCAGCCATGATCGCCGATTCCTTCTACAACCACTTTGGCTCCGCTATTTCGAACACAGAAACGTTCTCCTGCCAGACCTCTGAAATATCCTTCTCCTCGATTTGCCCCAAAGCAAGCCACATTACCTACAATGGGCGACTGTTCAATATCATAACTAGCATCTGCTGGCGGTACAATGATCAAACGGCCACCACTCAATCCTTTGGCTACGTAATCATTGGCTTCTCCAACCAATCTCAGCTCAAGTCCTTGCGTTGCAAAGGCACCAAAACTTTGACCCGCAATTCCTTGATAATTGAATTGCAGCAATCCTGGAGGAAGTTCATAGTTCCCAAAGCGTTCTGCAATCCATCCCCCTATGCGGGCACCAACAGAACGTTGAATATTGTTGATCGGTTGACTGATAGCAACAGGATGTTGTTTTTCAATTGCTGCTTTGGCAAAACTATCCAATTCTGGCCATTGTCGTTTCTCCAAAAAAGGATCCGTCACTTTACGTGCAATCGGAAGTGTCGTACCCAAGATGCGAGCGAAATCCAATGATTTTGCTTTCCCTTTGGCAATGAAACGAGGTACCAAGACTTCTGTGTGCCCCACCATCTCATCAATGGTACGAAAACCCAGTTCTGCCATGATTTCTCTGAGGTCTTCTGCTAAGAAAAACATAGTATGAATAATATGTTCCGGTTTACCAGCAAAAAACTTTCGTAAAGCTGGATTTTGGGTGGCAATACCCACGGGACAAGTATTCAGACTGCAGACTCTCATCATCACACAGCCGATCGCAACAAGGGCCAATGAAGCAAAACTGTACTCTTCAGCACCTAAAAGTGCCGCAATCGCAATATCCCTTCCCGTCATCAATTTACCATCCGTTTCTAAGGTCATCCGCTGACGAAGATGATTGAGTGCCAATGTTTGATGAGCTTCTGCTAACCCCATTTCCCAAGGCAAGCCCGCATCTCTGATGGAATTGCGGGGAGAAGCACCGGTACCGCCATCATAGCCTGATATTACAACAACATCAGCACCTGCCTTGACAACACCGGTTGCAATCGTTCCAACACCCGTACTGGCAACCAGCTTCACATTGATTCGCGCATAAGGGTTGATGGTCTTTAAATCATGGATCAATTGTGCCAAATCTTCAATCGAATAAATATCGTGATGAGGAGGTGGTGAAATCAAGCGAACCCCAGGGGTTGATCCGCGAATCTCAGCGACCCAAGGGAAAACTTTATTTCCAGGCAGTTGACCGCCTTCACCTGGCTTCGCTCCTTGAGCCATCTTGATCTGCAACTCATCGGCACTCATTAAATACTCCGCATTAACTCCAAAACGTCCAGAAGCAACTTGCTTGATCCGACTATTGTAATTTTTGCCGTTGACCGCTTTGAAACGCTCGCGATGTTCCCCGCCTTCTCCACTATTTGATTTAGCTCCGATGGCATTCATTGCCTCAGCAATACATTTATGAGCTTCCTCACTTAGCGATCCATAAGACATTGCTCCTACTTTGAATCGTTTGACGATTTGGACAGCAGGCTCTACTTCCTCCAATGGAATTGGCTGACGCGAAGGTGTGAACTCCCATAGTGAACGAAGTGTCGTGGGTGTGCTTAAAGCCTCTTGATTCATGACAGCTGCATACTCCTTGTACAACTGATAATCTCCTGTGCGCACCGCTTTTTGAAAGTGATAGATGGTTTTGGGATTAAAAAGGTGATGCTCACCTTCTGCTTTAAACTGAAAGCTGCCTCCCGAATCTAGATAATCCTGTTGTTTTTCACCATAGGCAGCTTCGTATCGCTCAAAATACTCTTGTTCGATTTGTTTCAACGACAGGCCGCCAATCCGAGAAACAGTTCCCGTAAAATAAACCTCAGTGACTTGTGGTGAGATACCGACAGCTTCAAAGAGCTGAGCACCATGATAACCGGCAATAGTTGAAATTCCCATACGAGACATAATCTTTATGAGTCCCTTCTCACAGGCCTGTCGATAATTTTCGACATGATCACTCATGTCATAATAATGCAGCGTTTCGTAAGCCCCGTAAGGATGAATCCCACTGGCACCGTAGCCAACTAACATAGCATAGTGATGAACTTCGCAGACTTCAGCCGTGTCAACAATGAGTGAGGCAAGCGCTCGCTTTCCTTTTCGCACCAAGTAATTATGCAAACCCGAAACAGCCAACAAGACAGGAATTGCCATCTTACCTAGTTGTGGTGCAATGGGTTCGCGATCACTTAACACGAGAATCGTAGCCCCTTGATCAATTTTGGCTTCACTTTCTTTAAAAAGAGTATCCAATGCATGGTGCAGTGTTTGCTGCTCATTGCCAGTCACAAAATAAAGAGTAGAGAGGACTGCCGCCGATTGTTGTTTCTGACTTAGATGTTTGATCTTCAGATACTCGCTTGTGGTTAAAATCGGACTAGCGATTTTTAATTTATGGCAATTTTGGCTAAGATCTTTTGTAACATCGCCATCTCGTCCCAGAAATAATTCTGTACCGATCACTAGCTTTTCGCGAATCGCGTCAATTGGTGGATTCGTTACCTGTGCGAATAGTTGCTTAAAGTACGTAAAAAGCGACTGGGGACGTTCACTTAAGATTGCTAATGGTGAATCAAATCCCATGGAGATAACCGGTTCCTCTCCTGTCTGAGCCATAGGGATCAGCAGTGTCCGGATGACTTCGTCGGTGTACCCGTGAAGTTTCCATAACCGCTGTAGTGTCTCTGTCGATAATCCATCAGAAAAAGGGGGTTCTGGTAAGTCATCCATCGTTAACAAATTTTCTGTCAACCATTCGCGATAAGGATGAGCTTGCGCATATTTTTCTTTGATCTCTTTATTTCTCAAAATCAAGCCATTTTTGGTATCGACCAAAAACATATTGGCTGGACCTAAAACCCCTTTTTCAATTACCTCTGCTGCGGGTAGATCAACCACCCCTGATTCGGATGCTACGACAACTAAGCCATCCCTCGTAATTGAATAGCGGGAAGGCCGCAACCCATTGCGATCCAAAGCAGCACCCACCAGCTCACCATCCGTAAAACAAAGCGCTGCCGGTCCATCCCATGGTGCCATAAAACTAGCATTGTACTCATGAAAAGCAACTAGTTCTTCTGGCAAACCGGCTTCTTTCGACCAGGCTTCAGGTACCATCATCAAAAGCGCCTGAGGTAAATCTCTCCCTTGGCGATACAAGAATTCCATGCAATTCTCAAGTTTTGCGGAGTCCGAATTTTCCTCATCATAGACTTCGATTTGATGACTATGCATCCAATTTTCGGCTCCTCTTAACGTATTGATTTCCCCATTATGGGCTAAAAAACGAAAAGGCTGCGCGCGATTCCAGCTAGGAAAAGTATTGGTTGAAAAACGAGAATGAGTCAATGCGATACTGGAAGTCATACGCGGATCTTGTAAGTCCGAATAAAACAGTCCGACCTGATAAGCATGTAACATGCCTTTATAGACGATTGTTTGGCTAGAAAGACTGCAGATGGCTAGTTCCTTGGCTGCATAGTTTTTTTCTAATTGTCGCCGCAAATGATACAAACGGTCCTCAAAATCTCTTCCGACTGTCACATCGAGAGGTTTTTCAATAAAGAATTGACAAAAACTAGGCATCACTTTTTGTGCTCCTGGACCACATTGCGAATAGTCATAGGGAACTTCCCGCTGCCACAACACCCGAAATCCCATTTGCTGAATATCCTGAGCAACGGCCTTTCTTAATTTGACTGCGGATTCTCGTTCTTGCGGCAAAAAAAACATGCCTACTGCATAGTGACCTTTCGGCGGTAAAACAATCTCTGCCGCTAAAGCAATTGCTTGAAAAAAAGGATCAGGTAATGCCATCAACACACCAGCACCATCCCCTGTATCTGGTTCGGCTCCTGTTCCGCCACGATGATTCATTCGTTCTAACATCGTCAACGCATTTTCAATCAGTTTTCTCGAGTATAATCCATCTTTTTGTACGATAAAGCCCATGCCACAAGCATCACTTTCAAAACGAGGATCATACATTAATGTCTCTTTTTCCCTCATCCCCTCATCCTTTCTTTAAATATTCTGAATATTCCAATTTTTAACAGTTTACCTTTTCTATGTAAATCTTGCAATCTTTTTCTGCAAGTTGGTCTAGCTTTCTCTCAAAAACGCTGAACGGGTAAAACCGATTGGGACAAAGCAAGCACGATTGCCTAGCGCTGCATTTTTGTCACTTCTATGCTTCTTATCATCAGTTGCTGTCGTCTAGTTGCTATTGCTAGGAGAAAACAATGAAAAAGACACAAAAGCTGATAACTAAGTCAGCACAATGAAATGATCACAAAAAACGTGTGCCATCGGACGATCTAAGTAGATCGTCCAACGGCACACTGATAATTTTTGGCTTACCTTTATTTCTCAGCTAATTTTTATTTCTCAAAGCCTTCAGCAACGGCTTCTGGATAATATTCTTCCACCAAATGAGCACAACGCCCGCAAAGTGTTGGCAGTTTCTCATCCACTCCGACATCTGTCCGCACTTGCCGACAACGGTCGCAAACTTCACCATCGGCTTTTTCGATCAAGATTGCACCATCTTCAAATTGTAACGCTGCTTCTGGAGCGGCACTTCCTGCCTCTTTGATTTCGAAGAAGTCTGGTGAAATGATCAATAATTGGGCCAAATCAGCATCAACAGCCGTTAATAGGTCTGCCAGCGGTTGTGATGGATAGATGGTCACTTTTGCTTCCAATGACTTACCAATCAGTTTTTCATTCCGTGCTTCTTCTAGTGCTTTCAGGACATTGTCACGGAATGAAAGAAATGCCGTCCACATATCAAGCAACTCAGCTTGATTCGCAAATGATTCATAACTTGGCAATTCAGCTAGTTGAACATAGGCTTCCTCTTCTTTTAAGTGAGACCAGATTTCTTCGGCTGTGTGAGGAATGATTGGCGTCAACAATTTTGTCAAAGCCACTGCCGTTTGGTAAAAGACAGTTTGCATTGCTCGCCGTTGTGGATCATTTTCCGCTTCGATATAAACAACATCTTTCGCAAAGTCTAAATAGAAAGCAGAAAGATCGCCAGTCAAGAAATTGATGATCGTCTTATAGATATGCAAGAAATTGTATTTCTCATACCCATCTTCACGAATGGTTTTGATCGTTTCGTTTAATCGAACCAGCATGTATTTGTCTACAGAGCGTAAGTTTTCATAAGAAACCATATCCGTTTTTGGATCGAAATCAGCCGTATTGGCTAATAAGAAACGCATTGTATTACGGATCTTACGGTAAACCTCGGAGACTTGATTCAAAATATCCATTGAAACTCGGACATCTGCTTCATAATCTACACTGCTAACCCAAAGGCGAAGGATATCGGCACCCATTTGTTTGATTACTTTCTCTGGAGCAATGGTATTTCCAAGAGATTTACTCATCTTCCGGCCTTCACCATCCAAGGTAAACCCTTGAGACAAGACTGATTTGTAAGGTGCTTCCCCATTGATCGCCACACTTGTGGTGATACTTGAGTTAAACCATCCACGGTATTGATCTGAACCTTCCAAATACATGTCAGCTGGGAAAGTCAACTCTGGACGTTGACGCAAGACTGCTTCATGAGAAGAACCAGAATCAAACCAAACATCCATGATATCTGTTTCTTTAGAGAATTTGCCATTTGGTGAACCCGGATGCGTAAAGCCTGCAGGCAATAATTCTTCGGCTTCTTTTTCAAACCAGATATTTGATCCGTGTTGTTCAAATAGCGTTGCAACATGTTCGATCGTTTCTGGCGTAATGATTGCTTCGCCGTTTTCGGCGTAGAAAATCGGCAGTGGTACCCCCCAGGCACGTTGACGTGAGATGACCCAATCGCCTCGATCACGAATCATGTTGTACAAGCGTGTTTTGCCCCAAGGAATGATCCAGTCCACTTTCTCGATTTCATCAAGGATGTTTTGACGGAATTGATCGATTGAAGCAAACCATTGTGGTGTTGCCCGATAGATAACAGGTTTTTTGGTCCGCCAATCATGAGGATAACTATGGACAAAGAAATCAAGTTTCAATAATGCACCTTTTTCTGCTAACAAATCGGTGATCATTGGGTTCGCTTTATCATAGAAGATTCCTTCAAATCCTGGTGCTTCTTCCGTAAACATCCCACGACTATCGACAGGAGATAGGACATCTAATTTGTATTTTTTGCTTACGATGTAGTCGTCTTCCCCGTGCCCAGGAGCAGTATGAACCAATCCAGTACCTGCTTCCAGCGTGACATGGTCACCTAGCATCACCAATGAAGTCCGATCATAGAAAGGATGCTGGCCAGTCATGTATTCTAGTTTTTCTCCAGCAATTTCTTGCAAGATTTCAACACTTTCCCATCCAATAGCTGCTTGAACAGTCTCCAACAAATCTTTGGCGATTACAAATTTACGGCCATCTGCCATGATTTGAACATAAGTAAACGTTGGGTTTACTGAAATTCCTAAGTTTGCTGGTAATGTCCAAGGTGTCGTCGTCCAAATAACGAAAGATGTATCTTCATCAAGGATTCCTTTTCCATCTGCTACAGGAAAAGCGACATAGATCGAAGGTGATTTGACATCTTTGTATTCGATCTCTGCTTCTGCCAATGAAGACTCGCTGGATGGTGACCAGTAGATTGGCTTTAATCCTTTATAGATGTAGCCTTTTTCTGCCATCTTTCCGAATACGCGGATTTCAGCAGCTTCGTAATCAGGTGTCAAAGTGATGTAAGGATGATCCCAATCACCTGAGATTCCTAAACGTTTAAAGTCCTCACGTTGGGTATCTACTTGTGTCAAAGCATACTCTTCGCATTTTTTGCGATATTCCGCAAGTGTCATTTCTTTGCGTTTCATGCCCTTGTTTGTCAGCACTTGTTCGATCGGCAATCCATGCGTATCCCAACCTGGTACATAAGGTGAGCGGAATCCTGACATTGATTTAGAACGTACAATAATGTCTTTACTAATTTTGTTTAATGCATGACCAATGTGGATATTGCCATTCGCATAGGGAGGGCCATCATGTAAGACAAATGTTGGTTTCCCTTCGTTCAGTGCTTGTCTTTGTTGATAGATATTTTGTTCTTCCCAATCTTTTTGCCATTCGATTTCGCGATTAGGCAAATTTCCCCGCATCGGAAAAGCCGTTTTTCCCAGATGCAATGTTTCTTTCATCTTCATTGTATTCGCTCCTTTTACTGATTACTCATGATTATGGCATGTGCAAGCACATGTCGATCAAACAATTTTGTCTATCCTGCCTCAATTTCAGTGAATTCACTCATTGAATCGACCAAATCCTTCTAATAAGCCCATAGGCTATGAAGCTATAAAAAAAAACACATCCATCCCGGAAAGGGACGAACGTGTTCGTGGTACCACCCAAATTTTATTGTCAGTGACAATTCTTTGTTGATCGGTAACGAGATCAAACGTTGGACTCTACCACTGTTCAAGACCAAGACTAACAGATGATCTAATTTCTTACAGGGTTTTATCCGGCTTCCACTCTCCCAGACTCGCTTTAAAAGTATAAGAAATTTTTCTGTTCTGTATATTAGTCATTTGTTTTATTTAATTCATCTAGTAATTGACGTGCATCATCCAATGTTTTCACTTCTGGATTTTCTTCTACATCAATTTCTTTCTCACTGGATTCCACGATTTCTACTGGACTCTCCACTGCTTCTGAGTTTACTTCAGAATCATTTTCGCTGTCAAGTTCTTTTGATAAAACTTCTTTGATTACTTGATGAGAATCTTTTACATAGCTAGAAAATGGCGCCAAAATTTCTTCCCATTCTGGACTTTTTACTTGCTCTAATTGTGTTTGCAGCATAACCAAAAGATTGTTGTGGAAAACACGCGTTTTCTTCTTCAAATCATTGGTTTCAGTTGCCAATTGACGCGCATTATTGGTTGCATCCGTCAGAATTTCTTTGGCTTTTTCTTCTGCAGCTGTTGTCAATGCATGAGCGCGTTTTTCGGCATTCGTTACTAATTCATCTGCACGGTTTTGAGCAGAAGTAACGATCACTTCAGATTCTTTGCTTGCGCTCGTTTTTACTTTGTCTGCGGTATCTTGAGCCACGATGATCGATTGGTTCAATGCATCTTTCAATTCATTGAAATACTCAAGTTTTTCTTCTGCATGCTTCAATGATTTTTCTAGTTCACGGTTCTTTTGAACAGCTTCTTCATAATCACGAACGATCATATCTAAGAAGTCATCGACTTCATCCTGATTGTAACCGCGCATTTTTACTGAAAAGCTTTTGTTTTGAATATCTAATGGAGTTAATGCCATAAGTTTACACCTCTTTGTTTTATTTACGTAATACACCTAATAACAATCTAACTTTTTCTTTTTTTGTCGTGCCTTCTAACCCCTGAATCTGGATACGCCCAAATCCTCTGATTGATACGATATCCAGTAGATCCAACATAAAATCCGGACGTAATGTTTCTGTCCAATTGACTTTCACTTTGCCAGACTCGATGAGTTGTTTGGAACGCTGGCGCGAAATATTATAGACAGCAGAAATGACAGTATCCAAACGGAGAGAGCTGACCGTTTCTCGTTCTTCGCTCCAGCCGTCTTTTGGTACGATCAATTCCGTGTACTTCGTTTCTTCGAGGCGAACTGAGACATTCCCGATTTTATCGACCTGTGTTTGGACAAAATGACTGATTTCGCTTGCCACAAATACTTGCCAATTTTCCCCATCAGAAATGATGTCACCAAAGTATTCCCTTTTGACCCCTGTGCCCATTAACGTTCCTAAAACCTTCCCATGACTTAAAACCGTGAATTTTTTTGGATAGATAATGGTGAATAATACCAAATCAAATTCTTCACTTGCTGGTTGGTAATAGTCTGGGTAGATCAGGCACCGTCTTCTTTCAGCAGCTTCATATCCGCCAAAAAATTGAAAACTCAAATCGGTTGATTGCCGAATCAGACTTTCTAAAATATAGGCTTGCCGCGGATCAAGAAAATCTGTTAAATAGGGTGCGTATTGCATCTGCACTTGTTCGATCCAGCCTTGCGCAGAATCAATAAAAGGGTGCTCATCGCTTCGAAAATGCTGATAGACATTTGCGTTCATCGATATTCACCCCTTACGTTAGAATAAGATTGCTTGTAGAAGAACGAACAGACCTTGCGTTGCTAGCTGCAGAACGATAATGGCAAATGCAATCGTAAAGTCGATGCCAGCGAAACTCAGATTTAGACGATCAAACAAACCTAGATATGGTTCACAGATTTTTGCTAAGAAACGTCCAAATGCTGATTGGTATCCTCCCGGAAACCAAGAAAGCAAGGCATAGATCACTAATAATACTGTATAGAGATATACTGCATCACTGAATAGATTTAATAACCTAAAGACTAAAATATGCTTTCCTCCTTGACTCAGATATCGAAGAAATTACTATCTGCTAATGTTTGAGCAGTTCCCTCGATCTCCATTCCTTTTGGCGTACATAAGAAGATTTCATCTCCAACACGCTTGATATCGCCATCTTCAGCGTACACTGTTCCCGTCAAAAAATCAACTATTCGCCGTGCTTGGTACTCCTCAATTAAATGAAAATTAACAAGTACTGCATCGCCATTGATCACTTGTTTCGCGATTCCCATCGCTTCTGAATAAACTCTTGGTTCTACGATAGTAATCTTGCCTGCAGCCTTGGACTTTATTTCTTTTGTTTTGGGATTACTGCGTTGTTGGGCCATAGAAACGACCTTTTCCTCTGTCTTCTGGACAGGGCGTTGTTGTCTTTCAAAGGACGCACTTGATGCTGTTGAACGCTGCGCTTGCGCTTGCTGTGATGGCATATGGCTTCGTGAAAATGTATTCGTTGGATTTTCAGCACGAGTCGTGCGTGGTGCAACATAAGAACTACCTTGATTGACGGCGATATTTTGCGGGGATCGCACAGATTCTTGAGCTACCACGCTTTCTTCGTAATAATCTTCTTCATCTGTCAATCCAAAAAAATTGGTCAATTTCTCTTTTAAAGACATATGTCAACCTCCTTTACTCCTGAAATAATGCGGTGCCGATGCGAACAACTGTCGCACCCGCTTGGATCGCAACGGCAAAATCATTACTCATTCCCATACTTGTTTCTGTACATGGAGCATGTGCCAAGTGCAGCGCTGCGATTTTTTCTTGTAATTCTTTCAACTGATGAAAATAATGAAGCTGCTCTGCTTCTGAAGAAGCAAGTGGTGCCATGGTCATCAAGCCGATGACATTGATTTTATCAAAGGGCTGCAACTCTTCAATAAATGAAACAACGTCGTCTGGTGCAATTCCTTGTTTACTTGCTTCACCTGAAATATTGACTTCTACAAAACAAGCAATCGTTTTTGCTGCTCGTTTTTGAATTTCTTGCGCCAATTTCAGCGATTCTAACGCATGGAAATAATCAACTTCATTTATAATTGATTTTACCTTTCTGCGTTGCAAATTACCAATAAAATGCCAGTTTACTTCTGGAAAGTCTGCTAGTTGCTGCTTTTTTTCCAGGAGTTTTTCTACTCGGTTTTCCGCACAGTCAGTGACACCGGCTTCGATGATCTTCCGTGTTTTTTCACTATCGACAGATTTTGTCACAGCAACCAGACGAACCTCACTTGCTTTTCTAGAAACAAGAGCACAAGAATCCTGGATCTCTTGCTGGATCTTGTGCAAGTTCTCAGAAATCATGTGCTCTGCCTCCTAGCGTTTGCGACGGAAGAATGGTGGTGTACTTAATTCATCGTCGTCATTTGTTTTTACTTCATCTCTATTGAATGTATCAAATTCTTTTTTTTCAACATTCTCAAATTGGCTTTCTTCTACTTTAGGACGAACGTTTTGTTCTTTACGAATATCCCAATCACCAAAGCCATGATCATCTTCTACGTGTGAAGGTTTCGCCTGATCCATATCTAACGTTGGTTTTTGTGGAATTGAATGGATTTGACTTTGTCTGCTTGTACGAGAAGAGCGTTCCTTTTTTGAAGGATCGATACCTGTTGCAATCACAGTCACACGGATTTCATCTCCTAAGTCTTCATTGATTGAAGTTCCTAGAATAATGTTTACGTCGCCTGTTGCAGCACTTGCTACGATATCAGAAGCATCTTGTGCTTCAAATAAAGTCATGTCTAATCCGCCAGTGATGTTCAGTAAGACTTGTTCTGCACCATCGATAGATGTTTCTAGCAATGGAGAAGAGATCGCCTTTTTCGTTGCTTCGATGACACGTTCTTCGCCGCTAGCAACACCAATACCCATCAATGCTGTTCCTTGATTTTCCATTACTGTTTTCACGTCAGCAAAGTCCAAGTTGACATAGCCTGGTGCAGTAATCAGATCAGAGATTCCTTGTACCCCTTGACGCAATACATTGTCTGCTTCACGGAATGCTTCCAGCATTGGTGTCTTCTTGTCAACAACTTCCAATAAACGGTTGTTGGAGATGATCAATAATGTATCGACGTTTTCTTTTAGTTTTGCAATTCCTTCAGCTGCGAAACGGCCGCGTTTTGGTCCTTCAAATGTGAATGGACGAGTTACTACGCCGACTGTCAATGCACCGATTTCTTTGGCAAGTTTTGCAACGATCGGAGCTGCCCCAGTTCCGGTACCTCCACCCATGCCGGCAGTGATAAAGATCATATCAGCGCCTTGCAAGGAATCACGAATTGCGTCTTCACTTTCTTCTGCTGCTTTTTCTCCAACTTCAGGTTGAGAGCCAGCACCTAGACCGCGAGTATATTTAGGGCCTAATTGGATCACTGTTTCAGCTTTTGAATTTTTCAATGCTTGCACATCTGTATTGGCAGCGATAAATTCGACACCTTTAACGTTTTCTTCGATCATACGGTTGACAGCATTGCCGCCGCCGCCGCCGACACCGATAACTTTGATTACAGCGCCATCATTGATATTGTTATCAATTGAAAATTCCATAGTTTATCTTCCTCCTGAGTATCGTTTTAGATTATTCAAAGATATTTGAGAAGAAATCTTTTACACGATTCGTGATCGATTCGCCTTTCTTCTCTTCTTCTGGTTCTTCATAAGTTTCTTCTGGAGCCTCATACTGCTCATAAGAAATCTCTTGTTGAACAGCAACAGGTTGTTGCGTCGTACGTTCACCCGTGATCGCGCTTTTAGCAAGCTGATAAACTTCACTTAAATTAGCAGAATAATCAACGATACTGATCACATTAGTGAAAACCGGATTTCTCAATCCCATATGGTTTGGCACGTATAATTTCACATTTGTTTCGAAGACTTCCTGTGCTAAATCGACAACGCCAGGTAAGCTAGCAGCTCCGCCAGTCAAAATAATTCCGCCTGGTAATTCAAACGCATCGATTTCATTCAAGACATCTTTTGATTTATTAAAGATTTGCTCCATCCGTGCTTCGATGATTTCAGCAAGATACCGTTCATCGATTTTGACAGGTTCAGATTTACCAATGACGTCCACTGGGAATTCTTCGCTTGCCGATGTACGTTCAGGATAAGCATCACCATAATTGATTTTTAGCGCTTCTGCATTATTGAAAGAAGTATTCAACACAGTAGAGATGTCTTTTGTTACAAATTCTCCACCTTCTTGATTGACATGGGTGAATTTCAACTGTTTGTCATGCATTACCGAAGTTGTTGTTTGACCGCCACCAATATCAATCACGATCGTACCAAAATCTTTTTCGCCATCTGATAAAATCGATTCAGTCAAAGCTAGTGGTGTGATTACAAGTTCGTTAACAATCAAGCCGGACTTTTCAACACATTTGCGAATATTGTGCAAAATCGTTTTAGGGCCTGTATAAACTACCCCAAACATCTCCAAGCGGACACCGATCATTCCGCGAGGATCTTTGATCCCTTCAAAGCCATCCACAGTAAACTCTTGCGGTAAAATGGCAATGATCTGTCTTTCAGGAGGTGTAGATCGAACGAGCGCTGCTGATGCTACGTTACGCACGTCGTCATCTGTGATTTCTTTTGATTCGCTGTTGACAGCAATCATCCCTTGGCAATTTTCAACTTCTAACAGATTGGCTGGCACACCCACGCTCACACTGCGAATTTGGATACCCGCTTTTTCTTCTGCTTGTCTTACTGCTCTTTGGATGGCTTGAACCGTCTTGTCAATGTCTACAATGATTCCGCGGTTGATTCCTTCTGATTTTGCATTTCCTACACCAATAATGTTCATTTGGCTATCAACGTATTCAGCTACAACAACTTTCACAGATGTCGTACCAATATCGAGGCCAACATACATTCCCGTTTTTGCCATGGATGGGGTTCCCTCCTACTTAATTTGCATATATCGCGAACCTTGAAAAGTTCGTATTTATATCTAATTAGAATAATTTGTTCACTGTTACCAATTCTACCATATAATAGCGATTTTTAGAAACAAGTTAATGAAAAAAACTCTTGAATTTTTCCTAAGAATCCCCTTCGGTCGATTGTTCTGTTGCCGAGTCACTGTCTTTTGTATTGGAAATCGGATAGGTAAAGATGCCCACTTCCATATCGATGATACTGTCTTCTTTCAAATCTTTTGCGATTTGCGGATAATACTGCATTTGACTAGCCATATTTGAAATGTTCACAATCACTTGGTTACCATCATTCATATAGATCGTTAACAACTCGTCATTACTGTCCCGAGGCGTGTACTTGATTTGAGAAATTCCTTCACGAATCTCTTGACTGAGCTTCTGATAAGCAGTCAGTACTTCTTTGATTTTTGACTGATCTGAAAAGCTCTCTAAAATAGGTAGTCCTTCCAGAGGATGGTCACTCGGTTCATTGACCACGACACCACTTTCAAGAATAGGTGAATAATGATTATCGCTTGCTAGCAATGCCACCTCTTGGTACTCCGATACCCGAATCTTGAACTGGTTTAAAGAAGTGATTGTCACTTGAACATTTTTGACACGAGGCAACGCTTTTTTGATGGCTTGTTCCGTTTGTTCGCTGTCAAAATACTGCGGCCATATTTCTTCTCCAGTCGTTAATTCCGAATGTTCAATAATTGATTGGGCGGACACTTGATCATTGCCCACGACTTTAACATCCGCTAACTTACTCAACGGGGAGACGTAATACAGAATAAATAACAACGGGATCAGCAAAACACCAATAATCAACAGCAATCGGCGCAACAATACTCGATTACGGTATTTTTTTAAATTGGGCAATCGATCAGCAAAAGAGCGGGGAGCTTGTTCTGAATCTTCAGTCTCTGCGCCTTCTTCGTGCTTTTCTTCTGTTTGGTCTTCTGATTGTTCTTCATCTGAGTGAATCCCGGAAATGACAGAGGGTGACCATACAGGTTGATCGCCTTTTTCTTTTTGATAACGCAGATTTTCTTTCTGCCAAGGGGGCAATTCTTCTGTCGTGGGGGTGGTTTGATTATCATGAGATTTCTTATCTTTACTGATGACAATCTCTCCTTTCTATCCAACACATTGTACTATTTGATTACCTCTTGCACAAGTCGAAATAGTCGCTCAGATGCATCACCGATTCCTTGCTCTTTCGACGCCTTTGCCATTTCCATCCGTACGTTTTCATCACTCATGATCGCATCGACACACTCAATTAGATTTTGACTGTTCAACTCATTGTCCGCAATCATCTTGACTGCCCCAGCATTGACTAAGCTTTGCGCATTTTTTGTTTGATGATCATTCGTCACATAAGGACTAGGAATCAAAATCGCTGGTAATCCCAATGCAGTAAATTCAGCGATCGATGTAGCGCCAGCTCGTCCGATCAACAAGTCACTATTCGCCATGACTTCTGCCATTTGATCGATGTAGGGGCGAATGCTGATATTTGGAAAGGCATCTTTCGACATACCGATCTTCTCTTCGATTTCTTGGTAATAACGGTCACCAGAAGCATATAACAGTTGATAATCTTTCTTTGCAAAAAGCGGAATTGCTTCGATAATCGCTTGATTGATTTTCAGTGCTCCTTGACTGCCGCCAAAGACTAAAACAGTTTTTTTCTTAGGGTCAAGGTCATAGGAAGCAAGGATCGCAGACTTCTGACTGTTTTTTACTTCTTGCCCGCGGGGATTCCCCACCAAGACCGTCTTCTTATCCGGAAAATAGTGCGCTGCATCCTGAAAAGCAATAGCAATCTTGTCCACATATCTGGTCAAAAATTTATTAGTGATTCCAGGAACACTATTTTGTTCATGGATGATCGTTGGGATCTTAAGTACTGATGCCGCGTAGACCACAGCACCAGAGACATAGCCCCCTGTCCCGATCACTACATCCGGTTGAAATTCTCTGAGTATTTTCTTTGCTTCACGATAACTTTTCAGGAAAAGTTGGACTGTTTTGACATTGTCCAATGAAAGTTTTCGTTTAAAGCCTTGTATTTCTAACGTCTTAAAAGGAATCCCGGTTGGTGGAACGATTTTGTTCTCTAATCCACGGGTAGCCCCAATATATAAAAATTCAGCTGTTGGATCAATGGAACGAACATAATCGACAAAAGACAATGCCGGATAAATATGCCCGCCGGTTCCACCGCCAGTTACTAGTATTTTCATTCACTTCGCTCATTTCTGTTAAGTTCTGCTACTGCCGCCATAAATTTATCCCCCCGTACTTCAAAGTTCGGGTATTGGTCCCAGCTTGCATTGGCCGGTGATAATAAAACGATATCTCCCGGTTGGCTTAATTGATAAGCCAAAGGAACAGCTGTAGTTACATCTTCTGTCAATTTAATCGTTTTGATTCCTGCTTTACGTGCGGCTTCAGCAAGTTTCTCTTTTGTTTGTCCGAACAAAACAATCGCTTTGAGATCTTGCAGTGATGGAATCAGCTCATCAAAGGAGTTGCCGCGATCCAATCCTCCAGCCAACAAAATCAACTGATCCTTTTGGAAACCACCTAAAGCCATCTCTGTCGCCAAGCTATTTGTGGCTTTCGAATCATTGAAAAAGCGAACCCCTTCAATCGTATCAACATACTGAGTACGGTGAGGTACACCGCTAAATGTATGCAATGCTTGAACGATAGCCTCATTTGCTATCCCTTCTAATTTTGCCACTGCGATTGCAGCTAATGCATTTTCAACATTGTGACTGCCGGGAACGCCCAGTTCAGAAACAGGCATGATTGCCTCATCTTTGAAATATAACTGCTCTTCAAAAAGATACGCACCGGCCACTTTTTGTTGTGTCGAGAATGGAATCACTTTTGCTTTTGTTTGTTGAGAAAGTTCGACTAATTCTGGCTGGTTCCAATTGATGACTAGAAAATCTTCTGCTGTCATATTTTGCTGCAGCCGCCATTTAGCCCGCACGTATTCGGATCGATTGCCATGATAATCTAGATGAGCTTCATAAATATTCGTGATGACTGCAATCTTGGGATGTAATGTTTCGATCCCCATCAATTGGAAGCTGGAAAGTTCCATGATCAAGCGATCTTTAGCGCTAGCGGTTTGGGCGACGTTACTTGCTGGAAAGCCAATATTTCCAGACAACAATGCCCGGCCTTCACTAAATCCCGTATTTAAAACATTAGCGATCATCGTAGTGGTCGTGGTCTTTCCATTCGTTCCAGTGATCCCAATGATCGGTGCTTCCGAAATTTTGTAAGCTAACTCTACTTCCGTAATGATTGGGATATTTTTCTCGATCGCTTTTTGGACAATAGGCTGATCATAAGGAATCCCAGGATTTTTGACCACAAGTGAAAAACCCTCATCCAGTAGTTCAATTGGGTGACTGCCGGTGATTACTTTAACGCCTAACGCCAAAAGATCCTGTGCTTCTGGATTTTCGGCAAAGGGTTTTCCGTCATTAACAGTAACAAGCGCGCCCAAATCATGTAACAATTTAGCCGCACTGAACCCACTTTTTGCTAATCCTAGCACAAGAACTTTTTTATTTTGATATTCATTTATATTTTTCATATGATCCCTCTCTCCTACCATACAATCACTAATGTGATGATCGAACATCCTAAAGCAATCAGCCAAAAAATTGTATCGATCTTCCATTCCGACCAGCCACTCATTTCAAAATGGTGATGAATAGGCGACATTTTAAAAATTCGTTTACCAGTCAATTTGAAAGAAGCGACTTGCAGCATGACACTTGCTGTCTCAATCACATAGACAAGTCCGACAAGTAATAATGTCCATTCTTGGTGAAGCAGTATTGAAACTGCTGCTAAAAGACCGCCCAATGCAAGGGAGCCCACATCACCCATGAAAATTTTAGCTGGTTTACGATTGTAAGGGAAGAAGCCGATCAATCCTCCAATGACCGCTAAGCAGACGATCAGGATATCGATTTGATCTTGACGCCAAGCAATGAGGCCATAAGTTGCAAATGAGATCGTACCGAGTCCAGCAACCAAGCCGTCAATCCCATCTGTTAAGTTGACGGCGTTTGAAAAGCCAACTAACCAAAAAATCACAAATGCGCCGTAAAAGATCGATAGCGGCAGCTCAAATCCAAAGAGATTCAAAACATTCGCATTGCCTTCTGATAAAAAGACCAGATAAAAGACAATCCCACCGATGATTTGTCCGATCAATTTTTGTAAAGAGTTTAAACCCATGTTGCGTTTCTTGAAAATTTTGATGAAATCGTCCAAGAATCCAAGCGCACCATAAACCAAGATAATAAATAACAAAATGAACAGCGATGCGGTCAACTGCTTTTGCCATGCGCCAACCCAAACTGCTGTGATCAATGCCGCAATCAAAAATACGAAGCCGCCCATTGTAGGAGTGCCAGCTTTGACATTGTGCCATTTTGGCCCTTCTCCTCGAATCTCTTGTCCGTATTTTTTCATTTGAAAATAGCCGATAAACAGCGGCATTGCAGCAGTAACGATTGCAAAACTACTGGCAAGTGGCAATATCATCTCTGTCCATTCCATAGTGTTCTCTCCCTATTCTTTTTCGCTCAATTTGAAGGTAATTGTTTGATCCGTGATTTCCTCATAAGATGCAAGACTTTGGGAAACACAATACCCGTCGCCCTCAAATTTGACATCAACATCCAACATGTTGCCCAATTTGACTAAATCAGCTTTTGACCATGTGGTGGTGTCAGGCATATAAATTTTGTCACTATCCGTTAGCAAAAGAAGTCTTTCTCCTGGCAGTACTTTCGATCCACTGTCCACAGACTGATCGATAACTGTTTTTCCATCCCCTAATACTACAGGTGCTAGACCAATTTTTTGTACATCAGTTGCCGCGGTAGTTGTATCTAATTTACGATAATCATTGACGGTTACTTTCTGACTATTTTCTGTTGCTGTTTCTTCTAATGTTGCTTTCTTTAAATCCATCACGCGTTTCATCAACGGATTGGCGATTTTTGCCAATGCTTCGCTGTCGTGGTGTTCTGGTAATTTAATTGTTAGATAAAGAATGTATTCAGGGTCTTCTGAAGGAACCATTTCTACGATTGAGTACAAGTAATTGGAATCCCCAGATAAGTATTTCCCAGTTTTTGGATCAGCTACTTGGGCAGTCCCAGTTTTTGCTGAAATATTGTAACCAGGTACACTATAGACACCATACGCACTTCCGTAGTTTTCACTTTCTACCACATCACGCATATATTCTCGAACTTTCGTCGCTGCTTGTTCCGTGATAGGGTGTCCAACAACTTCTGGCTGTGTTACAGTCTCTTCACCTGTTTCATTGTCCACGATTTTGCTGATGTATTGCGGCTTGACCATCGTGCCGTTATTTGCGACTGCGGTAAAAGCCTGCATCATTTGAAAATTCGTCACACCGATTGCTTGACCAAATGAAGTCATTGCTTGACTGACCGGATTATTTTCCGGCATGATCCCAGTATTCTCATTTGGCAGACCCGAGTACGTACTGCGACCAAATCCAAACTGTTGCAAGTATTGTTGCCAACGGTCTGTCATTCGTTGTTCCAAAGTAACCATCCCAATATTACTTGACCAAGAAAGAGCTTGACGCATCGTCAATGTTCCTTTTTGACCAAAGTCCCAGTCATTGATTGTCGCATCATACAGTTTCAATCCGTCCGGACTTGGTGTAAAAGTTTCATTTTCATCGAATATCCCTTGATCGATAGCAGCAGCTGTGGTTAAGACTTTCATGGTCGATCCTGGTTCATAGTTGTCTTCGACCAATAAATTCTGCCAGGTTTTGATGGTACTTAAATCATCAGGATCATAGGTTGGCCTTTGTGCCATCGCCTCGATTTCTCCTGTTTTTGCATTCATTAATGTGGCAGTCAGATCTTCTGGCTTGTATTCTTTGAACACTTTATCCATGAGCGTTTCTAAATAGCTTTGAATCCGGCTATCAATCGTTGTATAGATATCTTTGCCATCTACCGCTGCCACTGATTCTGCCACCGTTCCCGGTAGCGGGTTTTGATTGTTATCCTTTTGATAGACGATTTTCCCGTCTGTTCCGGATAATACATCATCATAAGCAGCTTCTAAACCAGTTTTTCCTACTAAGCCAGAAGAGTCGTTCTCCTCATTTTCTGCTAGAGCATAGCCGATAAAGTGAGAAGAGAAAATTCCATTAGGATACATTCTAGAAGGATGATCTGTAAAATAAAGGCCAGCGATTCCTTCTTTTTTCATTGCTTCTTCGATCGCTGTCTTTTTCTCCAGCGTCATTTTACTTCCTTGGCTACCGAATTCCACTTGCCAACGTTCTTCTTTTAGACCTTTTTCCAAAGTTTGCACAGCCTCATTCTGATCAATACCTAGTTGCTCATTCAGAATTTTGGCTAATTTATCAAAGTTCTTCTCTTCAGCATATAAATTCTTTTTCCCACTAACGTAGGATTTTGACAAAATAGCATAAACAGAATAAGAAGTTGCATCTTCTGCGATTGCGATCCCGTTGCGATCATAGATTGTCCCGCGTTTTGCTTTGACAACTTCGCTTCCTTGATAAAGGCTCTTGGTTTTCTCAGCCAATGAAGTACCTGCCACATTACCTACGATAACAATGTAGCTCAAACGCGTGACAAACAAAAAGAACAATCCAATACTCGTAGCAAAGAGAATAATACCTACTTTTTTGCGATTGTTCGTTGTAGTTTGGTTTTTCTTTTTCAAGTATTGCTTGAATTTATCTGTTAGCTTCATTTAATCCACTTTCCTTAAATTGTCATCATCGATCGACAATCCATTATCCTCAGCAACCTTTTTGATACGCTCAGTTTTAGAAAGTTCGTTTCTTTCTTGCTCTAATTGTTCTGCTTGACTATTTTTTTCATTGATGTCTGATTGGATCAGTGAAATATCATGTTCGACTTGACTGATCGTAGTCCGAATATTGATCGTCAGGATCGCTAATGTCAAAACGGCAATGATCACAAATGCTGCAATCAGTTTTTCTAAATTAGAGATACTTTTTAACCGGCGAGCAGGAGATGCTGGTACACGGATAACCTCAGGACGCTCAGGTTCGCTTGGCAGCTGTTCAATTGTCGGTTCAGAGTGAGCATAAAACTCTTGTTCAGACGTTTCTTCAAATTCATAATCATGAACTTTTAGTTCTGCCATAATTGCTAACCTTCGCTTTCCTTCATTTTTTCCGCGATCCGCAGTTTAGCACTACGGGAACGATTGTTTTCAGATACTTCTTCTTCAGAGGGAAGAAGTGGTTTTCGAGTAATTAATTTTAGTACTGGTTGAAATTCTTCGGGGATGATCGGCAACCCTGGTGGCACATCTTTTGGGGTGCTGTAAGCTTTGAACGTAGACTTGACGATTCGATCTTCTAAAGAATGGAAAGTGATAACACTGATTCGTCCATTTTTTTCCAATAAATCGATGGCCTGTTCCAAAGATTCTTCAATGACACCTAATTCATCATTCACAGCAATCCGAATGGCTTGGAAGATCCGTTTGGCCGGGTGTCCGCCTTTGCGCCGCGCCGGAGCGGGAATCGCTGTTTTGATAATCTCGACTAATTCTCCAGTCGTTTCGATTGGTTTATTTGCTCGTGTACGTTCAATTTCACGAGCAATTTGTTTTGAAAATTTTTCTTCTCCATAACGGAAAAAGATTTTTACAAGTTGTTGATAATCAAATTGATTCACTACCTCATAAGCAGTCAAAGCAGCCGACTGATCCATCCGCATATCTAATGGTGCATCCTGATGATAACTGAACCCACGTTCTGCTTCATCTAATTGCGGCGAAGAAACGCCTAAATCATACAACACACCACTTACTTGGTCGACACCCTGTTGCTGCAAAGCTTCCTTTAAATAGCGGAAATTGCTTTTTATAAACGTGACCATTCCTTTAGCCACATAAGACGCTAAGCGTTCTTTGGCATGATCGATCGCTTTTTGATCTTGGTCAAATGCGTAGAGGTGTCCCTCTTCTGATAATTGGGACAATAAATATTCACTATGACCCGCTCCACCTAATGTACAATCGACATAGATTCCATCCGGACGAATAGCTAAACCGTCCACTGTCTCCTTCAACATTACGGTGTAGTGTTGAAATTCTGCCATGCGCTTTCCTCTTCCTATAAGCCAAAATCAATCATTGTTTCAGCAATTTCATCAAAATTTTCTTCTGCTTCAGTGGTAAATGCTTGCCAACGCGCTTCATCCCAGATCTCAATCCGGTTGGAAACGCCGATGATCACGCAGCTTTTCATAAGTGACGCGTGTTCACGCAAGGTTGCCGGAATATTGATACGACCTTGTTTGTCGATCTCGCACTCCGTGGCAGCGGAATAAAAGAAACGTACGAATGTCCGAGCATCTTTCTTCGCCAAAGGCATTTCGTTCAGTTTTTCTTCTAGTTTTTCCCATTCAGATAAGGGGTAGCCAAATAAACAGCCATCTAATCCACGTGTCACAACAAATTTTTCTCCGAGTTTTTCTCGCAGTTTTGAAGGAACGATTAGTCGGCCTTTTGCATCTATCGAATGTTGAAATTCACCCATAAACATCGATAAATAACCCCCGATCTCCACCTGATAATCACAGTCTACCACAATCCCCCACTTTCTACCACATTTAACGTGAAATTTAAAAGTGAAGTTCTTTGACTAATTTTTACCAAACGAAAAAACAGGAGTTTCTTTCTCTTAAAAAGTTTTTAAAAAAACTTTAAGCAGAAAAATCTCGATGGGATAAGGGTTCTCCCTGTCACAAATTACAAATACGTGACGATATTTAAAATGATCAAAACAACATGGAAAATCAATGTAAACAAAAAGATACTCCGCCAGTACATTTTGATGTATCTGCCATACTGGATTTCTTCGTAATAATACGCTTGAAAGACAGCTAAGAGAATCCCCAGTAATAAGATAGAGATCAAATAATAGGGAGTGATCGATTGCTCAAAAGTATTCTTTGATAACTGATGAATCCCAATCACCAAAAAAGGCACAGCTAAGTCGGGTGCCTTCAGTCCAAACCGTTCTTTCAAAGACAACGCAGAAACTAAAAATCTGCAAGCAAAAAAAACGACTAATGGAAAGATATACCAAAATAAAACAGCAGGCCCAAATCCAGACATACAAACAAATCCTTTCTAACAGCTAGTGTAACTATACTTTATTTTCTTTACATCTATGTTTCAGTTCGTTTAAAAATCCGCGGTCCAATAAGACAGTCTGCAATCTTTTACTTTCCTTACTCAAGCATCCTGCTTATTTTCTACTTATTTTTTCTCTATATCTTTACTAATTAAAACAGAACAACCACCCTTCAACAAGAGAATCTTTGAAAAAACTTTTTGTGCTCTTGCAAAATATTCAAGATTTCTTAATTTATAAGAATAGCAGCTTGAGTTCTTTGGTAATTGGAGGTAAACTGTGACTAGAAATCAATCTAAAAGGTGGATCACGATGAACGAAAAAAAACCAAAAAGCACCTTCGCCAAAATCACTCAAGTAGTTATTTGGACAATGCTTATTTTGACAGTCGGGTCAGTTTTTCTGGCAGCCTACACAAGTATCATGAAATAATAAAAAACAGCAGTTGCATGAATCACCTTCTAACGTTGATCCAAAAAACAAACGTTAGAAGAGGTGCTTCAGCATTACTGCTGTTTTTTTGTTACCCAACTTTCACCTACGTTTACTAAATAGTTTCTATAGAAGCGGCGAAACAAGTCGTGCTAATCCCTCTTTGACCTTGATCAACAATCGGCGATTCCGGTATTTTTCCAAAGTCAATTCCTCTGAATCCTTGGAGTCAGCAAAAAATGCTTGGCGCGCTTCCTCAGCAACTTTTGCATCATAGACAACTGTATTGACCTCAAAGTCAAGTCGAAACGAACGAACATCAATATTCGCAGAACCAATCGAAACGACCCCACTGTCAACAATCATCGTTTTGGCGTGCATAAAACCTTTCTCATAAGTCTCTACCACTGCACCATAGGCTAATAACTCAGCAGCAAAAGAGTAAGTTGCCCAATAGACAAGTGGATGATCTGGTTTATTAGGGATCTGCAAATGAACAGAAACACCGGACAAAAGTGCCAGTTTCAAGGCATTGTGGATCGATTCATCAGGAATATAATAGGGAGTTTGAATCAAAATTTCTTTTTTGGCTAAATTAATCATCTTCAAATAAGTTATCTTTATCTCTTCGTGTTCTGAATCAGGACCGCTAGTCACTACCTGTGCAGCAATCGTTCCGTTTGTTTCGATCATTGGAAACAACGCTGCTTCATATTTGATTTCGATAGCATGTTGTGAATTCCAGTCCATCAAAAACCGGTTTTGTAGTGAGTAAACAGCTGGTCCTAAAATTCGCAGATGATTATCCCGCCAATAACCAAATTTTTCTACCTCACCTAAATATTCATTTCCAACATTGAAACCACCGGTATAACCAATCTTGCCGTCGA
This sequence comes from Enterococcus sp. ARL09-542, assembly GCF_005234805.1. Taxonomy (NCBI): domain Bacteria; kingdom Bacillati; phylum Bacillota; class Bacilli; order Lactobacillales; family Enterococcaceae; genus Enterococcus; species Enterococcus sp. ARL09-542. Next base: position 78,010 of record NZ_QPQX01000003.1, read on the forward strand.
TCACGACAATTTTCCGATGATTGCGATAATTGATCCGAGGATTGAGATAAGGAACGAACAACGGGAAAAAGAACGCAACTTGACCGCCATGAACCCGTAATTCATCGAAGAATTTCAGTGAAACCTGGGTGCTGCCCCAAGCATCCAAAAGCACACGGACTTTCACTCCTCGTTTGGCTGCACGGATCAAAGCATCTCGTATTTCTCCCCCCAATGTATCACTGCGATAAATATAATATTGCATATGGATATGATCTGTGGCGCCTTCAATATCTTTGAGTAATGCATCAAATTTTTTTCGGCCATCTTTATAAAGAGTCATTTCATTTGTAGTGGTATATAACGACTGACCATAGATCGTCAATAAATAAACGAGCTGCTTGACTTCTACTTGCGCAGTGGGTGGATGGGGATAAAGATTCCGCTGCAGCGCTTGCTTTTGCTCTTCCAGCTCCACGTTCAAACCAATTTTGGCTTGTGTCCTCAAATCGAAAATTTTTTCTTTGGAGATTCCGCGACCAAAGAAAAAATAGAGTACAAATCCCACGACTGGTATAAACAATAAAACAAGCAACCACGCCCATGTCTGAGCCGTTTGCCGTCTTTCTCTAAAAATAATCACAATCGACAACAAAATGTTCACGAAGAAAATGATCGTGAACAGGTTATCCATAACTAACATACCAACCCTCACCTCTCCTAAAAGAATAGCGAACTTGCAGTCTAAAGTAAAGGTGTCGGCAAATGAAAAACAGACCTGCTAGTCAGCAGATCTGTTTCAATAACACGTTCTACGCTTTTAAGAAACGGCGCATTGAGATGATCGATCCTAATGAACCAATCACGATTCCGATCAGAGCCATGACACCACAAACTTGCAGTAGAAACTGATTTGGTGCAATCAAACTATAATTGGAACGTAGCAGTGCTGGATTGACTAACAAGTAAACTTGGTGATAACCAAAATACATAATAGCGATAGGGACAATTGATCCCAGCAATCCGATCCAGCCGCCTTCTAAGAAGAAAGGCCAGCGAATGTAACCATTTTTAGCACCTACCAGACGCATAATTTGAATCTCTCTTTGACGAGACAAGATCGTGATCCGAATCGTATTTGAAATCAAGAACATTGCCACAAAGATCAATAGGATAGCAGCCCCAAGTCCCCAAGTACGAACCGCAGCTGATAGAGCAAAGATCTTGTCAGAAGAATCGCCACCATAGTCTGCTTTGAAAACATTTGGCAATTCTCCAGCTTGTTTTGCAATTTTTTTCGTGTATTCAGGATCTGTGGCACTAACAACGTATACGTTATAAAGCGGATTGCTGTCCCCTTCGAATAAGTTCCAAGAATCCCCCATCGCATCCTGAATTTTTTTCAATTCATCATCACGACTCGAAAAACGAACGTCTGAAACATTCGGTAATTCTTTAAGCGATTGTTCCAAAGTATCCATGTCTTTTTGTTCTGTTCCGATATCCACAAAGACAGAAACATCCACATTCTTACGGATGTCTTCGGCTAACTTCGTTGCATTTAAAATAACACCCAAAAAGATACCGACTAACGTCAACGTGATCGTGACTGCACTGAGTGACGCGATCGTCATCCAGCCGTTTCGTTTTAAACTTTTAATACTCTCAAGGAGATGACGGAAAAACGTTCTAATCATCGTAACCATATTCTCCTTCCGCTTGGTCGCGAATGATCCGACCATTTTCAATTGCGATTACACGGTGACGAATCGTATTGACGATCGTGCTATTGTGTGTCGCCATCACTACTGTTGTTCCTTGTGCATTGATCCGATCCAACAACTTCATGATCTCCCAAGAATTCTCAGGATCTAAATTTCCTGTTGGTTCATCTGCAATCAATACTTTCGGGGTATTCACGATTGCTCGTGCAATAGAAACCCGTTGTTGTTCTCCGCCTGAAAGCTCACTTGGGAAGACTCGTACTTTGTGTTTCAATCCTACAAGGTCCAATACTTCCATTACCCGTTTTTTGACCTCCCGAGGCTTGCGGCCAATAACTTGCATCGCATAAGCGACATTCTCATAAACCGTTTTTCGCGGAAGCAATTTATAATCTTGGAAAACAACACCGATTTCGCGGCGCATCAATGGCACTTCGCGATTCTTGATCGTCAACAGGTCATACCCTGCTACATTAAGAACACCCTTCGTTGCTTTTTCTTCACGATACATCAATTTGATAAAGGTCGATTTCCCTGCACCGGAAGGTCCGACGACATAAACAAACTCACCTTGATCAATTGAAATCGAAAGATTACGGATAGCAGTCGTACCATTAGAGTACTTTTTCATTACTTCTTTCATTTCAATCATGCAGCTATCTCTCCATCTCACTTTTTTTCATACTGGCTTATTATAGCATGAATATATTTCACAATGCTTTCAACAGATTACAATTATATTTCAATCTGTTTAATAGCCCAGTATAGTTATTTTTGATTTAATTTCAACTTGAGGTAGGCATCGATAAAGCCGTCTAAATCACCATCCATTACTGCTTGTACATTTCCTGTTTCAAAGTTAGTCCGGTGATCTTTGACCATGGAATACGGATGAAAGACATAGGAACGAATTTGTGAACCCCAACCGATCTCCATCTGTTCTCCGCGAAGCGCTGCAGCTTCCTGTTCTTTCTTTTCTACTTCTAGTTGATAAAGTTTTGCTTTCAACATTCCCATTGCTTGTTCCCGGTTTTTCAACTGCGAACGTTGTGCTTGACTAGCCACTACGGTACCAGTTGGAATGTGCGTGATTCGTACAGCAGACTCCGTCTTATTGATGTGCTGACCGCCCGCACCGCTCGCTCGATAAGTATCGATTTTCAAGTCATCACTATTAATTTCGATATCAATCGCACCATCTAGCTCTGGCATGACATCTACCGAACAAAAAGAGGTATGCCGTCTTTTGGCTGAATCAAATGGTGAAATCCGAACTAAGCGATGGACGCCTTTTTCTGATTTCAAATACCCATAAGCATTATGGCCTTTGATCAACAAAGTGACACTCTTAATTCCGGCTTCGTCTCCTGCCTGATAGTCCAATGTTTCGACTTGATATCCATGTTGCTCGCAAAAACGAGTATACATCCGCAACAACATACTGCCCCAATCTTGGGACTCGGTGCCGCCAGCACCTGGATGCAGTTCGATGATTGCATTGTTTCGATCATATGGTTCATCTAACAGCATAGACAGTTCATAAGTTCCCATTTTTTCATTCAAAGCTTGGATACGTTCTGCTAGTTCTGCTTCCATTTCTGCATCTGGTTCTTCTTGGATCATTTCCAAAAGAACTTCCAACTCTTCAAATTCTTCTGCCAATTGATTGAACTGATCATAGGTTTCTTTATTGGCATTGTTCTCGTTGATCACCTTCTGTGCTTGCTCAGAATCATCCCAAAACGTAGGGTCCGCCATCTGGTGTTCTGCTTCAGCGATTGCCTCTTCTAACTGATCTAAGTCAAAGAGACCCCCTAAAACTATTTATTTTTTCATTCATTTGATTCAATTGATTCCGGATATCTGCGATTTCCATTTGATTTCCTTCTTTCTTCACGCGTATTGTAAATGAACGGAAAAGGCTGGACAAGAAAAGCTGCCAGCCTTTTTCCTAACGTATCAATTCTTCTATTTTTTGCCGTGACAGTTTTTGAATTTTTTGCCACTGCCGCAAGGACACGGATCATTACGGCCAACATTTTTGAAACTAGGATCTTCTTCTGGGACTGTTTCAGTTTCTTGAGCTTCTCCTTGAGCGACTTGTTCTCGTTGTACATTTTGGCGAATCTCGGCTTTCATAAACAAGCGTGTCACTTCATATTCGATCGCTCCCACCATATCTTCAAACATGTTGTATCCTTCAGTTTGGTATTCAACCAATGGATTGTTCTGCCCATATGCCCGCAGACCGACTGACTGTCTTAATTGGTCCATCGCATCGATATGGTCCGTCCATTTCGTATCCACCACTCGCAGAATAACTACTTTTTCAAATTCTAACAATTGTTCTTGACTGTTTAATTGGGCTTTTTTCTGCTCGAAAACTTCTTCTGCCCGTTGATAGAGATAGTCTTTGATTTCTTGTGGTTTTTTGCCTTTGATATCATCAACAGAGATGGAATCTTCATGCACTAAAGCATTTCCGGCAAAGTCGACGATCCCTTCATAATTCCAATTGCTTTCTTCTAATTGGGTATGGCTATCGACAACTCGTTCAATCGATCGTTTGACCATATTCATCAATGTTTGTGAAAGATCCTGCTCTTCCATGATGACTTCTTGACGTTGACCATAGATGACTTCCCGTTGCTCACGCATAACATCATCGTATTGCAAAACGTTTTTCCGGGTATCGTAGTTGTTACCTTCTACTCGTTTTTGCGCAGATTCTACTTGTTTAGACAACATCTTACTTTGAATCACGGCATCTTCTTCATCAATCTTCATCCGATCCAAGAACACTTTGATCCGCTCAGAACCAAACCGTTTCATCAAATCATCTTCCAAAGAAAGATAGAATTGAGAAACCCCTGGGTCTCCTTGACGCCCAGAACGTCCTCGTAATTGGTTATCAATCCGGCGAGATTCATGACGTTCCGTACCGATGACCGCTAATCCGCCTAATTCAGCAACACCTAAGCCTAATTTGATATCTGTTCCCCGACCAGCCATGTTCGTTGCGATCGTTACAGCACCTTTTTGTCCTGCGTTCAGAATGATTTCAGCTTCTTTAAAGTGATTTTTGGCATTCAGTACTTCATGAGGGACTTTCTCTCTATCCAACATGCTTGAAAGCAGCTCGGAAGTTTCTACAGCTACTGTACCAACAAGAACTGGTTGCCCTTTACGATGCCGTTCTTTGATATCTTGCACCACTGCGTGGAACTTACTTTCCAGCGTTGGATAAAGTAAATCTGCACGGTCATCACGAACGATTGGTCGATTGGTCGGAATCTGAATGACTTGCATATTGTAGATTTCACGAAACTCTTCTTCTTCTGTTTTTGCGGTACCAGTCATACCAGAAAGTTTTTTGTACATCCGGAAATAGTTCTGGAAAGTGATTGTAGCCATCGTTTTGGTTTCATCTTCGATCTCAACATTTTCTTTTGCTTCGATCGCTTGGTGCAATCCGTCAGAATAACGACGTCCATCCATGATCCGTCCAGTAAACTGGTCGACGATCAAGACTTTGCCTTCTTGTACGACATAGTCGATATCGCGGATCATGATATAATTCGCCCGCAACGCTTGGTCCATATGATGGGTCAACGCTGTATTTTCGATATCATACAAGTTTTCCAAGCCAAATGTTTCTTCGGCTTTCTCGATCCCTTTTTCAGTCAATCCAATTGTTTTTGATTGGATGTCGATTTTGTAATCTTCTTCTTCTTTTAATCGTTTCACAAAATTATCGACCCGATTGTATAGTGCAGTCGATTTTTCTGCTTGTCCAGAAATAATCAATGGTGTTCTGGCTTCATCGATCAAGATTGAGTCAACTTCATCGACGATGGCATAATTCAATGGCCGTTGAACCATTTGATGGCGGTAAACCACCATATTGTCGCGTAAATAGTCAAAGCCTAGTTCATTATTCGTACTGTAGGTGATATCACAGGCATATGCAGCCCGTTTTTCTTCTGCTGTCTTCGAATTGATGTTTAACCCAACAGTCAATCCTAAGAAATTATATAACTCACCCATTTCTGTAGAGTCACGGGTTGCCAAGTATTCATTGACCGTTACAACGTGTACACCGGCACCACTTAACGCATTCAAATAAACCGGCAATGTCGCAGTCAAGGTTTTTCCTTCACCGGTACGCATTTCAGGGATATTTCCGTCATGAAGCACGATCCCCCCCATTAATTGGACATGGTAAGGATACAGCCCTAAGACGCGTTTTGCCGCTTCGCGAACCACAGCAAAGGCTTCTGGCAATAATTGGTCTAACGTTTCACCTTGTTGAAAACGACCGCGAAATTCATCTGTTTTTTCGCGCAATTGTTCGTCAGATAAAGCGGCCATTTCGTCCGCATGAGATTCAACTTGTGAAGCAATATGGTCAAGACGTTTTAATTCTTTTTTATCATTCTCGATTAATTTTCTAAAAAAATTGGCCATGCCTATATAATTCTCCTTTTATTTCTACTTTTCCTAACTGGAAACTCTCCTAACTATTTTATCACTAGTTCATCATAAAGGAAATATTTTTCGGCGCAGTTCATGTTTCTCCATGATTTTTTTAACTCTTTTTTTCTTTTTTCAATTGTTTTAAATAGATTTCTTTTACGCCCATTGCTTCTTGTGTCCAAAAGAAACTCTACTTCTCTTGCTCCTTAAAACAATCTCTGAAACAGAAAGCAATCGTTTGCTTTACAACGGACGGAAAAATGATCTGCCACATTTTCATTCGCTTTTCAAATGTGAATAGAATAACTAAGTTATTTCCTGAAAATTTCGACTTTATCATTCCAATTGTAGAAAGGTTTTGTGTTGGACTGATTCTTAATTTTTCTTATAAGCAATAGAAAACCAAAAAAGTTGTTCATTTTCTGCTTGACTATTATTGCAATCGATTGCATAATTAGGTCTGTAAACGCAAACAATTAATTTTTAGGAGGAACAAGAATGAAGGTAGATGTAAAACGATTACTTATTGGGGGAAGTATTTTAAGCTTGTCTGCAATCGTACTAGGCGCTTGTGGCAACAGCAACGACGATGCTGCTTCAAGCAATGGCAGTGCAGCGGAGTCTAGTGCAAAAGTCGAAGGTGATATTAAATTATGGGTAGATACCGAACATATTGATGCCTTACAAGGGCAAGTCGACAAATTTGAAAAAGAGTATCCTGATGTAAAAGTAACAGTTGCAGTTGGCTCTTCTGCCGATGCCAAAGCAGACGTCTCAAAGGACCCTGAACAAGCAGCCGATGTATTCATGATGCCTCATGACCAAGTAGGACAAATGGCTGAAGCTGGTCTGATTTATCCAATCGGTGATAAGCAAGCAGCAACAATCAAAGATACGAACGTGGAAGCAGCAGTTGATGCCGTGACTTGGAAAGACAAAATTTACGGCTATCCTTACGGTGTTGAATCTCAAGTGCTTTATTACAATACTTCTACATTGACAGCAGATGATGTAAAAACTTGGGAAGGATTGACTTCCGCTGGAAAAATCGGTACCAACTTTGCAGAAGACGGTGCAAACTACATTTTTGGCCCTCTATTTATGAGCAACGGAAATGTTCTTTATGGAGAAGACGGTGAAGATATTAATGGAACCAATTTCAACAACGAAGCTGGTGTTGAAGTCTTACAATGGATCGCCGATCAAAAAAATAATAGCGGTGTCCTTCAAGCCAGTGAATCCGCGTTGTCTGATTTGCAATCTGGTAAATCAGATGCCTTCCTTTCAGGTCCTTGGTCAAAAAATGACGTAGAAAAAGCGCTTGGAGACAACATGGGTGTTGCCGCCTATCCAACGATCGACTTCGGCAGTGGTGCGAAACAAATGAAAGCTTTCTTAGGTGTAAAACTTTATGCTGTCAACCAACAAACCGAAGCGCCATTAGCAGCTATGGCTTTAGCAGAATATTTAAGCAACCAAGAAACACAAGAAATCGAATTTACTGAAAACGGCGTTGTCCCTTCAAATAAAGATGCACAAGAATCTGATGCAGTAAAAGCTGATGCAGTAGCAAAAGCTGTGATGGAAATGTCTGATGCAGAACACTCTGTCGTAATGCCTAAATTGCCTGAGATGGTTTCTTTCTGGCCACCAATGGATGCGTTAATCAACGATACCTATAAAGGTCAAATCAAACCAGATCAGTTCCCAGATAAACTCGATAAGTTTGTTTCCGATATTTCAAAAGTAACCGAATAATCAACAACACATCACTATACATGACAAAGGGAAAGCCTGCTTTCCCTTTTCTAGTTAATTACGAAAGCAAGGTGAGAGGATATGTTCAGGAAAAAACATGCGTCGCATATCACTTTTAGAGAATTATTCAAAAAAGGCGATCTAGCGACAAAACTATCTTTTATTTTGATGGGAAGCGCTAATTTCGCCAATAAACAATGGCTGAAAGGAATTATTTTCATCGTATCACAAGTTGGTTTTATCGCTTGGTTCATAAGAAATGGTTTCCACGCTCTTCTGATGCTGCAAACATTAGGAACACAAAAACAAGGGTTGGTCTATAACGAAGCACTTGGTATTGAAATCTTGCAAAAAGGTGACAATTCAATGCTCTTATTGCTTTTCGGTATTGCTTCCCTGCTCGTTTGTGCACTCTTGATTATTCTCTATATCATTAATTTGAAAAGCGCCCGTCATTTGTACGAATTAAAACAACAAGGACTTAAAATCCCTACGACACGCGACGATTTACATAGTCTGGTGAACGAACGCTTTCATGCAACATTGATGACAATCCCATTGATTGGTGTCTTATTTTTTACTATCTTACCGCTCTTATATATGATTTCGATTGCCTTCACCAATTATGATCACAAAAATTTACCCCCAAAAAATCTGTTTACTTGGGTAGGATTGAAGAATTTCTCTAATGTCATCACTGGTGATATGGCGTCCACCTTTTTCCCAGTACTAGCTTGGACATTGACATGGGCTGTACTCGCAACGATCACTTGTTTCTTCTTCGGCGTGATCTTAGCCTTGTTGATCAACGCGAAAGGGATCCGTTACAAAAAATTGTGGCGCACCATTTTTGTTTTGACGATGGCAGTTCCTCAATTCGTGTCACTTTTGATCATGCGTAACTTACTAAACGGTTCTGGTCCGATTAACTCACTCTTACTGAATTGGGGATGGATCTCTTCTTCGATCCCGTTTCTGACCGATCCTTTCTTTGCGAAAGTCAGCATTATCTTTGTGAACATGTGGATCGGGATTCCAGCAACCATGCTTGTAACAACAGGAATCTTACAAAATCTTGATCAGGAACAACTAGAAGCAGCCGAAATCGATGGCGCCAATAAATTCCAAATTTTCCGCTCCATCACATTTCCTCAGATATTGTTTGTAATGATGCCCGCATTGATTCAACAGTTTATCGGCAACATCAACAACTTTAATGTTATTTTCTTATTGACTGGCGGCGGCCCATCTAACTCTAATTTCTATGGTGCTGGCTCGACCGATCTGTTAGTAACGTGGCTGTACAACTTGACAGTCAACACGATGGATTACAATTTAGCTTCCGTAATCGGTATCTTGATCTTTATCTTATCTGCTGTCTTTAGCCTGTTTGCGTACACGCGAACAAATTCTTATAAGGAGGGGTAACAATGTCTGTAAAGAAAAAGAAATCCGGCTACCAACAAGGGCAGTCAAAAACCCGTTTTCTGATTTATACGATTTTGATCATTCTTTCTGTTCTTTGGTTATTCCCGATCGTTTGGATCATTTTGACAAGTTTTAGAGGAGAAGGTGGGGCCTTCGTTCCTTATATCATTCCCAAAGAATTCACTTTTGAAAATTACCGACAACTATTAGCCAATGATAGCGGCAGCTACCCTTTTGTCCGCTGGTTCTTGAATACATTGTTTGTTGCTGTCTGCAGCTGTCTTTTGTCCACATTTATTACAATCGCAATGGCCTACTCTCTCTCTCGGTTGCGCTTTAGACTTCGTAAACCTTTCTTGAAAGTTGCCTTGGTATTGAATATGTTCCCAGGCTTTATGAGCATGATCGCCGTTTATTATATTCTAAAAGCCCTCAACCTAACACAAAGCTTATTAGCGCTGATCTTGGTTTATTCGGCTGGAGCGGCACTGGGATTCTACGTTGCCAAAGGGTTCTTTGATACGATTCCAATGGCGCTAGATGAGTCTGCCATGATCGATGGTGCCAATAAATGGCATATTTTTACCAAGATCACATTGCCGTTATCAAAACCAATTATCGTCTATACCTCTTTGATGGCCTTCATGGGTCCTTGGATGGATTTCATCTTTGCTCGAATCATCATGGGTGATGACGTCAAAAACTATACCGTTGCGATCGGACTTTATTCTATGATGACAAAAACAACAGCCAATTCGTTGTTTATGTCCTTTACAGCTGGCTGTGTGCTGATCGCTATTCCAATCACTCTACTCTTTATCTATATGCAAAAATATTATGTACAAGGAATTACTTCCGGTTCAGTGAAATAACCCTCTTCCTACCTCACTTTTTTTAAGCAAAACTAGCAATCGCTGAGTGACTCTCGACTCGACGATTGCTAGTTTTTGTTTTTGATCTTCCCTACGCCTCTTGACTAGCTAACGCTACTTCAACGCCTTGTTCTTTCAATGTTGAAACATGCATTTCTCCCCAATGACAGAGAGCATCCAATACGCTGCTTAATGTCAGACCATAGTCGCTGAGAGAATAGACAACCTTTGGTGGAACTTGGTGATAAGAGGTTCGCAAAACGATGCCGTCTGTCTCCAGCTCTCTTAGTTGCTGCGTCAGCATTTTTTGACTGATATCAGGTATCCGTCGCTTCAAATCACTCGGACGCAAGGCGCCATCTCGCAGATTACACAGAATAATCGGTTTCCATTTTCCACCGATCACATCCATAGTAGCTTCCACACCAATGTTGTATTTTTTTGGAGTCATACTTTAAACACTTCCTTTAAATTCAAAAAAGTTACTTTTTTGACACTATAGCACAAAAAAGTAGGTACTATTCATCTGAACTTTTTTAGTATAAGGTATATTTACCAAAAATCAAGGAGGAAATTTATATGATTCATTCATTAACCGACACAATTACATTGAACGAACAAGTCAGCATTCCTGGCTTTGGTTTGGGCGTCTTTCAAATTCCTGATGAAGAAGTAGCTACTGTTGTAAAAAACGGCATTTTAAAAGGTTATCGTTTGATTGATGCCGCGCAAATATATGATAATGAAAGCGGAACAGGCCAAGGGATCAAAGAAGGACTAGCAGCAACGGGACTTACACGAGAAGAACTCTTTGTCACTTCTAAAGTTTGGAACAATTATTTGACCTACGATGAAACGATCGTGGCTTTTGAAAAGTCCCTCGCGCTTTTGCAATTGGATTATTTAGACCTTTATTTGCTCCACTGGCCTGGCAAAAATGCGTATCAAGAATCTTGGCGGGCACTTGAAGACCTCCATCAAGCTGGAAAGATCAAAGCCATCGGCGTCAGCAATTTTCAGAGCCATCATTTGAAGAAATTGCTCGCTACAGCAAAAGTCAAACCTGTGTTAAATCAAGTGGAACTACATCCAAAATTAGCTCAAAAAGAACTGCGTGATTATTGTCAGCAACAAGGAATCAAGATCCAAGCTTGGTCTCCATTGATGCAAGGTCAGATTCTCCAACATCCAATCCTCGTAAAGATGGCTCAACGCCATCACGTATCCCCTGCACAAATCGCCTTACGCTGGCATATCCAGCAAGATATTTTACTGGTAGTTAAGACAGTTAATCCCGACAGAATGGAACAAAATCAGCAACTCTTTGATTTTTCTTTGTCGGAAGAAGATATGCGTGAACTTAATCGTTTGAATGAAGATCACCGGGTAGGTCCCGATCCGGATCAATTTAACTTTAACTAAGGAAATGGAGTGAAGGAAATGGAATTAGGATTAACAAAGAAAACAGCACTGGTCACTGGCTCTACGAAAGGTATTGGAAAAGCAATTGCTTTCGAGCTGGCAAAAGAAGGCGCGGATGTCATCGTCAATGGACGGCAAAAGGACAGTGTCAGAGCTTTCGTTGCTGAATTAAAAGAAAAATTTCCTAAGACGAATCCTCAAGTGGCTCCATATGATCTAGCCGATGCAGCAGCTCGCCAACAGCTTTTTGACCACTTCCCTAAAGTAGATTTTCTTGTCAATAATATGGGGATCTTCGAACCAATGGATTACATGGAAATTACCGATGAAGTTTGGGAACATTTTTTCCATGTGAATGTTTTGTCGGGAAATGCTTTAGCAAAATTTTATTTGCCTCATATGCTCCAACAAAACTTCGGCCGTGTGATTTTTATTGCCAGCGAGGAAGCCGTTATGCCTTCTGGAGAAATGCCGCAGTACAGCATGACAAAAACGATGAACCTCTCTTTGGCTAAAAGTTTGTCAAAACTCACCGCTGGGACACAGGTCACTGTAAATACGATCATGCCTGGTTCAACACTGACCGAAGGCGTAGAAACGATGCTGAAAACGATGTATCAAGAAAGTGATTTGCCGGAGTCCATGTGGGAAGAAGATTTCATGAAAAAGCATCGCCCACTGTCTCAAATTCAACGGCTCATTCGTCCAGAAGAGATTGGACGCTTTGTAGCTTTCGTTGCTAGTCCTTACGCATCCTCTTTCTCTGGAGCCGCCTTGAGACTCGACGGTGGTTTAGTACCAACGATTTATTGATTTCTCAGCAAAGAACTATGTCAAAAAGACTTTAGCAAACACAGCAGCCGAAAGGCCATGAAATTGCCCCTATGATCCCGCAGATCGGATTTACACCTGCAGGATTGATAGGGCAATTTTATTTCACTCAGCGAATCATTTTGTTTAACTGCCCCTTTTATCACAGCTTTTTTATTCAAAAAAACAGAGCAGATCACTCTGCTCTGTCAAAAAAGACTTTTTTGGGGATTTCCGACAAGTCATTCTTTGATCAATCGGTTTCGATCAATCCATACTTGCCGTCTTTACGGCGATAAACAATGCTTGTGCCGTTTGTTTCGGCATCTTCAAAAATGAAGAAGTTATGTCCTAGCATATTCATTTGCAAAACGGCTTCTTCACTATCCATCGGTTTTAGAGAAAGACGTTTTGTACGTACAATGTCTAGTTCTGCTCCATTGGTTTCTTCTTCGTTTGTATCCGTTGTGAATAAGTCGCCATTGTCTGGAGCCACTAAAGCTGTTTCCCGAGATTTACGGTTGATTTTCGTTTTGAATTTACGGATTTGGCGTTCTAATTTATCAACAACCAAATCAATACTTGCATATAGATCAGGAGAAGTTTCTTCCGCACGCAAGACTAGGAATGGTAACGGAATGGTTACTTCAACTTTTGCTGTTTTTTCGGTATATACTTTCAAATTAACATGCGCTGTTGCTTCAGGCACATCATTAAAATAACGCTCTAGTTTACCTACTTTTTTCTCAACGTAATCGCGGATCGCTTCAGTTACCTCGATATTTTCGCCACGTACATTATATCTAAACATAAAAATTACCCCTTTCGTCTACCACACTAAGAAGGAAAAGGACCACTCTCTTCTTCTTCTTAACTCTATTATATCGAAGTATCTTGCATTTGGAAAGCGAATCGCTAAGATTTTTTTAAGCGTTTACAATTCCTTATCTGGCAAAAGAAAAGGACGTGATCGTTTTCGGCTGGCAAGTCAAAAGTACTTCTGCAGCATGATAAATTGTTTGTCCAGTCGTATACACATCATCCACCAGCAACACACGTTTGTCTTTGATTTCTTGACCCTTTTCGATAATAAATGGTTGCGGAGCTGCTAATCGTTCGTTTCTAGTCATTGCTGCTTGAGGAGGTAAATGGATCTTTTTCTTTAGTAAGGATCGGTAATCAATCCCGGCAGCTTGTAATACTGCTGTCACTTGATTAAAGCCACGCTGCTGATAGCGTTCATGAGAAAGGGGGATCGGGATGACCAGATCATAGAGCAATCCTTTGAAAGCTTGCTTGATCTCTGGGAGAAAGGTAGCTCGCAGACGAAAATCGCCCATTAATTTGTATTGATGGAGCCACTCCTGCATTCCTTGATTGTATGTCATCAGAGCACGATGCTGTAGCTGAAACTTTGGATAACGTTGCCCCCAATAGCGACAATCCCGACAATTTTGGCTTTCATTACAACATGTCTTGCAGCAGCTAGTCAAATCAACAAACTGCAATTTACTCCTACAGTCTGGACACTTCTCTGAAGCAGGAATTCCTAATGGCCATAAAATCTCCCGCAGCCACAGTTCTCGTGCAAACTCCTGTTGGCACCAGCTACACTTCACTTGCCAGCCACTCCTTTGCTAATCGATTCATCGCTTGGATTTCCAAGATCGCCTTACGAATCGCTGATGTTGCTTGATCATAGAAAAAGAGAACTTCTCCATGATTGAATGGACCTTTTCGATCAACTCGTCCAGCAATCTGGACCAGTGCTGATTTAGAAAAAACAGGATGATCTGCTCCCATCACCACTACAGAAACATTTTCAAAGGTAACACCTCGTTCCAAGATGGTAGTTGTGAAAAGAATCTGATACTTTGAATTGCGCGCCTTGACTACTTTTTCTATTCGAGCAGGGTCTTTTGCTGAAACACTGGTTATCGTCTCCTCTTTTAAGAATGATCGAACAGCTTTTTCTAGCCGTTCCATAAAAACAATACTTGGGCAAAAAACTAAGACAAAATTTGTTTGAGATAGGCGTTGCAGATGAAACAATAAGCGCCGTAGTCTTCTTTTTGTTTGATACACGTTACGCCAACCTTCATACCAAATCAGTTGAGGAACGATCAGCGGTCGCTGATGAAAACGCAGCGGCATTTTTTCCACTGCAAAATTTGTTGTTTCTTTTAGTAACGCATCTGAAGGTGTGGCACTTAGATAAATCAGACAGCCGGTCGCTTTCAGTGCATTCATTAACCCGAACCTTAGTTGCTGGTCCCCTTCATAAGGAAAAGCATCTACTTCGTCAACGATTATCAGATCAAATGCCCGATAAAAATGCAGCAGTTGATGAATGGTCGCCACAAGCAAGTCTGTATACCGATAGTCTTCCTCTGAATCTCCGTAAAGCAGTAAACAAGATTCTTTGGGAAATGCCTGTTGGATCCGAGGGAACAGTTCGCGGCACACATCGATTCGCGGAGAGACGACAGCTACCCGATGTCCTTGCAGCCTTGCCGCTTGTATCACTTCAAAAATCATTTCCGTTTTGCCAGAGCCGGTTACCGACCAAACCAACGTTGCTTTTTTTTGTTGATAATTTCTTACCAACGCTTGTGAGATTCTTTTTTGAAAAACCGTTAGTGGACCAGGCCAATGAATTTTCGGAAAACTGACGCTGCTTTGTTCCGAAACTGTCACAAAAACTTTAGACGTATCTGCCCGTCCGTAATGGATGCAGGCAGGGCAATAGTGAATCCCTGTTGGCAGTTGTACCTCCTCTTTATTGAAGCAGCTGCCACAACGCTGACATTCAATTTGTCCCTCTTTGATTAAGACGGCTGGACGAATGTCACCTTTGAGTTGGTCGGAGTTGTTGCGTTCCCTTTCGGATACTAAAATTTGACGACCGCCTTCTTCCATCGTATCCCTCCTCTCGTTATATATGACTGATCAAGCCTTCAAAAGCAGGTACATTCGCTAGTTTTTTCGAAAGCCTTGGACATTCGACACAATTAAAGTACGCCATCCACAAAAAAAGAACCTTACTCGTTCTCATTTTCTGCCAAAACAGAGAAATTCGAAACCTGTAAGGTTCTACTCAATAGTCTTAAGTAATCGTTGAAAATGGATTGGGCTTATTCACCAATCAATGTCAATGCTTGATCCAACACTTTTTCACCATTCATCATACCATAGTCAGCCATGTTGATAACTTCCAATGGGATTCCCTTTGGTGCTAAACGTTTTTCAAAATCGCCTTTCATGAAACGAACTTGAGGGCCTAATAATAAAACGTTCACATCTTTGCTTTCTAAATGTTGATCTGCTTCTGAAGCGGAAACAGCAAAAATATCTGTATCAAGACCTTTTGCATCAGCAGCTTTCTGCATTTTTGTCACTAATAAGCTGGTGCTCATTCCTGCGGAACAAACTAACATAATCGTTTTTTTAGCCATATCGAACACTCCCTAAAATTTTAAATAATATAACATTACCTATTCCTAGTATAGAACAAGTTTCAAATTTGTCAACGCTTACTGTCTATTAACCAATTGGACTTGACCAATTGATTGAAAACAACATATTCCTTCTTTAAATTCACGTGAACCACTTCATATCTTGCATTCAACCACGCATAGGCACCGTTTTCCGGATGTCGATAATCATTGGCCCACCAATCAATGCTCTTGCGGGCACTCTTTGGCAGCCCTGTCGCCGGAAATAACAGTTCATCAAATTGTGTGAAAGTCAATGTGACTTGAGAACCGCCATTAGATTTTAAGTAATGAGTGATGATATCGTATTTCTTGCGTTTACTCAATGGCAACGCCTCCTTTTTTATCCGTTCACTTATTCTTTACTGATTTCTTTCATTGAAACTTTTCTCCACATTACCTATACTGAAAATAAAAGGAGGAGCCTATGAAGAATAGTTATCGCACCATTCGTGAGGATGGACAAAGTGAACAAGAAATCAAGAAATCCCGATTCATTTGTTCCCTTAAACGTGTCACTTCCGAAGAGGAAGCCAAAGCATTCATCCTCGCTCTCAAAAAAGAGCATTGGAAGGCTAATCATAATTGCAGTGCTTTTGTTATTGGCGAGAACAATGAGATCCAACGAAGCAGCGACGATGGGGAACCAAGCGGTACCGCTGGTGTCCCCATGCTAGATGTCCTCAAAAAAAATGAATTAATCAATGTGGTTGCTGTTGTGACCCGTTACTTTGGTGGGACGAAATTAGGCGCTGGCGGTTTGATCCGCGCTTATGCAAGCACTGTTGCCGCTGCCTTAAAGGAAATCGGTATCGTTGAAGGGACACTTAACCAGACACTTTATTTGACCATCGATTATCCTCAGCTAGGAAAGCTGCAAAATCACTTAGAGCACCAAAACATTCACTTAGCATCCATTGACTATACGGATAAAATCCGAGTAACGCTGATGGTTCCCGAAATATCCTTGTCCGCGGTAGAAGCCGATCTAACAGATCTGTTACAAGGACAACTAGAGATCGCACACGGCCCTGTCAGCTATGTGGAACGACCGATTTCCTGAGAAACAGATCGAATTTGTGTTGTCATTACTTGCTGGTGAAGCAGAATGATTGTTCAGATAGCTACTGTCAAGCGATGCCTCATGAATCTGCTTGAGGCATCATTTCTGACAATTCTTGCTACTCTTTCACCTCGTTTACTAGCTTTCACTTTTGTCTTTCATTTTGGTCAATATAATTTTCTATTTCCTGTCTTATTTTTCTAAATAAAATTCAAAACGATTCCCTACGTATTGTGTACGCACGTATTCAAATGGTTGTCCGTTTTCAAAACAGGTAATTTGCCGCATTCTTAAAATTGCATCCCCGCGTTTGATTTGCAAGTAATCAGCGATTTGCTCCGAAGCAATCATTGCTGAGATCGTTTGTGAGGCAGCTCCGATCTTATGACCGCCCTTTTCTTCTAACACATGATACAAAGATGAGATGATTTCTTCTTTACTAAAATTGTAAATCAATTTCTCTGGAATACTCGCCACTTCGAAACAAATAGGTACATCATCTGCATAACGAATGCGTTCCATCCGTAAAATCGTCTCATGTCCTTCTAATTGCAATTTTTCCATTTCACTCGAACTTGGGGCTGTCAAGAAGTAGGCCACTGCTTTACTAGAAGGCACCCGTCCAAGTGAGCGCATGATCTCAGTAAAACTCGTGGTTCCGCTCATTTTCTCCTGTACTTTCTGACGAGCCACATAAGTTCCTGATCCGATTTTTCTTTCCAAAATCCCTTCATCGGCTAGTGTCTGAATAGCTTGGCGCAATGTCATGCGACTAACACCGAATTGTTTCGCTAATTCGCGCTCAGAAGGCAAACGGTCACCGATTTTGTAGGTTTCATTCTCGATGTTTGCTTTGATTTGATCATGTATCTGTATGTATACGGGTAAGTTCTCTGCCATAGTCTATTCCTCCATTCAGTTTCTATTATAACTGGTATATACCTAAATAACCAATGAAAAAACTAAAAAGACTGTCAATTTAAGGGAAAAATCCTTTTTTTCATTCTGTTCTTCTTACAAAAGACAAAATAAGAAAAAAAGTTCCCTCAAATTGGTACAGTCTTATTGGATAGTTAAAGCGCTGAATGTTAGTTGCTGCTTTGCAAAGCTTTATTGGCCGTTGCCAACATTAAACGAATCCGATTCAATTGATTGACCATGGAGACTCCAGGATCATAATCAATCGCAGCAATATTGGCTTTAGGATATTGGTGCCGCAGTTCTTTGATTACACCCTTACCGACCACATGATTTGGCAAACAACCAAAAGGCTGCATGCAAACGATATTAGTCACATCAGATTTCAATAGATCAATCATTTCACCAGTCAAAAACCACCCTTCACCCGTATGATTACCAATAGATAAGATTTTGCTAGCATCATCTGCTAATTGATAAATCGAGTGTAATCCTTCAAATCGCTGAGAAGCCCGCAACGCACGGTCCATCGGTTTTTGGATCCGTTCGATTAATCCAATGGCAAATTCAGCGATCCATTTGCTTTTTTTGGCCATTCCTAGGTTTTGATAGCGCCAAATCTGATTATAAAGCGAATAATTCATAAAACCAACCATGTCTGGTACTACCGCTTCCGCCCCTTCTGCTTCCAAAAGTCTCACGATATCGTTATTCGCTGTAGGAGAGTATTTCACTAAAATCTCGCCTACCACACCGACTCTTGGTTTCACGATGTCCTGCAGATCAATCGTATCAAAATCGGCAATGATTTTTTTCATGTTGTGGTTGAACAAAGTAAAAGAACCGTTGCGTACATTTTTTTCAACTTTTTTAAGCCACGTTTCATGAAGCCGATCTACAGAACCAGAGATGGCTTCATAAGGCCGCGTTCGATAAACAACTCGTTCAAATAAATCTCCATACAAAAATGCAACAGCCACGCGTTTGAGCATTGGTAATGTAAACTTAAAGCCAGGATTTGACTCCACGCCTTGATTTCCCATGGAGACCGAAACGACGGGAACTTGTGGAAACCCCGCCTCGTTCAATGCTTTACGCAGCAGCGGGATATAATTGGTTGCCCGACATCCCCCGCCCGTTTGTGTCATCAATACGCTAGTGTTTTGCAAGTCATATTTTCCACTTTGGAGTGCTTCGATCAATTGACCGATGGAAATAATGGCTGGATAGCAAGCATCGTTATTTACGAAACGCAGGCCCACATTGACTGCTTCTCGATCATCCGCCGGCAAGCAGATCACATTGTATCCCGAAGCTTGCAGTGCCACATCGACTAACCCGCTTTGATGGATTGGGCTTAGCATGGGTAATAACAAAGTATGTTGTTTACGCATTTCTTTAGTAAATGTGATCTTGGCTGGTTCTTCAAAACGTTGAGTAGGAATAAAATGGTTTTTCTCCCTTTCATTGACAGCTGCCTTAAGAGAACGTAAACGGATCCGAATGGCGCCTAAATTAGCCCCTTCATCGATTTTCAATACAGTGTACAATTTGCCATATTGTTCCATAATCTCTTCTACTTGATCTGTTGTGACGGCGTCGATTCCACAACCAAATGAGTTTAGTTGGACCAATTCCAACTGCTTGCTTTTAGCGACGACCCGTGCTGCGGCATATAAACGAGAATGGTAAACCCACTGATTAACGACCCGTAAATGACCGACATTTCCCAAATGCGCAATGCTATCTTCTGTTAATACATGAAAGCCCTCTTGGGTAATCACTTCCGCGATCCCATGATTGATCTCCGGATCCAAATGATAGGGTCTGCCAGAAAGTACGATGCCTCGCTGATTGGTTTCGGTCAGCATCCGTAAGGTTTTTTCCCCTTGCTGACAAACATCTAGCTTAAATTGATCCAATTCTTCAAAACCAAGCCGCAATGCGTGCGCGATCTCTGTCTCAGTGATACCAAAATCTTGAAATTCTTCTGACAACACTTTGACCATTGAAGTTTCGTCTGCCAAATTTAGAAACGGGTTACGATAATCCACACGGCCAGCACGGATATCATCCAGATTGTTGCGAATAACATCTGGGTAGCTTTGTACGATGGGACAGTTGAAATGATTCTCAGCCTGCGCTGTTTCTGGTCTTTCAAAAATAATTCCTGGATAAAAAATCAATGGGACCCCTTGGTCGATCAACGCTTGAATATGTCCATGAGCGATTTTGGCCGGATAACAAGCGGTATCACTTGGAATCGTCTCGATACCTTTCTCATACAATTCTTTGTTTGATCGTGGGGACAATTCAACGCGAAAGCCCAGTTCTGTAAAAAAAGTATGCCATAACGGATAGTTTTCATATAGATTCAATACACGAGGAATGCCGATACGCCCACGAGACGCTTCTTTTTTGCGAAGCGGGCGATACTTAAACAAGCGGCGGTATTTGTAATCGACTAAATTTATCTTGCGCTCTTCTTTTTTGATTTTGATGCGGGCACCCCGCTCGCAGCGATTTCCGGTAATAAATTTGCGTCCATCCGAGAATAAAGTGACAGTCAGCATACAATTATTTTCACATAACCCGCAATGAGTGAATTCTTTTTCAGCAGTAAATTGACTCAATTCATCACTTGAAAGCAAGGCTGTGACTTCACCAATCTCGTAATTTTCTAACGCGATCAGTGCTGCACCATAAGCCCCCATCAAGCCAGCAATTGACGGCCGCACGACTTCCCTGCCGCTGATTTTTTCAAAGGCTCGTAACACCGCCTCATTATAAAAAGTTCCTCCTTGGCAGACGATTTTCTCACCTAGATCTTCTGGGCGACGAATTTTGATCACTTTATACAAGGCATTTTTGATCACAGAATAGGATAGACCCGCAGAAATATCCCCGACAGATGCACCTTCTTTTTGGACTTGTTTCACTTTTGAATTCATGAATACCGTACAGCGAGAACCAAGATCGACTGGATTCTTGGCAGTAGTGGCTGCTAACGCAAATTCTTTGACTTCGTATTTCAGCGAACGCGCAAAGGTTTCAATAAAGGACCCGCAGCCTGAGGAACAAGCTTCATTCAGCTGGATCGAAGAGAGTGCACCATCTTTGATAGTCATGGCCTTCATATCCTGCCCGCCAATGTCTAAAATAAAATCGACCCCCGGTTGGAAATGTTCGGCGGCTTTATAATGAGCCATCGTTTCAACTTCACCAATGTCAATTTTCAGTGCATTTTTGATCAACTGTTCTCCATATCCTGTGACCGCAGCTTTCCCGATGAACACAGCTGGTGGCATCTGCTGATACATTTCCTGTAATACCCGCATGGTGGTTTCCAATGGCTGCCCTTCATTGTTGCCATAAAAAGAGTAAAGAATCCTACCCACTTCGTCGATCAATACGACTTTCGTTGTCGTTGAACCCGCATCGATACCGAGAAAGGCTGCTCCTGTATGAGAAGCAAGTTTTTTTTCTTCCACCGAAGATTGGCCATGACGCTGTCTAAAAACTGCGAGCTCTTCTTCCGTAGCAAATAGCGGCGCCAATGTGTGAGACGGTTGCAATTTCGCTGAATCATCGGTTGATAACCGGGCTAATAATGTATTGAGTTGAGCTGTTTCTTCTCCATATAAAGCGGCGCCGATCGCAACAAACAGCTGGGGATTTTCTGGAAAAATAATGTCTTCTTCAGCAATTTGCAGTGTCTCCACAAAGCGGCGCCGTAGTTCAGACATGAAATAAAGGGGGCCACCTAAAAAAGCCACTTTCCCCTTGATTTTACGACCAGCAGCTAACCCTGCAATCGTCTGATTGACCACTGCTTGAAAAATACTGGCGGCGATGTCGGCTTTATCTGCTCCTTCATTGATCAAAGGTTGCACATCTGTTTTTGCGAATACCCCGCAACGGGAAGCGATAGGATAGATCGTTTGATAATTTTTCGCTAAATCATTTACACCATTAGCATCGGTTTTCAACAATACCGCCATTTGATCGATAAACGCACCCGTCCCACCTGCACAGCTACCATTCATTCGTTGTTCCAACGCCCCTTCAAAAAAGGTGATTTTGGCATCTTCTCCCCCTAATTCAATGGCAACATTTGTTTCAGGAATCAGTGTCTCAACTGTTTTAGTACAGGCAATGACCTCTTGCACGAAAGGGATCGCTAAAACTTCGGCCAGTCCCATCCCTCCAGAGCCAGTGATTGCTAGTGCGACCTGTTGATTACCGATGACTTCCTGAGCTTCCAGTAAAACTTTTTTTGTGGCAGTTTTGATATCCGAATAGTGGCGTTCATACTTGGCAAAGAGGGTCTGCTTTTTTTCATTCAAGACCACCATTTTGACAGTCGTCGATCCTACATCGATACCAGCACTTAATTTTTTCATAGGGTGCCTCCGCTTTATCCAACACTTTGTTGATTATCTTACAAACTGTTTGTTATAATACTTATGTCTATTTTAAGAACAATCTATTGAGATTTCAACAAACAGATTCATGTGATGTGTGGGATAAGCAACAGGAACGGTAAAAATGTCGTTTAAATTGAGAGGAAGTTCACAAAAATGAAAAAAGTTGATTTGCGGGTTCAACGCACGAATAAACATATCATGGAGGCTTTTATCCGACTCGTAGAGCATAAAGGCTACGATCAAGTGACTGTCCAAGATATTGCCGACGAAGCCATGATCAATCGTGCGACATTCTATGCTCATTATAAAGACAAACAAGATTTATATGAAAAAATTTTTGATATGGCAATCGACTCCTTTACTTCGATTTTGTCCCTTGAAGATTTAGTCCAGGGAAATCGAATCAAGATCAAACGAGTCGAACTTGCGATGACAAAAATCTATCAGCACATTCAGGACAATCGCTTTTTTTATCTGACCATCATGGATGGCGCAGCCATCGAATTAGTCCGGCAACGAATCGCGGAGATTCTCTATGAACAATATGACCATATTTTTTCAAAATTAAAAATTACAGAAAGCTCCATCGAAGTACCGCTGGATTTCGTTATTGAATATATGACATCGATTTTTGTTGGTACTCTGCACTGGTGGCTTACTGCCGATAGTCAAATGACTCCTGACCAACTAGCTAAACTGGTCATTAAATTAGTCGCCAATGGACACTTAACCGTTCTCGGTATCGAAATCGAAGGGTAACATACGAGAAGGAGAGTATATCGTATAAATCAAAAAACCGAACCAGAGTTGCTTCCCCCAGTACTTCCTCTCAGAAATCAGGAAAACGTGAAACGGGTGACAACTCTTGTCCGGTTTATTTGTTATTGGGCTGTTTTACTCAATGTCTTTTCGCAATCAATGATTCTTTGAACGCCATTTGATCGTATCTTTTGTTTTACGCAATTGTGTAACTTTGATACCTTTTGGTGCAATACGAATAGCATAATCTTCACGTTTGACAACATCATACACATGCTCAGCTGCTTCGGTGACTTTTTCTTTTAGATTCAATTTAAATTTCATCTTCTCATCTCCTGAGTTATTTACCTATAGCCTATCGTAAATAAAAAAAATCTTCAACTTTTAACCCTTAGAATTTTGCTATAAATAACGAAGAAAAGTCAGCAAGACATGCTTGCTGACTTTTCTTGATTGTTCACTGACTGGGGTAGCTGGATTCGAACCAACGCATGACGGAGTCAAAGTCCGTTGCCTTACCGCTTGGCTATACCCCAATGGTGGAGGAGAGTGGATTCGAACCACTGAACCCGAAGGAACGGATTTACAGTCCGTCGCGTTTAGCCACTTCGCTACTCCTCCAAACGGCTTTTAAAAAACCTGACTCAGTTATAATACCTAAAAATATAACAAATTGCAAGAGCAAAATGTCATTTTTTTTAAGAAATTATTCATGTAAGTTCCATTGGCGCAAAATCGTTTCAATTGCTGCATCCAAAGTTCGGCTTGCACCTAAATCTTCTTCGTCCAGAAAGCTTTGGAATTCTTTCGGACCGGATGCGAGAATTTCACCAATCACTTTTTTCCCTAATACTAGTTGATGGACTTCATATTCTTTTCCTTGGATCACCTTAACGGTTTCTTCCACACGGACTTCAATATCTTTATTTTTTTTCGACATCATACTCACCTCTTTCAGATACCTTGTTTATTCTACCAGAAAACACCGCAAAGCAAAAGCAAATCTAGTCAACCATTCATCCAGAAAAAAATCATGCAATCACTGATTGTGTTTGCATGATTTTTGCTTATTTTTGATTGGTCAATACCGCACTCAATACCGTATACCCAGCATTGGCAAAAATTTTCTCGATTTCTGACACTTGTCTGGATTCAACTTGAATCTCTACGATCGTTTTCAAAGCCATTCGGTTGACCACGATCGTTAAAATACTTAATTGATGATCTGTTAATAACTGCGTGATTTCCGCTAAGACACCGCTGTGGTCATCAATAATCTCAAGAGCTACTCTTGTACCGCCCTCATAGTAACCTGTGATCTTCAAGAAAGCATCAAAGATATCATTATTCGTAATGATCCCTACTAGTTCGTCATCTGCTAAAACAGGCAACACACCGACATTTTCTTCCCGCATGACTGCAATCGCGTCTTCTAGCAGCGCCTCCGGTTTGATGGTGGTCACTTTCTTCAGCATGATATCTGCTACAGTCGTTTTGTTTAATAAATAATTCATTTCATAAACACTTAAACTTGTCGCTTTTGAAGGCATTGCTTCTGCAATCGTGCCTTCTGTAATCAGGCCAACTAACCGTTGCTGATCAACAACCGGCAATCGATGGATGTCATGTTTTTTCATTAAGTCTATCGCATCAAATATTGGCATTGCCGAATGAACAGTGATGACATTCTTGGTCATAAAATCACGTACACTCATTTTTCATCCTCCTTGTTGTAAGCTATTAACCACCTAGATAGGCTTTCTTGACTTCATCACTTTCCAATAACTCTTGCCCGCTTCCTTGCAAGACGATTTTGCCAGTCTCTAGAACATACCCGCGGTCAGCAATGGACAAAGCCATTTTGGCATTCTGCTCAATCAATAAAACGGTCGTTCCTTGCTGTTTGATTTCTTGGATAATCGAGAAGATCTCTTTGATGAATATTGGGGCTAGGCCCATGGATGGTTCATCGAGTAAAAGCAACCGAGGCTTGGACATCAGTGCACGTCCCATTGCCAACATCTGCTGTTCTCCTCCTGATAACGTTGAAGCATCTTGACTTAGTCGTTCTTTTAGGACAGGAAATTTCGTGAAGACCTGCTGATAGTCCTCTTTGACTTGATTGTCTTTTCGCAAAAAAGCGCCCATCTCAAGGTTTTCTTGAACGGAGAGTCCTGGAAAAACGTGACGTCCTTCAGGTACTTGTGATAATCCATTAGCAACGATTTTTTGTGGAGCTTCTTTTTGGATGGGTTTGCCTTCAAAGAGAATCGTGCCTTTAGAGGGTCGGATCAGACCGGAAATCGTCCGCAAAATCGTCGTTTTCCCTGCACCATTGGCACCGATCAACGAGACGATCTCTCCTTGATTGACTTCAAAGGAAACATCATGAACCGCTTGGATCATGCCGTAATGGACACTTAAATTTTCAATACGCAGCATTAGAGTTCCCCTCCTAAATAGGCTTCGATCACTCGCGGATCATTTTTGATCTCTTCTGGCTTTCCATGAGCAATCACTTGCCCATATTCCAGTACATAGATGCGTTCACAAACCTCCATGACTAAACTCATGTCATGTTCGATCAATAAAATCGTCAGTTGAAAGTCTTTTTGGATACGGTAGATCAATTTAGTCAGTTCCGCTGTTTCCTGAGGGTTCATCCCGGCGGCTGGCTCATCAAGAAAAAGGATCTTTGGTTCAGTAGCCAATGCCCGAACGATCTCAAGACGTCGTTGTTCACCGTAAGGAAGATTTTTTGCTAGTGTTTGGCTTTTATTTTCTAAGTCAAAGATACGCAATAATTCCATGACTTTCTCTTTCATTGCAGCCTCTTTGTGATAAAACTTTGGCAACCGCAACACACTCGTAAAAAAGCCTTCTTTTTGTTTGCTGTTCATGGCAATCAGAACATTGTCCATCACTGTAAGATCTTTGAACAACCGAATGTTTTGGAAGGTGCGGGATAATCCCATAGCTGCGATAAGATAGGGCTTCTCCCCATTCAATCGCTTGGATTGTCCTTGTTCTTCTAAAAGAACGTCGCCTTCACTTGGTTCATAGACGCCTGTCAGCAGATTGAAGAGTGTCGTTTTCCCTGCACCATTCGGACCAATCAGGCCAACTAGTTCATTAGTTTCTAAATGTAAATCGACATGTGAAACTGCCGCCAAACCACCAAAGTTCTTAGTCAGCTTCTTAACTTCCAATAGAGGCATTCGTGTCATCCCCCTTTTTTGTAAATTTATCAAAGATGCGCTTCACAGAAAATTCCCAAGTTCCCAAAAGTCCACTTGGCTTGAAAATCATAATGGCGATCAATGCCAGTGCGTAAATAATCATGCGCAAATCTGAGAAGCCTTGTAAGTACATATTCAATATACCTAATACGACCGCTGAAACCACTGCTCCTGTCGTACTACCGATCCCGCCAAACACAACGATGATCAAGACATCGATCGATTTCATAAAGCCATAATCTTTCGGAAATACCGATTGTTGATAACTTGCATATAATGTGCCGGCAATACTAGCCATGACAGCACCCATCACAAAAGCAATCACTTTGTATTTCGTTGTATTGACCCCCATTGCTTCCGCAGCGATCTCATCTTCTCGTATCGCTAATGTTGCTCGTCCTGGTCCACTATGGATAAAATTAGAGACCACCAAGATGGAGCCGACAGCAAAAAGAAAGACGATTTGCCAATTACTGAATTGCGGTAACCCGAATATCCCTGCAGGTCCATTCGTCAATCCTCGTAAATTGACTAATAAGATACGGATAATCTCTGAAACACCTAACGTTGCAATCGCTAAGTAGTCTCCTTTCAAGCGCAATGTTGGAATCCCGACAACTAGTGCGATCAGCCCCGAAACGAACATCCCCACGATAAGACCAGAAAGAAATCCGCCAAATGTAGGATTGTTGGCTGTTAAAATTGCCCCTGCGTAAGCACCAATCGCCATAAAACCTGCATGACCTAAAGAAAATTGTCCCGAAAAACCAATAATTAAATTTAGCCCTACTGCTAAAATAATATTGATTCCGATATTGACGATAATCGCGTCTGAAAATAGATTGATCAATCCGCCGTTATAAGCTGCAAACAAACCGAAGTAGATAACAGCGGCGAGTGCTAACCAAGTAATGTTGTATTTCAAATTCTTTTTCATCACTGACACCTACACTTTCTCTTTCAGGTTCTTGCCCAATATTCCTGCCGGACGGACCAACAATATAATTATTAAAATGACATAGACTAAAGCATCTTTATAATCAGAAAAACCTAATGCAGTAGCAACTGTTTCAATTAGTCCGATCACGAAGCCACCTAATGCTGCCCCAGGAATGATCCCTATACCGCCTAATACAGCCGCAACAAAAGATTTTAGTCCCGGCACAACCCCCATCGTAGGATCGATCGAATTGTAATACAATCCAATTAACATCCCACCAGCAGCTGCCAACGCAGAACCAAGAGCAAATGTGAAGGAAATCGTCCGATTGACATTGATCCCCATCAACCGTGCGGCATCCGCATCCACGCTAACAGCACGCATCGCTTTTCCCATTCTGGTTTTCTTGACGATTAGCTGTAAAAGGATCATTAACGCCAATGAGACTGCTAAAATCAATAATTGTATGTTACTTACCTCCACAAAACCAATACTATAAGTTTTGCGGGCAATGGCTTGTGGAAATGGTCGGACATCTGGTGAAAAGAAAAAAATCATGACATTTTGCAATAAATAGGAAACACCGATAGCGGTGATCAAAGCCGAGATCCGGGTGGAATTCCGGAGTGGGCGATAGGCCAGAAACTCGATCGTCACGCCTAACGCTGCACTAGCAATCATTGAGATGAATAGTGCAGGAAAAAAGCCCAGATTCCATTGATTGATCAAAAAATAACCAATAAAACTGCCGATCATATACACTTCACCATGAGCAAAGTTGATCAGTTTAATGATGCCGTAAACCATCGTGTAGCCTAACGCTAATAAGGCATAGATACTACCTAGAAATAAACCGTTGATTAGTTGTTGGATCATCATTTCCATGTTTTCACTTCCAATACCTTAAATTCTTGATACTTGTCTAAGAAAAAGGAACCGCGACAGAAGTCTGCAGCAACGAGTCAAATGAGTATCTGCCATGATTGATAGGATCACAGATTTACGACTTTTTCATTTATCGTTCATCATTTTGTTCGCTTACCTTCGACTTTGTCTCAGTCCCTATTTGATCGTGTAAAGAACGGTCCTTCTATTTAAGGATTTACTGTATCAGCTGACGTTTCTTTACCTTCAGTTAGTCCTAATACAACTGCTGATTTTTCTGGATTATGATTTTTGTCCATGGTGATCTCTCCCGTCACACCTTGGAAGTTTTTCAAAGCAGATAGTCCTTCAGCAATCGCAGTTGAGTCTGCTGAATCTTGATCTTCAATGGCTTGTTTGATCATGTAGACAGCGTCGTATGCCAATGCATTAAATGCGGAAGGTTCTTTGCTATACTTTGCTTTGAATGCTTCGACAAAAGGTTCTACCTTGTCATTGGCAGGAGCTTTAGTTGAGAAGTGTCCTGTATAATAAACATCCGATACATTTTCCGCGCCTGCTGTTTGGACCATTTTTTCATCACCAAAGCCATCCGCACCAATAATTGGCTGATCGATTCCCAATTCTCGGGCTTGCTTGATAATCAAACCAGCTTCGGTGTAGTAGCCAGGAATGAACAATACATCAAAGTCAGCATTTTTGATTTTCGTCAACACCGCTTGGAAATCTTTGTCACCTTCTGTGAAATTCTCTTCGAGTACAATGTCGCCATTGTAGCTATCTTTAAAGGCTGCTGATAATCCATTCGCATAGTCGCTGGAATTATCGCCTAAAATAATTGCTTTTTTAGCATCCAAGTTGTCTGCAGCATATTTTGCTAAGATCGTTCCTTGGAAACTGTCTTGGAAACAAGAACGGAAAGCAAATCCTTGAACTTTGTCACTGCTGACAGTAATCGCATCATCTGTTCCGGAAGGTGTCACTAACGGAACTTGTGCTTTGGTGACATTTGGCAATGCCGCCTTCGTCGCACCTGAAGTTGCTGGCCCGATCATTGCTACTACTTTATCATTGGTCGTTAAATTGGCTGCGACTGTCGCTGACTCATTATTGTCAGATTTGTTATCTTTTGAAACAATTTCAATTTGTTTTCCTAAGATACCGCCACTCTCATTGATTTCTTCAACCGCCAGATCAATTCCTTCTTTTTCCGCCGTTCCATAAGCTGCAACAGCACCCGATAATTCTAAATTGACACCAATTTTGATCGTATCACCTTCTTGTTTGTTGCCACCGCTAGCAGAACCGCTACCGCTAGTGGAACCACCAGTTGGTCCCGCACTACAAGCCGATAATAAAAATAAACTAGCAAATAAAAATGCAAATTTCTTTTTCATCATTATTCCTCCCCTACTCCCATGGATATGTTATCAAATATACTTAATAATAGGGAAAATGTCAACGAATTATCAGAATATTTTCTTTATTCAGATACTTTAAATTATTTAAAAAAAAATAAAGATTGATGCGTCGCGATTGTAATCGATTTCCGAAAAAAATAGTTGTGACCACTCTTCCAAAGTGATCACAACTTGTGTATCTGTTGATTCAAGGTTTATGTTTAAAATTGAAAAAATGGCAGCAACAATGAGCTGAATCAATTCAGCACTTGTGCGGTGAAATTAGCTGCCGCTCCAACTAGATTGGCATCATTTCGATAGTCACAAAGCTTAATCAGTGGAACAAAGTCATTTAAGTCTTGTGCTGCCAGCATTTTCTTCATTCGTTGATTGATTTCTGGCAACAATCCTGCTTTTGCACTGACTCCGCCACCAATAATCAATACTTCAGGGTCAAAAGCAAATTGGATGCTGAATAACCCTTCAGTCAAATAGCGATAAAATTTGTCTACCTCTTCTTTGGCGATAATATCACCTTCTTCTGCTCGACGAAAGACTTCCTCGCCACTGATCGTTTTGCGATCCACACCGATTCGGTCACAATAACGCCAAGCCATTTGAACAGCCGTCCCTAACTGCGAAAAAGATTTGCCTTTATCAAGAACCATCAAACCAAACTCGCCGCCGTAAAGATGGGCGCCTTTGATCAGTTTTCCTTGTTGAAAAAGTGCTCCGCCGACCCCAGTACCAATCACGATGAATGCTGCCGTGTCAAAATCTTTCCCAGCGCCTTGATAAAATTCTGCCATTCCGGCACAATTGGCATCATTCTCAATAGTGACTGGCAATTGAAATAACGCTTCCAATTCAGCGAAAATATTAAATCCGTGAATATATGGAATGGCGCTGATCCCATTGATCTGCTGCTGTGCAACATTCACCGCTCCTGGCGCACTAATGCCAACGCCTTCAAGAGGTTTTTTAATGCTATCTCGAATTGCTTTGAGCTCTTCTTTCATTTTTTGCCAAGTATCAGGCGTCGCAAATTGTCCTTTGTCACTTAATTGTTCGTCCTGCCATAATCCATATTTCACTGCAGAACCGCCCATATCAAATACTAGTAATGTCATCTCAACATTCCTTTCTCACTCAGTTGTCTCCCTTATTTTACTGTACTTTCCTCAGTTAAGAAAGCGATTTCTGTTGATTTCGTTGAAAAGGACAATAACGCGCTCTAAATGATTTGATTCAGAGTAACATGAATGGCGGACAAAACCCATTTTTCAAATGAAGTCAAAGTGCGCGAGATGCTTTTTAGAGAATTTTCTCTAAAATCACTTGATCAGTAAGTAGAATGCCGTTCTCATAAATGGGCTCTTTGTAATGATCGACAAAATAGTTTTTGACTACTTTTTTTTCAATGAAACCCATTTTTTTATAAAGTGTTAACGCTGCGGAAGGAAGATTACCAGTTTTGATAGTTACACAAAGAGTTTCCGTAGTTTTTGTTGCAGCAATCTTACTTAACGCTGCGGTCAGTAAACGACCACCGATTCCTTGATTCTGTGCTTCCGGTGCAACAGCAACATTCATGATTTCCCATCCTGCTGTTTGCAGTTGATAAACAATCACTCCTACGATCTGCTGCTCATTTTCAAAAACAAGAATCTCACTGGCTTGTATGTATCGATCTACCGCTTCTTTTTCTGGATCAGCATCCAGTAATAGCGGCCATGGCAAAGATTCTTTTGGTGATAAAGCTCGAATCATCGTTTTGCTCCTTTACTCCGTTCATTCCTGCCTACCCCTGCAGTTTGAAGGGTTTATTTTTTGCGATAGTGATAAGTAGGCTGCTCCTGATCTTGGGTATTTCGTTTTAGTGTAAAGCGCTGAGGTACGTAGTCGATTCCCCCTTTTACAAACGGATGACAACGTAAAATTCGCGAGATTCCCATCAAACTTCCTTTACCTGCCCCATGTACTTGGATCGCCTGAATCATATAGGACGAACACGTAGGATAATAGCGACAGCTAGGGGGAAATAAGGGAGAGATGAATCGCTGATACAGCCGAACAAATCCAATCAAAAGCTTGCTCACATCTCATACTCCTCTCTCTTCTATTTATAGAATTGAAAAAAACTAGAATAAAGCAATGTGCTCCATTCTAGTTTCAGCTTTGTTTACTTCATGAAGTCCAATATATGGTTCCATAGATGAGGCGAGAACACTTTTAACGGCATACCGTCTCCAATGATACCATAGCCGATCATAGTGCCGGCAATAAAGAGCAGGATCGCCAATAAGATAACCAACAAAATTTTTACCAAACTAGTTAAAATATATCGATTAAGCTTCAAGGTCGCATCTCCTCTTTAAACGGTTACTGGTGCTGTTTTTTCAGAAGTTGTTACCCGCTCAACAGAAGCACCTAACTGTTGCAATTTTTCGTGGAATTTATAATAGCCACGGTCAAGATACTTCAGATTACGGACACGAGTCAATCCGTTTGAACGCAAGCCTAATAAAATCAAAGCTGCTGCCGCTCGTAGATCCGTTGCATAAACTAGCGCGCCTTGTAATTCGTGGCCGCCTTCGATCACAGCGATGTTTCCGTCAATTTTAACATGACCGTTCATACGGCGCATTTCTTCTAAATGTTGGAAGCGATTTTCAAAAACCGTTTCATTCACGATGCTAGTCCCATCAGCCAACATTTGAATCGCCGTCATTTGCGCTTGCATATCTGTTGGGAAACCTGGATGAGGCATCGTTTTTACATCAGTTGCTTTGATTGTTTTAGGTCCAACTACCCGAATCCCTTCTGGAACTTCAGTGATTTTAGCACCCATTTCAGTTAATTTTGAAATCAGTGGACGATTGTGTTCAGAAATTGCATCTTTGATAATCACATCGCCTTCTGTCATTGCAGCAGCTACCATGAAAGTTCCTGCTTCAATACGGTCTTGTACGATCGCATGAGAGACCGCATGCAAATGGTCGACGCCTTCAATGCGCATGGTTTCTGTCCCAGCACCAAAGACTTTTGCGCCCATTTTATTTAAAATGTTCGCTAAATCTACGATTTCAGGCTCTCGAGCGACGTTCTCAATGATCGTCGTTCCTTTGGCTTTGACTGCTGCCATCATGATGTTTTGAGTAGCGCCTACACTCGGAAAATCAAGGTAGATCGTATTTCCTTTTAACTCACTAGCAATCGCTTCTATGTAGCCATCTTTTTGAATAATTTCAGCTCCCAGAGCTTGGAATCCTTTGAGATGCAGATCAATTGGTCGTTTGCCAAT
The DNA here is from genome assembly GCF_005234805.1 of Enterococcus sp. ARL09-542. NCBI lineage: Bacteria > Bacillati > Bacillota > Bacilli > Lactobacillales > Enterococcaceae > Enterococcus > Enterococcus sp. ARL09-542. The sequence continues at coordinate 110,908 of NZ_QPQX01000003.1, forward strand.
AGCACAACCTCCTGGCATTGCAACTTTCGCATGACCATTTCTGGCTAATAAAGGTCCCATAACAACGATTGATGCACGCATTTGACTAACATATTCATACGGTGCTTCAATAGCTAATTCGCGGGAAGCATCCATTGTAATGGTATTTTTTGATTGATCAAAAGCAATCTCGACGTTTAAATGACGGATCACTTCATTCATTGTCAAAACATCAGATAAAATCGGTACATTCTCTAAAGTCGTTGTTCCTTCTTCTGCTAACAAACTTGCTGCTAAAATAGGTAAAACGGCATTCTTTGCACCTTCAACCTTGACAGTTCCAATTAAACGATTACCACCTTGAACGATAATCTCTTCCATTTTGTTCCCTCCAAATAATGCAGTTGAATCATACACAAAATCCTGACAATTATAGCATACAATCGCACAACCTGCATGTATTATTGAATTTCTTAAAAACCTATTAAAAATAAATTACGGCATAATGCAATCAGTTCAAGGAAAAAAGTGCTAGCAGTATAGCCTAAAGCAATTGCTAAAAAGACCATGACCATCCGTATTTGCGTCGTTTGTAAGGCTTTAAAAAAAGCATCGATCCGCAAAGACTGCAACGCCCAAAACGCTAAATAGATAAATGCTAAATGACTGACGATACGAATAATCGCATCTACTCCATAAACTTGCATCCTCGATTCTCCTTTTCACATCTGAACGTTACTATCATACCACAAAATTTAAAAGAGCCAAAATATTCTTTCTTGAAACTTTCATTGGAAGACTTTAAAAAGACTTTAAAACGTTTTTGAGATAAAAAAAAGCAAAGACCACTGGTCTTCGCTTAGGAATGTTTTGACACATTGATTCGATTGATTGCACGATGCAAAGCAACAGTCGCACGTCGTAATTGGTCGATATCTTCCACTTGTTTTGCTTCTTCGATTTGCTTTTCGGCACGCTGTTTGGCACGTTCAGCACGAGAAACATCGATATCACGATCACGTTCAGCACTATCGGCTACAATTGAAACTACATTGTCCCGCACTTCCATGATTCCGCCATTGACAGCGATCCAATCGACGTGAGTATCGGAATCGATCCGTTTCACTCGAACTTCATCGATAGCCAAAGGCACGATGATCGGCGCGTGTTGCGGTAAGATCCCGATTTCTCCATCTGTCGTTCGTGCAACCACGATTTTGGCATGGTGTTCATACACCAAACCAGCAGGTGTCACCACATTAACCGTTAAAAATTGATCCATGAGGTTCCCTTCTTTCTCTATGGTTGCTTATTAATAACCTAGTGCTTTTGCTTTTTCAATTACATCTTCGATTCGACCTACACTTCGGAAGGCTTCTTCAGGAAGATCATCGTATTTACCTTCTAAAATCTCAGCAAATCCTTTGATGGTTTCTTCAACTGGCACATAAGAACCTGGTTGTCCTGTAAATTGTTCTGCTACGTGGAAGTTTTGTGATAAGAAGAATTGGATTCGACGCGCACGCGCTACGAGAGTCTTTTCTTCATCTGACAATTCATCCATCCCTAAGATCGCAATGATATCTTGCAGCTCACGATAACGTTGCAACGCATGCTGAACCTCGGTTGCTACTTCATAGTGTTTTTCCCCTACGATTTCAGGTGCTAATGCACTAGATGATGAAGCCAATGGATCGACCGCTGGATAAATCCCTTGCTCAGTCAATTTACGTTCCAAGTTTGTTGTGGCATCCAAATGGGCGAATGCTGTTGCTGGGGCAGGGTCAGTATAGTCATCGGCTGGCACATAGATGGCTTGGATCGATGTAACGGAACCTTTTTTTGTCGAGGTGATCCGTTCTTGTAATTGACCCATTTCAGTTGCTAGAGTTGGTTGGTAACCAACGGCTGATGGCATCCGGCCTAACAAGGCAGATACTTCAGAACCCGCTTGTGTGAAACGGAAAATATTATCGATAAACAAGAGCACATCTTGACCTTCAACGTCACGGAAATACTCAGCAATGGTCAAACCAGTCAAAGCAACCCGCATCCGGGCACCTGGTGGTTCATTCATTTGACCGAAAACCATGGCTGTCTTTTCGATAACGCCTGATTCTTTCATTTCATAATACAAGTCATTACCTTCACGCGTCCGCTCGCCAACACCGGTAAATACTGAAATTCCCCCATGCTCTTGAGCGATATTGTGAATCAATTCTTGAATCAATACGGTTTTACCAACACCGGCACCACCGAACAAGCCGACTTTACCACCTTTTAAGTAAGGAGCTAATAAATCGATAACTTTGATCCCAGTTTCAAGGATTTCTGTACTTGTTGACAATTCATCGAAATCTGGGGCTTTTTTGTGGATACCACTACGTTTGGCATCTTCTGGGAATGGTGCTTCCAAGTCGATAGTATCGCCTAGTACATTAAATACTCGGCCTAGAGTATCTGTTCCTACAGGGACAGAGATTGAGGCACCTGTATCGATGACTTCCATTCCTCGTTGCAAACCGTCTGTAGATTCCATTGCGATGGTGCGGATCACACCATCCCCTAGTTCTAAAGCGGCTTCCAATACTACTTTTGTTTTTTTCTCGTCTTTTTTGTAAACGATCAACGCATTGTTGATATCTGGTAAGGATTGGTCTAGAGAGAATTCCACGTCGACAACGGGACCAATGACTTGAACAATCTTGCCTGAACTCATTCGTATTCCTCCATTCGTTCTCGAAATTATTCTAACGCGGATGCCCCCGCAACAATTTCAGTAATTTCTTGGGTGATTGCTCCTTGACGCGCCCGGTTATAAGAAATCGTCAAATCCCCAATAATATTTTTGGCATTATCTGTTGCCGTCTTCATCGCAGTCATTCCAGCAGCATGCTCTGCTGTTTTGGCATCGACAATGGCACCATAAATCAAGCTTTCAGCATATTGCGGCAACAACTGATCCAAAATTGCTTCTCTTGAAGGCTCAAACAAATACTCTTGTTCATAGCTTTCTGCTTCTTCTGGATCCAAATCTGAGATAGGCAGCATTTTTTCCACGCGAAATTGGCTCGTCAACGAATTGATGTGATGGTTATAACAAACATATAGTTCATCAAATACTTCATTTTGATACATCGTTGTAGCTAAGGTAACAATTTTACGCACTTCGTCAAAACTTGGCTGATCGGAAAGATTTCTCAACTCATAAGCTAACTTGATTCCTCGTGTTTTAAAGAAATCTGCTCCTGTCGCACCGATGGCGATCATAACATATTCTTCATCTTGAGCATGATCTTCGTCCAGCATCGTCATCATTTGTTTCAAAATCGAACTGTTGTAGCCACCGACTAAACCGCCATCTGAAGTAATGACGATATAGCCAGTGCGCTTTACAGGACGACTAACAAGCATACTGTTGTAATTGACGCCCTCTTTAGGTCCAGCAGCTGCAAGATCTGAGAGTTGTTGCGCAGTAAGGTGAGTAACGATCTCACGCACTTTCGTTGCATAGACTTGAAATTGTTTTGAGTGTGCTTCTGATTTAGTCAATTTAGCAGCCGAAACCATTTGCATGGCGTTTGTGATCTGACTGGTTTTCTTGGTTGAGGCAATTCGTTGCTTGATCTCATTTAATGAAGCAGCCATTCATTCTCACCTCTTTTATGCATTTTGCATTGTTGACATTTTGTCTTGTGCTGAAACACGTGATGTATTTGCAGCCATGAAAATATCTTTGAATGCTTTGATTGTGTCATCTAATAAGCTTTCTTCTGGCAAGTCTTTCGTTGCACGAATCGTTTCAAACACATCTGCTTGATTTGCTTCAATGTATTCAAACAATTCTGCTTCAAAGTCTAATACTTTATTTACTGGCACACTGTCAAGGAATCCGTGCGTCAATGCGTATAAAATAACCACTTGTTTTTCAACTGCTAATGGTTCATGCAGTTTTTGTTTCAAAATTTCAACAGTCCGACGTCCACGATTCAATTTTGCTTGAGTAGCGGCATCTAAATCAGAACCAAATTGCGTGAAGGCTTCTAACTCGCGGTAACTTGCCAAGTCCAAACGCAATGTTCCAGCCACTTTCTTCATCGCTTTGATTTGTGCAGAACCCCCAACCCGTGAAACGGAAAGTCCGGCAGCTACGGCAGGGCGAACACCTGAATAAAACAGGTCATTTTCTAAGAAAATTTGTCCGTCTGTAATGGAGATCACGTTGGTTGGAATATAAGCAGAGATATCTCCTGCTTGGGTTTCAACGAATGGCAAGGCAGTCATTGAGCCTCCGCCTAGTTCATCACTTAATTTTGCAGCCCGTTCCAATAAGCGAGAATGCAAGTAGAAAACGTCCCCTGGGTAAGCTTCACGACCTGGCGGACGACGAAGTAGTAAGGAAAGTTCCCGATAAGCAACGGCTTGTTTTGATAAATCATCAAAAACGATCAAAACGTGTTTACCGTTATACATGAATTCTTCACCCATTGCTGCTCCAGCATAAGGGGCGATATATAATAGTGGTGCAGGTTGAGAAGCACCGGCTGATACCACGATCGTATAGTCAAGCGCACCATAACGGCGCAATGTTTCTACTTGTGCACGAACCGTGGAATCTTTTTGACCGATCGCTACATAAATACAGATCATATTTTGACCTTTTTGGTTGATGATCGTATCGATTGCGATGGTTGTCTTCCCTGTTTTACGGTCACCAATGACCAATTCACGTTGTCCGCGTCCGATTGGAACTAAAGCATCAATGGCTTTCAATCCAGTCTGCATTGGTTCTGAAACGGATTTACGTTGCATAACACCAGGTGCAGCTGCTTCTACCGGACGAGATTTATCTGTATCGATTGGACCTAAGCCATCGATTGGTTGTCCTAACGGATTCACTACTCGTCCAATCAAGGCATCCCCAACAGGAACTTCCATGATTTTTCCAGTACGTTTTACTTTGTCACCTTCACGAATGGATTCAAATTCACCTAAGATGATGATCCCTACATCGTTGGATTCCAAGTTTTGGGCCATACCGTAAGAACCGTTTGAAAACTCAAGCAATTCTCCACTCATCGCATTTTCTAATCCGTGAGCCCGGGCGATCCCATCCCCTACGTATGTGACTGTTCCAATTTCTTCTACAGAAAGTTCATTTTGATAATTTTTGATTTGTTCTTTGATCAAGGCACTTATTTCTTCTGCTTTGATGGCCATCCGATTCACCTCTTATCTCTTGTTTATCTGCCGATCTGTTGTCGCAGATAATCCAGTTGGCTCTTAATACTACCGTCGATCACTTGATGATTGGCTTCCACGATGACTCCACCTAAAATGGCTGGATCAACTTTTTCTGAAAGCACTGCTTTCTGGTAGCCGAGCGTCTGTGCGATTTGTTTCGACAATTGTTCTTTTTGACTTGACGACAATGCAACTGCTGTGGTCACCGTACCCCTGACTAAACCTTGCTGCTCGTCATAGCGGCGTTCATACTCATCAATGATCAGCAATAGGTCGTCCATACGATTATATTCATACACGATCTCAAGAAAATTTTTGACTAATCCATCAAAGTTATTAAATAACTGATCAACAAGTTTTCTTTTTTTATGAGAATCCAAACGATTATCGGTCACGATTTGGCCAAACATCGGAATCTCTTGATAAATCTGACGTAGTGTCATCAACTCATGATAAACAGCTTCAGCTCGTTGTTCTTCCATCGCCAATTCGAACAACGCCTTGCCATAGCGTTTACCTACAGTAAATTTATCGAGTTTCATTGACTGAACCTAATCCTTCGATATATTGATTAATTAAAGATTCATGATTTTCGGGAGTCAATTCACGGCCCAAGATTTTTTCTGCGATTTGAAGTGAAAGATCTGCAACATCATCTTTGACTTCTTTTAACGCAGCTTCTTTTTCAAGCGTGATATCTGAGTGAGCTTTTTCTTTCAAACGAGAAACTTCTTCTTTGGTCTCGTTCAAAATATTTTGGCGACTCAATTCTCCGCTGTCTTTGGCGCTTTTGATGATCTCCGCAGCTTCTGAATGGGAATTGGCCAATTTTTCTTGGCGTTCTTTTTCCAGTTTCGCTGCATTCAAGCGGGATTGTTCCGCTGAATCCAAATCATTGGCGATTTTTTCTTCCCGTTTTTGCATCATGCTACTAATGGCATCCCATGCAAAGTGTTTCAACAAGAATAGCAAAAGAAGAATTGAGCCGCTGACAAGAATAATATTGCCAAGCATAGCATTTTTTACTTCTGCTAGAACCAAGTGATTTAGCATAACGACTCTTCCTTTCTGAAAGTAATTCTCTCATTTAAAAAAGCAAAAACGAGTGCATTGTTCGTTTCTGCCTTTTTCACGTTTAGCCTTGGAAGACTAATAGCAACGCGATAACTACCCCCAAAATAGGCACAGCTTCGACTAGCGCTACCCCGATAAACATTGTTGAACGTAATTGACCTGACATTTCAGGTTGACGTGCCATTGATTCGATCGTTTTGGCGATTACTTGTCCGTTACCATAACCTGCACCAATTGCTGCTCCGATAATTGCTAATCCTGCTCCGATGAAATTCATATTGTTTTTCCTCCTAAAAGTGTTTGTTTTGATTAGTGTTCCGCCACGATTTTGTGGCTCATAAATACCATGGTCAATGTGACAAATACATAGGCTTGGATGGCGCCTATAAACAATGAGAAGCCAATCCAAATCATTTCAAGCGGCATCGCGATAGGCAATGACCACCAACCTAGACTTGTGAACATATTCGCTATCAACCCTAACAAGACCTCTCCAGCAAAAATATTCCCATAAAGCCGTAAGCCCAAAGTAATAACATTTGTAAATTCTTCGATAATTTTCAATGGTAATAAGAAACCAACTGGTTTCAAGTAAGAATTGATCATAAAGTTTTTGAAACCAAGCGTTTTGATACCAAAGAAATGTGTCAAACTAATAACCATAAGTGCAAGTGTCAAGGTGACAAAAGGATCCGCTGTGGGACTCTTCCATAAAGAGACATCATCAGCTGTCACGATCTTTGTGACCAGCCCAATTTCATTCGCCACAAACACAAAAAGAAACATTGTTACACCCAGCAAATGAAAGTTGTTCACTTGCGATCCTGGTATATTGTCAGCTACGATTCCGCGAACAAAATCAATGACCCATTCAATAAAGTTCTGCTTCCCTTTTGGCTTCATTTGCAAATTTCGTGTACAAATGAACACCACCAAAAAAACAATTATACAAGAAATGATTGTCATCATTGCTACAGTTCCATCAAACCAAATCGGACCGATGTGAAACATAAGCGATTTTTCATCCAATCTTTCTCACCTCTTTTCCTGTCATCTCCAGAAAATATCTGGTGTTACAATGCGTTTCCTCTCATAACAATCGGTATCATACCACCACGACAAGAAAATTTCAAAGTATTTTCAAGAAAATTAGACAAAAAAGTTTTTCTGCCAAAATTCGAAAAAAAATTAATTGAAACACTGTCGTGAAATTTCATGAAAAGCTTGGTACATCAGTACCTTTGCCTTAAATGCTACCAAATTTTTCCCTAATCTCAAAGCAATACACTTTAAATGATTCTAAAAGAACTTCTTAGAAGATTAAAAGTTTCTAAGAGCACGATCAATTTGCCGTTCCTGATCTTTTCGTTTTAGGGTTTCTCGCTTGTCATATTCGCGTTTTCCTTTGGCTAAGCCGATCAAAACTTTGGCATAACCATCTTTGATATAAACTTTTAGCGGAACAATGGTCATTCCTGTATTTTTACTTTCACCGATCAACCAAGCAATCTGCTTTTTATGCAGTAACAATTTTCTTGTACGCAAAGGATCATGATTAAAAATGTTCCCCTGTTCATAGGGACTTATATGAACATTATACAAATAGGCTTCTCCATTACGGATACGAACAAAGCCGTCTTTTAGATTGATCCGACTGTTGCGGATCGATTTGATCTCAGTCCCTTGCAGCACGATCCCTGCTTCGATCGTATCAAGGATCGTGTAGTCATGACGAGCTTTTTTGTTTTGGGCAATTAGTCTGCCCTCTCCCTTAGGCAACGGTCATCCCTCCTACTTTTTCTTAATTCCTTTATAGAAAGGTTTCTTTTTTGAATTTCCGTTTTTTTTCTTTTTACGAGGAGATTTTCCCCGTAAATTTTCTTTTTTCTGTCGATCTGAGGTTTGTCTTCGCTGTTTGTTTTCTTTATTTTGCTTTTTTTTAGGCTGTTGGATTCGTACGACTTCTTCTGCTTCAATCAATTCAAAATCGATTTCGCGAGTCTCTGGATCCGCTTTGATCACTTTGATGCGAACTTTTTGTCCGATCTTAAACGTTTGCCCAGTACGTTCACCTACTAATGCGAGGTGGTTTTCCAAGTAATGGAAGTAATCTTGTTTCAATGCAGTAATATGGATTAACCCTTCGATGGTATTCGGCAACTCCACGAAAAGTCCGAATTTTACTACTGAGCTAATAATCCCGTCAAACTCTTCTCCTACTTTATCGGCCATAAATTCAGCTTTTTTAAGAGCATCTACTTCACGTTCTGCTTCCACTGCTCTTCGCTCCATTTGTGAACTGTGTAAAGCAATATCTGGAAGGTTCTGCTCCCACTTTTCTTGATTGCTTTCTGACGGATCCGTACTGTATGAACGAATCAGCCGATGAACGATCAAATCGGGGTATCGGCGGATCGGTGATGTGAAGTGGGTATAGTAGTCTGCAGCCAGTCCATAATGCCCATAGTTATCTTCAGAATATTTTGCTTGTTGCATACTTCGCAACAGCATGGTGTTGACCACCATCGCTTCAGGTTTATCTGCAACATCTTCCACGACTTTTTGTAGATCTTTGGGCGTGATGGAGCCTTTTGTCTGCTTGACAACAATTCCTAACGCAGAAGCAAAATCAAAAAAGCGCCGCATTTTTTCTTCTTTTGGTTCTTCATGGATCCGATAAATGAACGGCAATCGACGTTTGTTGAAATGCTCTGCCACTGTTTCATTAGCAGCCAGCATAAAGGACTCAATCAATCGTTCGCCAACTCCTCGTTCGCGAAGAAGGATGTCCTGAGGATGCCCTGCTTCGTCAACCAATACTTTGGCTTCACGATCCTCAAAAGAAACTGCCCCCCGCCGAACGCGCATCGCTTCTAAGATTTGATGCAATTCAGCCATTTCCTTAAACATCGGAACAAGCGAGGCATAACGCGCCATTGTCTCAGGCTCTTGGTCTTCCAAGATTTCATTTACTGCTTGATAAGTCATTCGTTCTGTTGTTTGAATGATGCTTTGAAAAATCTCATGTTTGATCACTTTACCTGAAGAATCGATTTCCATCTCACAACTCATTGTCAACCGCGGAACGTGAGGATTCAGTGAGCAGATACCATTTGACAGCCGCTGAGGGATCATAGGAATGACCCGATCGGTCAGATAGACACTGGTGCCTCGTTCAAAAGCTTCCTTGTCTAGGGCACTGTTTTCTGTCACATAATAAGAAACATCTGCGATATGGACCCCTAAGAAAAAGTTGCCGTTGGCTAATTTACGAACGGTGACCGCATCATCAAGGTCTTTCGCATCTGCCCCATCGATCGTGACAATCAATTGTTCCCGCAGGTCACGACGTTCTGGGAATTGTGCCGGATCAATGGCATCAGGAACTGCATCAGCTTCCGCTAATGTTGCTTCTTCAAACTTTGTCGGAATGCCGTTAGCTACGACGATCGACAAAATATCCATTCCAGGATCATTTTTATGACCAACTACTTTTTTGACTAGTCCTTCTAAGCTTTTAGAGTAGCCTTTCTCCGGATAGTGAGTGATCTCAACGATCACAATGCTGCCATCTACCGGACGAACGCCTTCTGCACCGATGAATACTTTTAACTCATTCATTTTTTTATCTTTTGGCTGAACGACTCCATAGAGGTCTGTTTCTTGGATCTCCGCTTCATCAAAGAGTGTAAACTCACCGACAACTTGTGTGACTGCCCGTTTGCGGATTTCAACGACTTTGCCCTCTGCCCCTTTATCGGAAAAAGGATCAGCAGCATGAAGTATGTCGATAGCAACTGTATCTCCATCCATCGCATAGCCAGTCGATTCTTTAGGAATATAGATGTCTTCTTCTTCCTCATCGATACTCACAAATCCAAAGCCTCGTTCGTTTGCTCGGAATGTTCCTTCAACTAAGACTCGCTGCATTGGCAATTTGACTTTGCCTTTCTTATTGAAGAGAATGCTCCCCTCTCGTTCCATTGCGGCTACTGTTTGAACAAGATTTTTGAAATCCTCGCTTTTTTGCAGTTGCAATGCTTCGGCAATTTCTTCCATGGAAAAGCTTTTCTTGCGGCTTTCTTCCATGAACTGAATAATTTTTGTTCTAATCGTCTCTTTCATTTTTTACCCTTCCCAAGCGAGGCTTTCCAGAAAAGCCCAAACATCTTGTTCTAATTTTTTTCGTTCTGGGCCGACAGTCACTACATGTCCACTATGTGGATACCACTGTAATGTGTAGGGCACATGAGACAATGCTGCTGCTGTGCGAAAAACCGTCTGGGGATCGATCATACGGTCTCTTCCTGCTTGTGCAAGAAAAACAGGCACATCGATCGTGTCAAGATTAGTTGCTGTTTCTTGCCCAATCGATTCAATTTCTAGCAGCTGATCTCTGACTTGTTGCGGTACGCGAGCCAAAATCATTTGCTGCTCTTCGGATGAATAAGAAGAGTATTGCAGAATCATTTCTGCATATTTTTCAAAATTTCGCGGCACATCATTCTTTGTTTCAAAGAGCGGTGAACAGAATAGCCCACCACCGATTAGCGCAGGTTCCGCTTGTGTCAAACTGTTCATGGCAAAGATGCCTCCCATTGACAATCCCAACACAGCAATTTTTTGGTAACCTTTTTCTTTCAAAAATTCAATCGCTGCTTTGGCATCTGCTCGCCATTGTTGAATTCCTTGATTCAAAATATCTTCAGGGTTTGTTGTCCCATGACCCGAAAACATCGGTGTATAAACAGTATACTCTTTTTGTTCTAAAAACCGGCAAAGCATCCGCACATCATTGGGACTACCAGAATAAGCATGGAACAAAATCACTGCCCGATCTCCGTGGGGAGAAAACACTGGTTTTGGTTGGTTAAAATTCTTCATTTCTTCGTTTCACCTCACGTCCAATTCTACCATAGTTCGATGATTTCAACGATAAATGCGTTCATAAGATTTTTGGCAAAGAAAAAACCCCTCGCAGCCGAGAGGTTCCAAATTTCATCCAATTATTTTGATGACAAATAGGCCAAAAGAAATAGCAAGACCATCCATACAAAGCCTAAAATGGCAGTTGAACGTTGCATTACCGCTTCAAATCCACGCGCTTTTTGTTTACCGAACAATTGGTCTGCTCCACCCGTAAACGCGCTGGCAGCACTATTTTGTTTGCTTGGTTGCATCATAATCGTAATAAACATGATCACAGAAATCACAATCACTGCTGCTAATAATATATTGTACACGATAGCTCCTCCTTGCTTGCTAGAATCGTCCTTTTAACTTTACCACATTCGGGACCTTTTTTCCAGTATATTTTATTGATGCTATGGCGATGTTCCCTGCATCCAAACAAGACAACTACTAAATCCCGGAACAAAAAAAGACACTAGCCGTACAGCAACATAAAGATCGTTGTTGCACGACTGTTGTCTCAATCATTTTCTACCGAAATTCAGCGAGCCAATACATCATCATATTCTGATTTTTCTTTGAACTCTTTGACAGCGAATGAACAAACTGGCATGATTTTTCGATCTTCGCGGCGCGCTTTTTCTACCACCGCATTCAGTAACTTTTGTGCTAACTTCTGACCGCGATACGCAGAATCAACAAATGTATGATCAACCACCAACACATCGTCTGGCGCCTCTTGCCAGGTGATTTCTCCTATTTCCTTGCCGTCATCGTATAAGGCAAAACGTTTGTTTTCTTCTTTGATTTCCATTTTTTCACATTCCTTTCTAGTTAAAAAAATTCAAATGCACTATTACTCTGTTGCCTGGATAAATTGTAGAATAGTCGGCCAATATTCTGGACTTTCTGTGACCGCTTGAAGATGGCCCATCTCTGGAAAAATGACTCGTTTTTTTTCCCCAGCAGTTGCTTCCATCAATGTGTCTGTTTCTTCTGCTGAGACAAATGGATCTTCAGAACCATGTAAAAATAAAACAGGTAAATGGTTACTGCCTAGTTGGCGTGTGACAGAGATCTGTAGAAATGGGTACCCTACTAATTGTTTACTGTAACGATTTGCCATACGCAGGAACCGTTTGACGGGTAATCCAGAAAGACGCGGTAAATTGGCTCGTATCAAACTATAGATCGAGGTATAGCTGCTGTCTGCAATCAATCCTCGAACTTGAATAGGCAATACTTCTCCACTCGCTAAGAGGACTGTTGCGGCCCCCATCCCTTGACCATACAAGAAAATCTGGCATTGCGCATCTTTTTCAACTAATTTCTCGATCCAGAGAATCAGATCTAAGCGATCCAACCAGCCTAACCCGATTTGAAGCCCTTCACTTTGCCCGTGTCCGCGAAGATCTGGCACTAAGATATTGTGTCCGGCTTGCCACAAGCGTTCCGCGGCATCTTGACAATCGACTTGTCCAGAACTGCGATAGCCATGAAGACAAATCACCCATGTTTTGGCACACTGATCAAAGACCCGTGCATGTAACAGAACATCATCCGTTGCAGTAAGGGTACATTCGGACCCTTCTTGCCAGAAAGTTGAAGGTGCTTCCTGTGATCGCTGTCCCGAAGGAACAAGTTGTTTTCTGCCTTCTTTTTCATACCAATGGTTATTGCGCATGATCAGAGCAGATACAAAATAACGTACACCTTTTTTTAGGACTGCAGTTCGGTAAATATAGTATAACCCAGCAATCAGTCCAATAAGTACAATTATCAGCCAAAGCATAGGATCCCTCCCTTGACTCTAGTGTACCATCTGCACAACAAATGAGCCAAAAATTTAAACAGATTTTAGGTGTCCTTATAAAATAACCAGTAATCAAAAACCTTTGAGAAAAAACATTTCTGAACCAGATAAATTGATTTTCCCCAAAGATTTTTTTTACGGTGACGGTAGCTGAAGATACCAGCAATCAGAAGGAGTAAACCTCCGAAGAAGATTAAAGCACAGAATGATCCTTCATTCATCTGCGACAGTTTGGCTGATAGATGATTGCCGATGACCAATTCTTGCCCTATTCGAGTATCGGATTTAAGCAAAAAAATCCAACCACAAGAAAAAGAGAATCTTGATCGTTTATCGATCAAAATTCTCTTTTTCATTGCTAAATGGAAGGCTCCTTGTCATCATTGATCAAGAATTTAAGCAATTCTGACTGTTCTGCAAAAATTGCTTCCACAGATGAGCTTCGATAATGACTCTTTTGCTCGGTAACTTCTGATAGCTCGGAATCAATTTGGTTAGTTGATTCGACGTACTCTTCGATTGGTGCAGATTCTGCACGCACTTCCGGTTCTGAAAAACCATGATTCATAGCTGATGGACGGCTATCCTCAAAGCGATCAGCCGAAGTCTTCGGTTGGTCTTGCCAGAACAATTCCCCAAATAAATACATTCCCAGCGCATTTTTATTATTAAACACTTTACAAGATAGCCCCATTTTAGCTAATACCTGATTCACTGTGTTTTCATTGATCGTTCCTGCAGAAATATCCCGGATCAGTATTGTATCCGCATATTGAACATCCTGATCACTATTGACATAATCAATGAATTGATCCGTCAAAGCCGTCAGCTCTTTTTTAACGATTTCGGTTAAATCGACGGTCTGACGTCCATTGATCGTCACAATAAATGGATTGTTCTTCTTCGTTGTGACCAGCATATCGTAGATTACCCCAGCATCCAAATCAAAAGTTGGCGTGGGATGATTTCCCTCATTTTCTTGGTAAGCTTGTACCACGTTGCCGGCTAATTCATACAAGCCGTCTGTAACTTTTGTACTTTTGATCAGTTCGCCATTTTCATAACTGTCACAAGTTAGATAATGATCATTAATCTCAAACACATAAGTCAATCCCGCCAGAATTTCTTCAACGCCTAACATTAAATGAATATCGTTTCGCCTACTTTCAAAAATCACAGCCAGCGATTTGGGAATCAGTTTTACTCGTTCGATTCGTATCCGATAGTGGGTACCATTAACGACTGTCTCGAATTCATCTGCCAGTTGCCTCTCGATTTCAGCCAGCTGGTCAAAACTTTCTGTTGCTACGCCAATGCACAATGAGCAGCTAAAGCAATCCTTTGCAATTTCAGTGAAAAGCAAGGTTCTCTTCTCTACTAAATAAGAAAGTATCGTTTTGATATATGTCTTAAAATTTTGGTCTCCAATGGCTGCCAATGGATTTCCAAAGGTTTGGTAAGCCTTCGAACGTCGACTATATAACTTGTCGAAGCCCCAAGTAATTTCTTGCTCGCTTCCCCCGAGAAGAATTCGTTCCCCAACTTTGTTTTTGGAGTGGGTCGGTTCATTATTCTTTCCTAAAAGATACTGCAGATTATTTTTTTTGACTTCTGAATAAACAGAACTTCTGACATCTTGATAACCATAGCCAACGACGCCTACTCGAAATTCATCAATGTCTAATGCAATGATTTTGTCCACACTAATCCTCCTAACTTCCCTATTTGTCATGATTTCTTGCTCCCCAAACATTCTGTTGTTGTTTCAGCCGCTACTCTTTTGTCTCCGCTTGAATAAAGAATGCATTTGACAGTTCTTGTATTTTCTTCGCCTGTTCGTTGACTTCTGTTTCTAAAAAAAACAAATCGTTGAAAATCGCTTTTGTATTGCGTACATGTTCCAAAAGATCATTGACTTTGACCCGCTGCAAGTCAATTTTTTGACAGAGATCTCTCAGCTCATCTTGACAGTTCTTCAGAATAAAAAAATCGCGATACCCAATGGTGGACTGTTTTTTTTCTGAGATCATTTGCTTTAATCGCTCAATTTTACTATCCCGTTGTTCGATCGTTTGATTCATCTCTGCTAGCATCTGGTCTAGCTCGCTGATCTGGACGATTGCGGATAATTTCTTTGTGATCATCGATTGTGTCATTCTTGATTTGCCCCTTTGTTTAGGAGTATTTTTACTTCTGAATCCACTAGTGCAGTCCTAGTAAATATTCCCGATCGCAGTAAGCAACTAAATGAAAGAACATTGTTCTTCATTCGCAGCATTTCTTCATCTGTTAACTCACCTAATTTATGGTCAATTTCTTCAATCCCAGCGATAACAATCCCAAGTCCTAGTTTCTGTACCATCTCTGCTATGGCTGCTTGTTGCCATACAATGACAGGGATGCCTAATGAGAGATACAATGAAATTTTGTGAGGCGCATTATACTTCGTGTACTGTTGATAGTCACCACCAGCTGGCAATTTGTCATCCCACGCAAGACCAAAGCCATTCTTCTCCATCTTGCGAATCAATTCTTCTTGCTCAAATACACCACAATAATGGACATTTGCGCCAAAAGGGCGATCATTCTTTTCACCATATACGAGAATTTCAGTGCGATTGGGCCATTGCTGTAAAAAAAGGGTTTTTGCTAAATTCCCTGCAAAGACAACTCGTTTTTCTGGCCGCTCATGACTGACACTTACTTCCTTGTGTCGATAGTCAAAAAACGGTTTTTGGACCATTTTTCGGATCACTCCTCGTTCGACTAAAGCTGTCTGCATAGCTTGACTATGAACGATTAATAATGTGGCTTCGTTGAAAAGAGCAGCTTCATCAAAGTCGACTTTCCCTCGCAACATCTCAGCATCATGGATGAATAAGATCGTATAGATCCCTCTTTGCTTCATTCTTTGTAAAAACATCCGATCGAAATGGGCACCATTATAGCTTGGATATTGGTAGACCACCATATCTTGATTGGCAACACCAGCTGTAATGCCATCAATCCTCGAGGTAAGTGCGTAATCATCTTCATTCTCATCGATATAACGATAAATATATAAAGGCTGATAATCCATCCCCTTGGCAATGTCACAAACATCTGCTTTCGCCTTTTTGACTGAATCTGCTGCATTCGATTCAATGATCGTCGTCACCCACCGATTCACGCTTGCCCCATCTCCTTTTCCATCATTGCTCGCACAAACATCACTTCATCTTTTGGTAAGCACCATTCTGCACCTTTCAAATTTTTGGAAAACAGTTGCACAGCTGGATCTTCTTGCGAAGTATTCCTTGTAAGGATCAGATATTTGACTAGCTTTAGAACCGTTTGATTGTAGACATCAATATGCCAATGTTCTTCCATTAAACGACTCGCATGTTGAAGCAATTGAATGGCATCTTCACAGCGTTGCATATCTACCAAACATTCCGACAAATCCAATACGGCTCCTACTAAAACTGGTCGCAGTTCAGTAAAGTCAGTTGCATTTATTTTCTTTAATAGACAGCTTTCTAACAGAAACATTTGTTTTTCTAAAGAAGAGGATTGCAATCCATAGCGATGTTTGATGCGCAACGTAGCCAAATATAAGAGACTATCAAACAATGTATAAAAATCAGTTCCGAGAAAAAATGTTTCAAGCATCTCTAAACTTGCTTGTGGGACTTTCTGGTTCATACAGCCGAACACGAGGTCAGAATAGGCCAGCATAAGTTTAAACATCACATTATCCTCAGTAGCAGGACGAAATTTTTCTAACTCTTTTCTGACTTTGAGAAAGGTGACGAACATGTCCTCTTTCGTTGATAAAGAGCTATAAATCAGTACACTTAATAGATGAAGTTGTTCATCTGTTGACATAGCAAACATGTCTAACAATTCGGTATCTGATATGCTCAACATTTTCTTGATTCCAACAACCATTTCGAAAGGCAGGTCGATTTCATATTGTACCCACCTATAGTATCGTGAGCAAGATAACCCAATCTTTCTTTCAAAAGACTTAACAGATAGACCTTTACATTTGCGGATTTCTTCTAATTTCTCGCGATCAATATTGACAGCAACTACTGATGTATCAGGTATCTTTAAGTCTGGGTTGATCGTACTGATTAATCGACAAACGCTTAGTAATCTAGTTTCCATATTTTTCAAATCCTTTTTTCTAAAATGCAGGACCTATTTCCAATTTTTACTTCTGTAATGCTTCCAACAAAGAATAGACCAACGATCCAAGGATCACGATCGACATAACCAAGGAAAGCACGATGGTGACAGCTTTCCCTTTTTTTTTCTCTTCCGAGTGATCTCTTACGTTTTCTCGTTCTTCTTGAAATCCTGCTTGAATCGTTTTATCTAACTGATTATTTGCCAACGAAATCACCTCTCCCCAGTTTATTTCCAGCTAACAACTATGAAGAATACAGTGTTTAACTATTGGATTTGATCAGTTGCCAGCTATAGCGACTCACTCATTTCTGCAACGTTTTCTGTTGGTTCGTTTTCCTCTGCACCTGTATTAGCTTCTACTTCTGTTTCTTCTAATGAACGCAATTCATGAATCAGCTCTTGACTCAATTGACTCACTTCGCTATCCTGTCTTTCTACGGTTGAGGTCAACATATCAATGATCTGATCGGTTTCATTCAAGAAATACGTCCGAAGCATTTGCTTTTCAACCTCGTAAGCAGAAAAGAGTTTTTCATAAATCATTTGCAATCTGTTTTGCTCTTCCTGTTGCTGCTCAAAAGACGCATTGAATTGTTTTTTTAACGCTTGGATCTCATTTAGATCGATGTCATTTTCTGACTTATTGATCATTGCTTTCATCTCTTGATTGATCTGAATCAATTGATCAATCAATTCTTTTTGTTGATGCAGGATGCGCTTTGCTTCCTCCTGCTCATTCTCAAAAGAGAGCATGGATCCGCTGTTTTCTTTGATTAATGACATGATTTGCTCATACAATTCATTGACCTTCATTTTCTTCATTTCGTCTTCATCCTTTCAAGACAACTTTGTCCATGCAAACATTCTTATTTGCCAATAGTTGATAATTCTTCTGATCCACTTCCACCCTATGGATGTAAGGGATGTGATCATCTAAAATACTCATTAAATTTCCTTTGATATTCCCTTTGCCATCAAGAGGCGACTCTTCTAGATACAGGGTATTTCTTGAATTAGATGTTGCTAAAGCGAACAATTCTAATCCCATGTATGAAATTCCCACGGTATCATTTTCTGTTAACCGCAAAGCTAACTGTTCCCGAATGAAATCAAGTGTTGTATTAAATTTCTGGGTTACCTTCAATGTTGCAGTATCACGAATCGTGACCAAGTTGATTGCTCCCTGATAAAAGTAATAATTCAAGATGCTTTGCTGCTGATCATTGAAAAAAGCAATCTCTTGGACCTGATCGTTACAATAATAAATAGTTGAGAACAATTTCCCGTCAGCGGCATATTCTTCAATGAAGTCTATCGTACCATCCGGATAGAAGTACCGTACCTCTTTGACATGTCTTCTAGTCATAGGGTATAAGCTCACTTTGCCTATTTCATCCCCGTCTGTAATCAACGAAATGGTACGATCTTCGTTCATATAGACTTCTGTACAATAAGCCGTTGGGACTTGGTTAAAAAATAAAAAGGTTTCTGGATCGTGGCTCCGTTGTGTGACTTGATCTAAAATATTTATTCCCTGCACCGCTTCTTTTTGAAGCATCGCTTGAAAATTTGGACTTGGTGAGATAGACAACACTTGGTTTCCTTCTTTGATTCGTGATTTTTGTGTCATCCATATCCGGTCATTGGGTCGGATCACAGTGACTAATTCATAATGCATCGATCAACTCACTCCATTTCTCTGCAATTATCGAGTCTTGAAACATCCGGACAGACTTGCGGGTGTTGGCTTTAAGTTGGTTTAAATCAGTAGCGACTAACTGACGAATTCCTTCTGTTAGTTGCTGGACATTGTAGGTATCATCATTTCTGGAAAAGTCTTTCAAATACCCGTTGACCCCTTCTTTGATCAACTCCATCGCCCCAAAACGTGCCTTGTACGTCACAATTGGTAATCCCGCATTCAATGCTTCGATATAGGTCAATCCAAATCCTTCTGAAAAAGAGCCAGAAATAAAGGCATCGTAATTGGGATATACCTCATTGATCGCATGGGAGTGGCCTTTTAATTGAATATATTCTTCTGCATTTAGCTCCTTGATTATTGCATTCAACTTGCTTTCTTCTCCGCCTTGACCATAGATATCTAAAGAGAGCGTTGGATGTTCTTTTTTTGCTGCAGCAATTGCACGTATCACAAGATCAATGTGCTTTTCAGATGCCAAGCGAGAGACCGTCACAAACTTCTCCGCCTGTTGTTTGCCTTTTTCAAATGATTCTTCTGTCATATCGCGAATCCCCCCCACAGGGATCGTCACAATTTTTTCGGATTCGTTTGGAAAATCGATCAGTAGATCTTGTCTCTGCAATTCTGTCGCAACAACGATGTGAGTAACTTGCTCTAAATGCGTCAATGCATATTCATAATAATTGTTCCAAAGAGGCGCACGAGGTACATCACGATCAGATAAATGATCAGCATGTACTATTTCGATCAATTTGATTTCTGGAGGACAATGATCATATAAGGCGGCCTCACTTTCTTCTCCTCGATCAATGATGATAGTTTTGGTTTCTGGGAACTCTTCCATCAATTGTTTAAAGAAAAAGCGTTGCAGCAAGACTTCATTTCTAAAGAAGCGATGTTTGCCCTTAAAAGCAAACAAGTGAATATTCGTCATCACTCTTCCTCGATGAGGATCATTGCGATAGCTGTACATGATTTTTCTTTGATTCGTTCGATAGTCAAAAATCTCTACCCGATAATCTGAAACTAGCAATAACCCTTCTTTTTTTCGGCTAGGGGATTTTTCCATGTGCTCAACGATTTTCAATCCTGATGATGTGATGGTTTCTTTAATCCTATGCGTGTTCGTGGCGTCTACCAAGAGATCCTGTTTCGCGGTAAAATTCGCTTTAGCTCCTTGTCTTAAATAGTCACCTTCTAGGGCAAAATATTCCCACATGGAGATGACTTTATTGTCTGGTATCTTCCAAGCTGCCATCGCTTCATGAAGATTCTTTACTAATTCCATAAAAATATATTTATACGGAATATTTTTTCTATCAAAACAAGCAGCACGGTAGAACTGTGCATGTTCCACACCAGAATTGCCGATTCCCATTGCTTTATTTACAAAAAAATTCATGATGTCCCCCTTTTATTTAGGTTGATTTTTTTCTATTTTCTTTTAAATTTTCTAATACATTCAGTGCCCTTCGATTAAGTACGATTTTTTTCTGCAAACGATGCATAAGCTCAGTTGACTCAGTTTCTTTGTTTGGTTTTGCAAATAATAAAGCCAGTATAGAAAAATCATCGTGATAACAGGATTCCAGTAAAGAAAAATTTTGTCCCATTTTAAGGGTGAGTTGATCAGGATTATCGATTCGCTGATAGATTTGTTCAAGCAAAACTTCCAAAAACGATGAAGCAGCCGTAACACCGGGTTCAATAAATAATCCCGCTTCACAATCAGGAAGTGAATATTCTTTGACATAACTATTCTGTTTTTCGAATACGACCGATAATGCAGCACTTTCCCCCACCAACGGAGTAACTGCAACAATGTTTGCTCCTGAGTTTGCTCCTATAGGAACCACCGCCAAAGCTTGGTTCTCCTTAGTAGATAAAACCAATTCCTTAAAAAGAATCTGTTGGTGCTTTTTGTTTACCATATGAATTTGGTAATCAGTGGCGTTTTGTGGAAAACGGAAGCTCTCTTGAGTTGTTTCGAAGACCAGTTTTTCAAGAAAAAAGCCGTCTTTATCAAAAAATTCCACCAGCAGCTGGACTGCTTCTTTACGATCGAATTCAGCATGAAGTGATAACTCGTACTCGTGTCCAGGCAGCAACATCGGCAACATAGGTGATTTTCGACTACTGTGAAATTCTGTTTTCGAATACCAGGACTTAATACTGACGCCAGGAGGCATCAGAGGTGAAGAATAAGCGACGTCACCAGAGGATGTGTAGGCTATTTTTGCGCCATAATTGTAATTATCATTAAAGTCGATCCCCCACTTGATACGGTACATGCGATTCATCGACTCCCCCATTTCTTATAAAATTTTCTTGATATTCCGATGAAATGTATGCACAAGAATATTCTTGTATTGTTTCAAAAACCAATTGTTGATAGCGGGACTATTGTCGTTATGACGGCCGATCATGCCTTTATATAGAACACGAGTCATGGGAAAATTGTTTTTTAGAAATTCAAATAACATTGGAAATGCCTCCATGTCATAATCGTCTTGTTTCATGTAGGCGATAGCAAATGTCGTTTGCCTGTAGTCTCCACTTTTAAACTTTTCCCAGAAACGTCCATTCAATTGACTACTTGCTTCTTCTGAAACAAAGCCAATATTGTAAAGCAGCATATCCAATGAAGTTGGAAATCCTGTTGGCCGATTGATGCGTTCATTGAGTGCAATAGATCCAAGATTCGTCAACGGTTTCCCCACGATGACACTGTTTGGACTCAAATCACTCGCATAATAAAGAGCGCCAAAAGTGCCCATCGACAATCCAGACAAAATGAGATCCGATTTTTGAAATCCCAACAATGCTAGTTTTTCTAATATGATTGTTACGATTTCTTGTTCAAATTTCTGGCTGCCTAGATAGAAATTTCCTCCTTCTAGACGGGGGTCACCAATCAGCAAAAAAGGACAGCCCATGCTCCCCATCATTCCACGTCCTTCGAATCCTTCAGCAGAGCGATATCCGGAAAAATAAACCGCTAATGGAGGTTTTAGGTCTCCTGGATTAAAGTAATAGATCACTTCTCCGCCCAGATGCTCATCATCCCGGATCCGGCCGCCCCCTGGAATCATGACACTTTCATCTGCCATTGCTCGTCGCAAGTGCATTTGTCCGATCGTAAATTGTCCTTGATTTCCTTTGGCATACAATGAGACGTTGATGTATGCCTGTTGATCCAATTTGAAGTAAATCGGATCCCCATTTATGATGCGATCGTGGGCGATCTCAATCACTTGAATGACCTGATTTGTGTTTTCTTTGATGAAAAAAAGTTTGATCTTCAGTATCGCCTCTCCTTGGATATTTGCGATCTCGGGATAAAAACATGTCCGTTCCTCTTTAGGGATCAGGTTCGTCATTTTCCAAGTAGTGATTTGCTGATAATCTGGTGTCAATTGTGCCTTTACCTGACAAGCTGCATGTCCTTCTTTAGTGATTTGCAACGATACATCTTTATTAAATTTCATGTGATCCATCGATAACTTATATCCTTGCTGCTTCGCTGAAAATTGTTCATTGATGCTACTAAAAACATTTTCCAACTGTTGTTCATCAAACAGTTTTGCTGCTTTTAATGTGAAGAGCGCTTGAACTTCGGGAGACAGCTGACAGTTTTTTTCGTAAAAGATTTGATAGGCTGGCAGTTGTTCCAATAGCTCCTTGTCTTCAAGAATCAACGCATCTTTCTCTAGTAGAAAAAGGGCTCGATGGTACTTGCTGTTATATTTGTCTTTCTCGAACAGCTGCAGTTCCTGCTCATCTTTTCTGAAATCATAGGCTAACGGAAGCCATTGATAAACAAACAAAGAAGAAAGCTGTTTTTGCCACTCTGAAGAAACAGCTGCAGCCGCAATATGGAATATCTTTATTTGTTTAGACGACGCCATAGAGCAGATCCCTCCATTGTTTGATGACATTTTCTTCGCTAAATCGTTCAATATAACTGATATTTTCTACTAGTGCTTGGTTCCAATTGTTTAAATCATCCATATAAAAAGCAATTGCTGGATCTAGGTCTCTGATTTGACCAATGATTTGCCCATTCTTTTGGTCATCAACATAATCGGTTTTCTTCCGAACGAGCTGAGGAATTCCTGCGCTTACTGCCAATGCTTGTTTCTGCACATCAACTTCAGCAGACAAATCAATATACAAACGTGTCTCATTAAAATCCTGTCGAATCGTCGTGAGGTGAGAATCCAATCGAAAGTGAATCCTGAAGTTGACATCAACTGCTTCTACCAGATTTCTCCAGTTTTCGCTTTCTCGAATCTCTTCAATCGCCTCTTCATCTGTTTTAAATAACTTCTTGGCTTTTTTTGCTTCAAAATACTTCAGTACCTTCTGATACTCCTCAGATTCACTATCGACACCAAAGTGAGTATCAACCATTTCTTTTTGTGCTTCACGTAAAACGACTTCGCTTTGGAATGTCGTCGTTTCGATAATTAAGTCATAACGATCATTTTGAATGACTTTTTGCAGCAATAAGTGATGGATTCTCAGAACGTCTTCATTAAGCTCACCGGCGTTCCAATAAAGAACCAGCTGCGGAATGGAGTTGCTATTGCCTAGATGGAAAGAAGTTGTGTAAATAGGTATGCGCTGTATACGAGATGGGTCATTGACACCGGAAAGTCTCATTAAAGACAAGAGCGCTGTTTGATTACTAGTGGAATCAGTAATAATTTTATTTTCGGCTGCCCACAATTCTGCTTTTTCCTCTGGTGCACACTTTGAAAGTTGGTGAGCATCAGAAACGATCTGAATCACTCGCTTTCGTTGCTCATTCGTTTTGACCAATCGCAGATTCCGCTCATTTGCCAAACAGATCAGTTGATCTTCGGATTCACTATTCCATTGAAATTGATTCATCATTTCTAAGAGAAGATCCTCCATACTTCGATACTGACTTTTCTTTAGTCCAATTCTTTGAGAATCAATCAGCTCAACATGCGGATTTTCTCCAAAGTATTCCACACATTTTTCCATTCCCGATTCGTTATAGTAAATCCTCTTTACTTGTTCCCCATTGTCTGTCTGCAATGATTTTGCAGAAATAAATCCTCGATCATCGAAGAAGAGAATTTGTCGGTAAGGGTCCGTCATTAAATACATTTGTTCCGCAAAGCCAAAAGCATTGAAACGAATTTCACCAAATGGTTGATCTTCCTTGATCAACGTGATACCAAAAGGCGTATAGACTTTCTCCACATTGTGAGAAAGAGGCAAGTCATCTACATCTAAAGGAAACCCATTGATCTTGTGAATATCTTGCAAGCGATCGTAAAGCGAAGTCATCTGAGCTGCTTCTAACCCATACGCATGCATTTTATAGCGCAAAAACGGGATATGTTCCAATAACAATAAGTGGTACGGTTCTCGATTGTTCTTGAAAAGCTGAATGACATTCATCATGTAGTCACTTTCTAAATTGCCGCTGCTGGTCGTCCAATCGGGAATAAAATAATTCAAAGAATTGCCTCCTAACATCCTCTAAAAAATCCGGTAAGTGCGTCTGGAAAAGAGGAAGCGTATTTCATTTGTGATAGTTTCTAAAATAATGATCAACATAAAAATACTTCCAAAATAAAAAGCTAAGTTGGAAATGATCTGATTTTGCAACCCAATCAATAACGGAATCATTGAAATGATCACAAGATAACTGTTGCCAAGCAATGCAACCGTAGATAATCGCTTCAATATATATATCTCCGTCTGTTTACCAGGTGCAATATTTAAAATATAGTCTCCTGTCTCTTTAAGATTTTTGGCTATATCGTAAGGTCGAACGTTAATAAAACTAAATCCATAACCTAAAACATAGAGAATCAGACCATAAGTGAAAACACCCCGCACATTATTAAATGAAAAGTAAGTCGTAATAAAATTCGAAAAGCCTGTGTCTCCCCACTTTTCATTCAAGAGTAAAAGCTGCGGCATTGAAAAGACGGTTACCGCAAACATAAACGGCATCGCTCCTGCAGGCAAAAGACGAATGGGAATATACGAATTGTTGAAGCGACTATCAATACCTGTCCGTTCAATATTGATGCGGTATTCTGCACTGTAAAGGAAAAGCGTTAGATAAATAAAGATTAAAGTCACTATAACCAAACCAATCATAAAATTTTGACTCAAGTGGACGGATTCTGTTTGTCCCGAAATTAACATGGCTGGGATGTTCATCAATAGACCTGGAACGATAAACAAGCTTTGACCACCGATTCCTTTGTCGATATTGATATCGGCTAGCCACGCAACGAACAATCCTCCAGCAGTCAAAATAAGGACTGCTCCTAAAAACAACAGGACAACGGATCCCCCAACAGCTTTTTGATCGATCATTGATGAACGAAATTTTAACACTAATGCGCAACTTTGAAGGACAGCAAATAAAAGAGTCAAACAACGTTGAATATAGCCGATTCTTTTTGTGGAAAGATTTCCGATACTTTCTGTATCAATCATGCTGATCGTTGTCCAGATGATCAGAGCAGTCATATACGGTCCCATTCCTAAAGAAAAAAGCGTTGGAACAGTGAAATTTCCACCGGTTGATGTTGCTAAGAATTTCAGAATCAAGCTAGTTGATTCCTCTGGTATCTTTTCTGAAATAAAAAAAGGAATCGGAATATGCTTTCCTATCTCAACGATGAACAACAGGAAGAAACTCGCGATGATCCTACGAATGAGTTCTTTTTGATTCTTCATTTTCATCTCCAATTTTTCTTACTTTTTTTCATCTGTAAGGATTAACAAAATAATAGCAAGTTTAAATCCCCCTTTTTTATTTGTTTTTTTGTTGAAACGAAAAAAAAAATGAAAAGGTGGTGTTAGTCATTGTGGTATCATCGTTTTAAATTCAAATAAGAAAACAACGCTTCATTTTTAGATGATCATCTGAGAATGACGAGGATTGGAAAAAAAGGGGAGAAAATTCCGTAGAAACATCCCCAAAAAGAAGGATTTCATATGAAGAAACTAATTGAACTCATCATACCTCTTGTTTTGCTGTTAGGAGGTATCTTTTTTTTGAAAGATACTTTGACGAATAATGAAACACAGACTGCAGAATCAAGGACTCCTGACAATGAACCTAGTCCTAGATTAGACTTGAAAGCTGTCGTTTTACGGACTGAAGATACTTTGGAGGTAGCTGATCAAGAGTCCATCTATCATGGGGAATTTCCCTACTATAATATGGACACCACCAAAACCTATACGTTTTCCCTTCACTTCGTAACAAGTTCTGGTGAAGCGTTGCTTGATCAAAACAAGGAACCACTTATTGCGTCCAAAAAAATGAAACTAGCTGCTCCGAAGGGAAAAATCGTCTTTTTTTTAGAAGCCAATGATTTGATGCGGGATTATCTTTTTGAACTAGAGGACGTAATGATTCGTGCTAAATTAGCCAGTAACACAAATTAATCTGCTAACACTATCAATTTTTTGGGGAAGGATCAGCAAAAATGAAAGATAAAAAATTTCGCAAATATATGCGGTTAGCGAGAAAGGTTCAAAATCTCGCAGACAAGTATCGGCAATTGTCGGATCAAGAATTACAAATGCAAACTATTCTTTTTCGTCAACAACTCGAACTAGGAAAAAAGTTAGAGAGTATACTCCCACAAGCCTATGCTGTAGTTGTCGAAGCAGACCGTCGTGTCTTAGGAATGGAACCTTATTTTGTCCAAATTCTTGGCGCGATTGCTCTTTTTTATGGCAATGTTGCTGAGATGAAAACCGGTGAAGGAAAAACATTGACAGCCACCATGCTGATGTACTTACACGGTCTGGGAGGCAAAGGAAATTTTTTGATTACTTCCAATACCTATTTAGCATTGCGGGATATTGAAGAAACCGGGAAAGTCTATCGTTTTCTAGGACTAACCGTGGCTGCTGGAGTCCCCGAACATGAAGATGAAGGAGAAGAAGTCGACAAAGAGGTCGTCTATGCAGCAGACATTGTCTATACTACCCATAGCGCATTGGGATTTGACTACTTGTTTGACAACTTGGCCGTTTCTCCAGATGAACAATACGTTACCCACTTCAATTATGTACTGATTGATGAAATCGATGCAATATTACTCGATATGGCTCAAACACCATTGATCATTTCAGGAGCTCCCAAAGTCCAGTCCAACTTTTTTACGCTATCTGACTGGTTTGTAAAGAGCCTGATTGAAGGGAAAGACTACCTAAGGAGCGAAAATAAGCGCCACGCCTGGTTTACAGAAACAGGTATTCAAAAAGCAGAAGACTACTTAGGTATCGAAAACATTCTTTCAGAAAAATGGAAAAATCTTTACCGCCATTTAGTCATTGCCTTGCGGGCCAATTATCTCTTGCACTTAAACAAAGACTATGTTGTGGAAGACAATGAAATTCTTTTACTTGACGAAGCAAATGGGCGCAAGTTGATCGGAACAAAACTACAAGCTGGGCTTCATCAAGCAATCGAAGCCAAAGAAGGGGTAAAGATCACCACGGAAAGCCGATCCATGGGCTCCATTACCTATCAGAATCTCTTCCGAAAATTCAAGATTTTATCCGGAATGACCGGGACAGCCAAAACAGACGCTGACGAATTTCGTGAAACTTATAATATTGACGTAATCGAAATTCCAACGAATAAACCCATTCGCCGAAAAGATCATCAGGACCTCGTATATGTTACCAATCAGTCAAAGATCATGGCTTCTTTAGAAGCAGTAAAAAATGCTTTGATCCAAGAACGTCCCGTTCTGATTGAAACAGGATCGGTCTCAATGTCGACTTTATACTCTCTGATTCTCTTAAAGCATCGAATTCCTCATAACCTTTTAAATGCTACAACAGCGACCAAAGAATCCTGGATCATCTCAGAAGCGGGCAAAAAAGGGGCCGTAACAGTAGCCACTTCAATGGCTGGACGCGGTACAGACATTAAACTTGAACAAGACGCGCGGGAAAACGGCGGTCTGTTAGTAGTTGGAACCGAACGAATGACCAGTGACCGAATCGATAATCAGCTGCGGGGGCGCTCCGGACGTCAAGGAGACCCTGGTGATAGCATTTTTTATGTATCCATGGAGGATAAAATCGTTGTTGAAAGTGCACCTAAATGGGCAGCCCAGGAACGAGAACTATTAACTGAACAAGAAAAATCAGCCAATGGTTTCAAGCCATTAAAAAAGAAAAAATACAATAAATTGATCAATCAGTCTCAAAGCAATCGCAAAAATCAAGAAATTGCTGGACGTCAAACAACGCTAGAATTTGACTCAATCATCACCATTCAAAGAGACAAAATGTACAGCATGAGGAACAGTATCATGACAGGCACGCCAGTTGAGTTAGAAAAAATCTTCAACAAATGCATGGAAGAAGCAATCAATCAATTCATCACTAAGAAAGAGAATCTAAATAAACAAGCGATCCTTGATTTCATCTTTAATAATTTGGACTATAATTTTGATATTTTTGAAATCGAGAAACTGGATAAATTTAATAAACGAACCGTCAAAAAATTCTTATTAGCTCTGATTTCAGATCGTTTGACTCACATTCAGCAATTCATGCCAGACAGTTTCCAGCAGCTGTTCTTCAAGCGAATTGTTCTTTTAAAAGCGTTGGATACTCTTTGGATCGAACAATCAGACAACTTGCAACAATTGAAAACAGTCATCAATGGAAGAAACTGGGGACAACACCGTCCCATCTATGAGTTTCAAGTAGAGGCACACCGTTCTTTCACTCAAATGCGTGAAGCAATTTATCTAGAAGCAATCAGAAATTTATTATTATCCGAGTTGGTAAAAACAGAAGATGGTTCATTCGATGTTGAATTTCCATAATCGGCTATAGCGAATAAAAAAGCGTCACAGTTAGGAAAATCTAACTATGACGCTTTTTTATTGAGTAGTAACACTTCTATCATTTTAGAAGAGCTAGGAAATTTATCCCAGCCCTTCATAAACTGAAAGGAACTGATTAATCCGTTTCACGCTTTGCTGCATCTTTTTTCTTTTTCATTAAAGCAATCGCAGCTAACAGCGCGGCAATTCCAGCAAGAGACATTTGACTACCGCTTGCATCAGATTCACCAGTCTTAGGAAGAGTGGCTCCAGTCGCATGTCCCCCCACTCCTATGTTGCCTTGTGACGTTCCTGTATTTCCGTTCGTTGCATTATTCTGCTCGGAATTTGTAGGAGTTGAAGTAGATCCGCTGATTGATGCACTTTCTGAAAGTGAATGATCTTGACTAGTTGATTGCGATTGTAGTTCTGAAAGACTTTCAGACAAACTATTACTATGATAGTCACTGACGATTTCAGAGTTGACATCACTTGTACTTAACGAAGCAGATTCACTAACGCTTGTACTTTCGCTGATTGATTCGCTTGCGCTCATAGAGACGGAGTCCCGATCAGAAGCACTAAAGCTTTCACTCAGACTAGCAGAGTTGCTAGCACTTGTACTATCGCTTGTAGAGCCAGATTCACTTGTCTCAGCACTGCTTGACATTGAGTCACGTTCACTATCACTGATGCTTGTGCTTTCGCTAGCTGATTCACTCACACTTAGACTTTCACTTGTTGAGTTCGAATCACTTACACTTGCACTATTCGACATTGAGTCACGTTCACTGTCACTCGTACTTGTACTTTCACTGGCTGATTCACTCGTACTTGTACTTTCACTGGCTGATTCACTCATACTTGCACTTTCGCTTTGACTAATCGATGTGCTTTCACTTGCAGAAATTGACTCACTTGTACTGAAACTGCGGCTTTCTTCCGTAGAAATACTTGCGCTTTCAGACTCAGAATCACGAGTGCTGGAGCTGTCGCTTATACTCTCAGAAGCAGAGACTTGGTCGCTAGTGCTCATTGATTGACTCAAACTTGTACTGTCACTTGCACTAACCGATTCAGAATCTCGGAAACTTTCACTCGTACTAATACTTTCACTAATCGAAGTTGATTCGCTAGGTGAAACCACCGTACTATTCCGCTCGCTTTCGCTAGTACTGATGCTGACGCTAACTGATTCACTTATACTCGAACTTTGTGAATCACTTGTTGAAGCACTCACACTTTGAGACTCAATCACTTCTTGTTTTTCGCTAAGCGACGTACTGATTGATGCCGATTCGCTTAGACTCGTACTAATTGATTGTGAGGTGCTAGTGCTTTCACTAGCACTTGCTGAGACAGAATCATTGGTACTTGTACTGTCACTTGTTGAAAGGCTAGAACTATTCGATCTTGAATATAGATCACTTAAGCTGTCACTTGCACTAGCGCTATTGCTGATCGATGTGCTAGCACTATCACTCGTGCTGAAACTACGTGATTCGCTTGCACTTTCAGATCTAGATACTAAATCACTTTGGCTCGTGCTTAAACTTAAGCTGTTACTGATCGATGTGCTGCCGCTATAGCTCAGGCTGTCACTTCGCGATTCACTCGCACTCTCTGATCTAGATAGTAAATCACTTAAGCTAGTACTTGCACTCAAGCTATCACTGATTGAAGTGCTCATGCTGTTGCTTACACTATCACTCCGTGACTCACTAGCACTTGTTGATTGAGAGTTCATTTCACTTAAACTTAAGCTAGTACTGCTGCTTCCGCTAAAGGAAGTACTTGTGCTTTGACTTAAGCTATTGCTCCGCGACTCACTGGCACTGGCTGAACGAGATAGTAATTCGCTCAAGCTAGTACTGCTGCTTTCACTCGTACTAATTGACGTGCTGCTGCTATAGCTGACGCTATCACTCCGTGACTCGCTGGCACTTACTGATTGAGATAGTTGTTCACTTAGACTTGTACTTGAGCTCAAACTCGTACTAGCTGAAGTACTATTACTGAAACTATTACTTAGACTATTACTTAAGCTAATCCCTTCGGAAAGCGAGTCGCTTGTCAATTGACTCAAGTTAGTACTCAAGCTGGTACTGTTGCTCATGCTAGTTGACGATGAATCACTCAATGAAATACTAGTACTTGTGCTGAGACTCAGACTTGCAGAAGTACTACTGCTGTAGCTTTGACTTTCACTTGCAAATGATCTACTTTCTGAAAGACTATCGCTATTGCTCAAGCTTGCACTGATTGACAACGAGTCACTTATTGATGTGCTGATACTCAAACTTTCGCTCATACTTACAGAAGCACTATTACTAATACTTGTACTATCACTAGTGCTTGCACTAATGCTTGCTGAGGTACTACTGCTGTAGCTAGAACTGTCACTAGTACTTTGACTAATACTTGCCGAAGTACTGCTGCTATAGCTTTCACTCATACTAGAACGTGAATCACTGATTGACGTACTCATACTATTCGATTCACTGTTGCTGATACTTGAACTAATTGAAGCAGAATCACTGACTGAAGTGCTGACACTTGTGCTCAGGCTCAAGCTGGCTGAAGTACTACTGCTATAACTTTGACTTTCACTAGCCCGCGAATCGCTAACTGACGTACTTGTACTTGTTGATTCACTAATACTTGCACTAGTACTACCGCTGTAGCTTGCAGAGTCGCTCGCACTTTGTGAAACCAAACCACTAGTACTCAATGAGGATGAATCACTGATTGATGTGCTCACACTTGCTGATTCGCTGTTACTGATACTTGTGCTTACAGATAATGAATCACTTAGCGATGTGCTTGTACTTATCGAGTCACTGTTACTTACACTTGTGCTGCCGCTATAGCTTGCAGAATCACTCGTACTTTGTGATACGGAAATACTTGTACTCAATGAGGATGAATCGCTGACTGACGTACTTTCGCTTGTTGAATCGCTACTGCTTACACTTGTGCTGCCGCTATAGCTTGCAGAATCACTCGTACTTTGTGATACGGAAATACTTGTACTCAATGAGGATGAATCGCTGACTGACGTACTTTCGCTTGTTGAATCGCTACTGCTTACACTTGTGCTGCCGCTGTAGCTTGCAGAATCACTCGCACTTAATGATGCGGAAATACTCATGCTTAGAGACAGCGAATCGCTGATCGACGTACTCACACTTGTCGAATCACTGTTACTTACACTTGTGCTGCCGCTGTAACTTGCAGAATCACTCGCACTTAACGATGCGGAAATACTTGTGCTCAATGACATGGAGTCACTGATTGATGTGCTCACACTTGCTGATTCGCTGTTACTAATACTTGTACTTACAGATAATGAATCACTGATCGACGTACTTGTACTTGTCGAGTCACTGTTACTTACGCTTGTGCTGCCACTGTAACTTGCAGAATCACTCGCACTTAACGATGCGGAAATACTTGTGCTCAATGACATGGAGTCACTGATTGATGTGCTCACACTTGCTGATTCACTGTTACTAATACTTGTACTTACAGATAATGAATCACTGATCGACGTACTTGTACTTGTTGATTCACTGTTGCTTACGCTTGTACTTAGCGACGAAGAATCACTTAGTGACGTGCTTTCGCTTGTGGACTCGCTATTACTTACGCTCGTACTACCACTGTAGCTTGTAGAATCACTCGCACTTAATGATGCGGAAATACTTGTGCTTACTGACAATGAATCACTGACTGACGTACTTTCGCTTGTCGACTCACTGTTACTTACGCTCGTACTACCGCTGTAACTTACAGAATCACTCGCGCTTAATGATGCCGAAATACTTGTACTCAATGAGGATGAATCACTGATCGACGTACTTGCACTTGCGGATTCACTATTACTGATACTTGTGCTTACTGATAATGAATCACTGATCGAAGTGCTTGTACTTGTTGACTCACTGTTACTTACGCTCGTACTACCGCTGTAACTTGCAGAATCACTCGCACTTAGTGATGCCGAAATACTTGTACTCAATGAGGATGAATCACTGATTGACGTACTTGCACTTGCGGATTCACTATTACTGATACTTGTGCTTACTGATAATGAATCACTGATCGAAGTGCTTGTACTTGTTGACTCACTGTTACTTACACTTGTGCTACCACTGAAGCTTGCGGAATCGCTCGCACTTAG
The DNA here is from genome assembly GCF_005234805.1 of Enterococcus sp. ARL09-542. Lineage (NCBI taxonomy): Bacteria > Bacillati > Bacillota > Bacilli > Lactobacillales > Enterococcaceae > Enterococcus > Enterococcus sp. ARL09-542. The sequence continues at coordinate 143,856 of NZ_QPQX01000003.1, forward strand.
TGATGCAGAAATGCTTGTGCTCAGAGACAACGAATCGCTGATTGATGTACTTGTACTTGTCGAGTCACTGTTACTTACGCTCGTACTACCGCTGTAACTTGCAGAATCGCTCGCACTTAGTGATGTGGAAATACTTGTACTCAATGACATAGAGTCACTGATCGACGTACTTATGCTTGTTGAGTCACTAATACTTGCAGATGTTGACTCACTAGCTGACGTACTTGCACTTGTCGAATCACTGTTGCTTACGCTCGTACTACCGCTGTAACTTGCAGAATCGCTCGCGCTTAATGATGCAGAAATACTTGTGCTCAATGATGATGAATCACTGATTGATGTGCTTAAGCTTGCTGACTCGCTGATACTTACGCTAGTGCTGCCACTGTAACTTGCAGAATCACTCGCACTTAGTGAGGCGGAAATACTTGTACTCAATGACAATGAATCACTAAGTGAGGTGCTCAAGCTGGTTGACTCACTGATACTTACTGATAGTGAATTGCTTGCAGAAATACTTTCACTTGTTGAATCGCTATTACTTACACTCGTACTGCCGCTGTAACTTGTTGATTCACTTGCACTTAGTGATGTCGAAACGCTGACACTCACTGAGGATGAATCACTAAGTGAGGTACTCAAGCTCGTTGAATCACTAATACTTACCGATAAAGAATCACTAGTTGATATGCTGGCACTGATTGAGTCACTGATACTTGTAGATGTTGATTCGCTAACTGACGTACTCACACTTGTCGAATCACTGTTACTTACGCTCGTACTACTGCTGTAACTTGCAGATTCGCTCGCACTTAGTGAGTTAGAAATGCTTGTACTCAATGAGGATGAATCACTGATTGATGTGCTCAAACTGGTTGACTCACTGATACTTACTGATAGTGAATTACTTGCAGAAATACTTTCACTTGTTGAATCGCTATTACTTACACTCGTACTGCCGCTATAGCTGGCTGATTCACTACTAGACTCACTATTACTATCGCTAATGCTCAATGACATCGACGTACTAATTGAATTTGAGATCGATTCTGACTCCGATAAGCTTTCGGATAAACTCATGCTTGCACTCAACGAATCAGAAATAGATTCACTCAAACTAATGCTTTCACTGAGGGAAGAAGAATCCGATTCACTGATAGCGACAGATAATGATTCTGATGCTGAAATACTTTCTGATACTGAGTCACTTTCTGACAGAGATAGTGACGTGGATTCACTTAGTGATTCCGAGAGTGAAACTGATACTGACTCTGATAAAGATAAACTTTCAGAATCACTTGTACTGTTGCTCAATGATCCAGAAACAGACGCACTTAAGCTGGAACTATCACTTTCCGAATCAGACTCTGATACACTAGCTGATATAGATAACGATTCTGATGCCGAAAGGCTTTCTGACATTGAATCACTATCCGATAATGAAATAGATGTTGAAATACTTTCAGATAGGGATTCTGACAACGATTCTGAATCACTAATAGAAATTGATAGAGACATTGATTCGCTTTCTGAAATAGATGTAGATAACGAACCACTTTCTGAGTCTGATACCGAAACAGATTCACTGATAGAAAGAGACGTTGACTCTGAGTCACTCAATGAAATCGAAACCGATTCTGAATCACTTAAAGAAGTTGAAGTAGAGATTGATGCTGACAATGATTCAGAAGTCGAGTCATTCATGTCAGATTCACTTTCTGAAATAGACAATGACACTGAGTTGCTCTCTGAATCTGATACTGAAACAGACGCACTAATTGATGTAGAAATTGATTCTGAATCACTAACAGAGATCGATTCTGATAATGAGTCACTTTCTGAAATTGATTGAGAAAGAGAAACACTTTCTGACTCAGAAGTAGAAGTAACAATGGATTCTGATAATGATTCGCTTCCCGAAATAGACTCGGACGTAGACAATGATACCGGGTCTTGTTCATAATTGACCGTAAACATCTGTGGCGAAGAATCCGTTTGAGATGCTCCATTGCTGGTAGTATCAAAAGTTTGATTGGCAGCCATAGCTTCCGCTAATGTATTGTAGACTACTCCATCTGGTCCTGTAACCGTATAGATATACCCATTTCTCTCTAAATCTGCATCTGTCACCCCAAGAGTGAAACTTTCATTTGAAACACCGGAAGTACCATATTTTCCAACAGTGACAGTTCCTGGGATTTGCTCAAATGCTTCCCCTGTAGCAGGATCTGATTCAGGTTGATTATTACCAACGACACCGACTTCTTGATAGGATGGATAAAGAGTGATCGTAATAAATTGTTGATCACTGTCTGTTGTACTGCCATTATTACTAGTACTATCAAAAACAAATGTTCCAGTTTGATCTGCATAATAACCAGCTTGAGTTAGGTAATCTGCGATTAAGTCAGAATAGCTTAGTTCTTGACCAGTCGTCCCATTGATAGCAACTGTGCCAACTTGGTTTTGTAATGGACGGCCATCTGAATTAACAAAAGTTACATTGACAGTTTGTGTGTCTGCTGCAACGTAAATGGTTGTCAGACTCGCTTCAGTTCCAACTGTAGTAGATCCAGGCTGTACATTGCCATTCAATACGGCACCTGTTGCATAATAGTAACCTGGTGGCAAATTAGTCGAAGTATAGTAACTATTTGTCCAATCGATAACATTCCCGTAGTTTGCAGGAATTCTATCTGTTCCGGAAGCTTCGGTACCAGCATTCATATACTCAGAAGAGATTACTTGACCAGTCTTAACGTCGACATATTGGTACTGAACCGAATGATTGGCAACACCATATACATAAATATTATAAGTATAATTTGTGTTCTCCATTGGAACAATCGCAACCGTCGCTTGCCCATAGCTGTCCCCATTATCGGCATTAGTCGTACTATCTCCGCCGCTTTGACCATCATTTTTAGCTGAACTAGCAACTTGGGTACCGATTGCCCACATATAATTTTCAGGCATTAACTCATTGGCATACTCCAATGTTTGCAAATCAAGATACTCACCAATGTAATTAACGTCTGGATCAATTGGCATATCAACAGTTTTAATAATATTGCCGTACTGATCAACATAATTTACGGTTACGGTTCCTGGCGCAATCGCAACAGTCGCTAATTCACGGGTAGAAGTGTCTACAATGTTAGATGTAGTAACATTTCCAGCCGTATCTTTAATAGTTGTTGTCGAACCTGAAATAGTCATTTCCACGAATTTTAAGTTACGGTTGCCTTCTGGAGCAGCGGTTTGGCTACTGCTGCCTTGCCATGTACTGATCTGAGAATTATTCATGACAAATGTTCCCGAACCGGTAATCAATCGACCTGCCGAAACAGCTCCTGAAGAAGTTAGACGGGCTAAGTGCAATGCCCGCGGTGAAATAAAGCGAACTGTTGCACCGGAAGCCACGTTCACAACAGTGTTGGCATTCCATTGTTGCAGATCAAGTACCGTTCCTGCATTAAATGTAACAACCGCTCTATTCGTGACGTTTAGCGAGTTGGAACCTACTGTACGAGTTGCCGTCATTTGCAGATTTTGACCAAAAGTTGCGGTTCGGTCATTTGATTGACTTCCCGAGTAACGAGAAAAATCGAGTAGCATTTGGAAACCGTCTTGTTTCCAAGTTACGTCATCTCCGACAGTAATTGAGTTAAATCCATAATAGACAAGGGGATAGTTGTTGCTGTTATAGGTACTTAGCTCGTTTCCAATAATTGTCGCGCCATCGCCCACTTTAAAGGTGTGATTGAATCCTGTATCACTCGCATTATTGCCACGGATTGCCATATAGTAAAACATGGAGTAGCCGGTAGTACCAGCTGTCCGATTCAACTCTACATGGGCTCCGTTAGCGATTGCTACTTCACCAATTTGCATCAATTCTTGTTTGACATTTGCGATGACTTTACCTGATAAAGTAACGTGACTGTCCTCTGCATCCAGCAATCGTCGTGGTTGGTATGAGGTATCTGTCCCGCTAACACCATCTCGGCCTTCGAGAGTCACATTATTGATATTGAAGTACCAGTACCCATAACCTCCGGTTGCTGATCGTGAATCGATCACTCCATCTGCATTACCTGTGCCACTGTCTCCTGAGTTGGTACCTGATTGCCAATGAATCAAATTCACATCTGTGATCGTAAAGATAGAACCGCGAACTGTAGAACTTGTCCCTACATTAAATGCTGCTCCTGCCATATTGACTGTAAACCCATTACCGTCAATAATCACACTCGTTGCCCGCCATCCTAAATCACGGGTAGCCACATTGGTAGCTGCCGTAATATTAGCGGTTACCTCAATATAGGTAATCGAAGCATTTCCATATGCTGCTTTCAGCGTAGCCCAGTCATTCACTGCTGCATAAGTGCCATTAGCAATAGCTGTTTGCTTGTATAATTCCTTATTTTTCACTTGGTCCGGAACATCAACCGTCACCCCAGAAGGTGAATTGGTTTTGTTACCATCGTTGATTGCCTGCTCAAATTCTTCTCGGCCCATATCTGGATCCGCAGAAACATTGATTTTAACAATCTGCCCTGATTGGGTGGTGATGGCAAAACTAGCAATCAAATTATTGGCACTAGCATATTGTTGTGCTGCCCGAATCAAAGATGTGCTTGGTGATTTGCCATCTTTGACAACAATTTCTAATGCATTCGTCGTGGTGTCAACCGACGCTTGTACTTTCTTGGGTACTAATTGATCGAAGAGATCTTGTGCTTTTTGTGACTCCACTTTATTTTTTTCGGAAACAGTTTGTTTTGGTTGGTTCTTTTGACTTACTGAAGTTGAATGAGAGCCACTTGTCGATTGTGACAACGATAGACTTGTCGATTCTGAGGCACTTGACGACAATGAGCCACTTTCAGAAATCGAGGCGCTTTCAGAGATACTCAAACTTTCTGATTCAGATCCGCTCTTCTCTTCCGAAAGACTCATTGATTCAGAAACACTTTGAGATGCCTCGATACTGGTAGCATTGTTTTCAGTTTCTGAATCACTGATACTCTGTGATTCTGTTACACTCGTTGACTCTGTCGCACTTTGTGACTGGGTGTTGCTTTCGGATTCAGAAAAACTTTCCGATGGACGCATGCTTTCAGATTGTGAAGTAGCCTCACTTTCTTGCGTCGATGAAGCAGGAATTTTGGCATTCGTTTTATTTGCCAAGACGTTCTCGGCATTTGCTTCTTTGCTTGCATCTAAAGGCGGTGTGATTTCTGAAGCATGCGCCACGATTGGTGTGATACTCAATCCAGCAATGCCAGTAAAAGAAGTGATCGTTGCATAGACCCAATGTTTTCCGCTTTTATACATCTTGTAGCGTTCACTCTTATTGGAGCGTAGCAACTTTCGATAATTATTCTTTTTACTCATTACGTTTATTTTTCTCCCCTTTCATAAAACTATTTTTATAAGCTTCCCCTAGTCCTATTTTTAAAAGATAGGACAATTCATTATTTCATAACTAGTAAAAAAGTTACGTTTTGTCCCAGAATCGGGACAAAAAAGAGCAACCTCTTCCATAAAAGAAGTCACTCTGCTTGAAATTCATGTTTGACTAGTTTTAAAGCGGCTGCAATCGTATCATCCATATCATAATAACGATAGTTTGCTAGACGCCCACCAAATAAACATTTTTTTTGCTGATGCGCTAATTTTTCATACTTGCGATACAGAGCATGATTGATTTGATCGTTAATTGGGTAGTAAGGAATGTCTCCCTTCCGCCAAGTTTTTGGAAATTCTTTCGTGACAACTGTTTTTTTTGTCACAACTGGACAAAAATGTTTATGCTCAATGATTCGCGTATAGGGCGTTTGACTGTCTGTAAAGTTCATAACTGCTGTTCCTTGATAATTATCTGTATCATATGTTCCAGTTTCAAAATGTAAAGAACGATAGGCCAACTCCCCGTAACAATAGTCAAAATATTGGTCAATCATTCCAGTATAAACAATCTTCTTGGTTGATGCTTCATGACGCGTACGGTCTGCAAAAAAATCAGTTTCTAAAGAAACTTCAATCAGTGGATTTGAAAGCATTTTTTGAATCATTTCTGTATAGCCCAATTTTGGAATGCCTTGAAAAGTATCCGTAAAATAATTGTTGTTAAATGTATACCGGACCGGCAGTCTTTTAATAATAAAAGAAGGTAGCTGAGCACATCCTCGTCCCCACTGTTTTTCCGTATAGCCTTTGATCAGCTTATGATAAATATCTGTCCCCACCAAAGAAAGAGCTTGTTCTTCTAAATTTCGGGGTCTTTTTATTCCTGTCTTTTCAATTTGAGCCATTAGTTTGATGCGAGCTTCATCTGGTCTTTTGGTTCCCCATAATTGGTAAAACGTGTTCATATTGAAGGGGAGATTATATAGCTCACCTTTATAGTTTGCAATAGGTTCATGAATATAGGGATAAAAATCAGCAAACTGATTGACGTAGTCCCAAATTTTTTTGCTCGATGTGTGAAAGATATGCGCACCATATTTATGTATGTCAATTCCGACTTGTTTTTCTGTATAACAGTTGCCACCAATATGTGCTCGTTTTTCCAACATTTTCACCGAGTGTCCCCGTTTAGCTGCTTCATAAGCAAAAACCGAGCCAAATAGTCCTGTACCAACGATTAGATAATCATACACCATGTATTTCTCCTAAATTTATTTTTTCTTTTATTATAGAGTTTCGCTAAACCAGAACTATAATTTCTTTTTTTAGAAAAAGAAAATAAAGAAGAAAAGACTGCTCTCTGTTCCATGAGAAAAATAAGTCTTGATTCAAATCACTTAATCCAGACAGCAAAAAAGCTCTGAAATCACAGCGGTTGTTAAATCAACCGCTGCTCTTTCAGAGCAATGTAATCATCGAAAGATTATTTGTTTTTCAAGTTGTAAAAAGCTTGCAAGCCTTTGTATTCAGCAACTTCACCAAGTTGGTCTTCGATACGTAGTAATTGGTTGTATTTAGCAATACGGTCAGTACGTGAAAGAGAACCAGTTTTGATTTGGCCAGCATTTGTTGCAACTGCGATATCAGAGATTGTTGAATCTTCTGTTTCACCTGAACGGTGAGAAACAACGGCAGTATAACCAGCTTCTTTAGCCATTTCGATCGCATTGAATGTTTCAGTCAATGTACCGATTTGGTTTACTTTGATTAGGATTGAGTTACCGATACCGTTTTTGATTCCTTTTTCAAGGATTTCAGTGTTTGTAACAAACAAGTCGTCACCAACTAATTGAACTTTGTCGCCTAGACGTTCAGTCAATAGTTTCCAACCATCCCAGTCGTTTTCATCCATACCATCTTCGATTGTGATGATTGGGTATTTGTTAACTAACTCTTCCAAGTAGTCAACTTGTTCTGCAGCTGTACGTTTCACACCGTTTTCGCCTTCAAATTTCGTGTAGTCGTACACGCCATTTTCGTAGAATTCAGAAGAAGCACAGTCAAATCCTAGGTAAACGTCTTTACCTGGTTCTAAACCAGCAGCTTTGATAGCTTCTAAGATTGTTTCAACACCATCTTCAGTTCCTTCAAAACGAGGAGCGAAACCACCTTCGTCACCTACTGATGTTTCTAAACCACGTTTAGATAAGATTGATTTCAATGCATGGAATACTTCAGCACCCCAACGTAGACCTTCTTTGAATGTAGGTGCGCCTACAGGCAAGATCATGAATTCTTGGAAAGCGATCGGAGCATCTGAGTGAGATCCGCCGTTGATGATGTTCATCATAGGTGTTGGCAATACTTTTGTATTGAATCCGCCTAAGTAGTGGTATAAAGGTACTTCTAAATAATCAGCAGCTGCACGAGCAACAGCAATAGAAACACCAAGAATTGCGTTAGCACCTAATTTGCCTTTGTTAGGAGTTCCATCTAAAGCGATCATTGCTTTATCGATAGCCATTTGGTCACGTACATCGTAGCCGATGATTGCTTCAGCAATGACGTTATTTACATTGTCAACTGCTTTCGTTACACCTTTACCACCATAACGAGCTTTGTCGCCATCACGTAATTCAACTGCTTCGTGTTCACCTGTTGAAGCTCCTGAAGGAACCATTCCACGGCCGAAAGCACCTGATTCTGTGTAGACTTCTACTTCGATAGTTGGGTTACCACGTGAGTCTAGGACTTCGCGTGCGTAAACATCAGTAATAATTGACATGTTTTGTCTCTCCTTTGAGTTTGTTTTATCTTAAGGGAATCTCCCTTGCGAACATCTTAATTGTAGTGAAAAAAGCTGTTTTCTGCAAACAATATTTTCATGAGAATGAAATTATTTTACTGCATCCAACAATGCTAGGAATGAATCAGCTTGCAAGCTTGCGCCGCCAACTAATGCTCCATCTACATTTTCTTTTGCCATGTATTCTGCAATATTTTCAGGTTTTACAGAACCACCGTATTGGATACGTACAGCATCAGAAACTTCTTTACCGTATAATTTTTCAACTGTTTGACGTACAACACCACAGATTTCATCAGCAATTTGTGCATCTGCTGATTTACCTGTACCGATCGCCCAAATTGGTTCGTAAGCAATGACTAGATTGCTGACTTGGCCATCTGTCAATCCTTCTAAACCGGCAGTGATTTGTCCTTCGATCCATTCAGCTGTTTTTCCAGCTTCATAAGTTTCTAAAGATTCACCACAACATAGGATTGGGATCATACCATTTGCGAAAATTGCTTTCGCTTTTTTGTTGATGTCTTCGTCAGTTTCATGGAAATATTCACGGCGTTCTGAGTGACCGATGATTACATAGTCAACACCTAAGTCAGCTAAAGCAGCTGGTGAAGTTTCTCCTGTAAAGGCACCTTCATTTTCCCAGTAGCTGTTTTGAGCAGCAATTTTTAATTCTGTACCTTCTGCAGCTGTTACTAATGTTTCCAAGAACAACGCTGGTGCTCCGATAACAGAATCTACTTTATCGTTGCTAGGAATTTTTGTTTTGACTGCTTCAGCAAATTCTTTTGCTTCTTTCGCAGTTTTATTCATTTTCCAGTTTCCGGCAATAATTGGTTTGCGCATTTTTCTGGCACTCCTTTGTTATTTAAGGGTCACGGCTGCTTATTGCAACGCAGCCGCGTCGTTGCTTGATTATTTGTCGTTGATTGCTGCTAATCCAGGAAGAGTTTTACCTTCTAGAAGTTCTAAACTAGCACCGCCACCTGTTGAGATGTGAGTGAATTTATCAGCAAAACCTAATTGTTCTGCAGCTGCAGCTGAATCTCCACCACCGATGATTGTTGTTGCATCTTCAAGGTTTGCGATTGCTTCACAAACACCGATGGTACCATTAGCAAAGTTTGACATTTCGAACACACCCATTGGTCCGTTCCAAACAACTGTTTTTGCACCTTTTAATGTTTCAGCGAACAATGCAATTGTTTCAGGTCCGATATCTAAGCCCATTTGACCTTCAGGAACATCACCAGTATGTTCTTCTGTTGGAACATCATTTGAAAATTCAGCAGCTGTGATTGAGTCAACTGGTAAAACAAGTTTATCGCCAGCTTTTTCGATCAATTCTTTTGCCAACTCAACTTTATCCGCTTCAACAAGAGAGTTACCAATTTCCATTCCTTTTGCTTTGTAGAATGTATAAGTCATTCCGCCACCGATCAAGATCTTGTCTGCTTTAGGAATCAAGTTTTCAATGACACCGATTTTGTCAGATACTTTCGCACCACCAAGAATCGCTACCATTGGACGTTTTGGTTCTTCGACTGCTTCACCAATAAATTTGATTTCTTTTTCCATTAAGAATCCAGCAACTGTTGGGATTCCTGTAGAAGCGATTCCGACGTTTGAAGCATGGGCACGGTGAGCTGTACCAAATGCATCATTGACAAAAACATCCCCTAAAGAAGCCCAATATTTACCAAGCTCTGGATCGTTTTTGCTTTCTTTTTTGCCGTCAACATCTTCAAAACGAGTGTTTTCGAAAACAACAACATCGCCGTCTTTCATGTTGTTGATTGCTGCTTCCAATTTTTCCCCACGTGTTTCAGGAACGAAAGTCACTTCTTTGCCTAACAATTCGCCTAGACGTTTTGCTACTGGTGCTAAAGATTTGCCTTCTTTATCTGCTTCTTCTTTGACACGACCTAAGTGAGAGAAAAGAATTGCTTTTCCGCCATTTTCGATCACGTAATTAATTGTTGGAAGTGCTGCTTTGATACGAGTGTCGTCACCGATCACACCGTCTTTCAATGGAACATTGAAATCCACACGCACAAGAACTTTTTTATCTTTTAAATCGATATCTTGAACTGTCATTTTAGCCATGAACAGATTCCTCCTAATGTAATTGTTAAAAAAAGCGGAGAAGCGCGCTGCTTCCCCGCTTTCTCTTGCGATGGTTTAAATGAATGTACGACGCAAATCTTATAATTTAGCGAAGTATTCTAAAGTACGTACTAATTGTGCAGTGTATGACATTTCGTTATCATACCAAGCAACAGTTTTAACTAATTGTTTGTCGCCAACAGTCATAACTTTTGTTTGAGTTGCATCAAATAGTGAACCGTAAGTCATACCAACGATATCAGAAGAAACGATTTCGTCTGTGTTGTAACCGTAAGATTCGTTTGAAGCTTCTTTCATTGCTGCGTTTACTTCGTCAACAGTTACTTCTTTGTCAAGAACTGTAACTAATTCAGTTAATGAACCAGTTGCAACAGGAACACGTTGAGCAGCTCCGTCTAATTTACCGTTCAATTCAGGAATTACCAAGCCAATAGCTTTAGCAGCACCAGTTGAGTTAGGAACGATGTTTGCTGCAGCAGCACGCGCACGGCGGAAGTCACCTTTAGGGTGTGGTCCGTCTAGAGTCATTTGGTCACCTGTGTAAGCATGGATCGTAGTCATCAAGCCTTCGATCACACCAAATTTGTCATTCAATGTTTTAGCCATAGGAGCTAAACAGTTAGTTGTACATGAAGCACCAGAAATTACTGTTTCATCACCTGTTAAAGTTTCGTGGTTTGTGTTGTAAACGATTGTTGGTACATCGTTTCCGCCAGGAGCTGAGATAACTACACGTTTTGCACCAGCTGTTAAATGTTTTTCAGCAGCTGATTTAGAAGTGAAGAATCCAGTACATTCTAGCACGATTTCAACACCTAATTCGCCCCAAGGCAATTCTTCAGGGTTGCGGTTTGCTAGAACTTTGATTTCGTTTCCGTTCACGTTGAATGATCCTTCATGAACTTCAACTGTACCGTTGAAACGTCCTTGTGTTGTATCATATTTTAACAAGTGTGCTAACATTTTAGCGTCTGTTAAGTCGTTGATAGCCACAACTTCGATTCCTTCTACTTCTTGGATACGACGAAATGCTAAGCGTCCGATACGTCCAAATCCATTAATACCTACTTTAACTGTCATTTAAGATTTCCTCCTTATGAAAATCATAAAAATATTTATTTTAAAGGGTTGCCCCTTTTAAAATCTCATTGGCACAGGCTTCATCTGTGATGAGCCATGTTTGTTTTGGTGCATTTTTCATGTATGCATTGATCGCTTTGGCTTTTGATTTACCGCCTGCGATTGCGAAAATGATCGGCACGTTCTGCAAGTCCTTCAACTGCAGTCCGATACGAGGAATTTTATAAACGACCTCGCCTGCTTCATTAAAGAAATAACCGAAGGATTCCGCTACTGCATTCTTTTGTTTCAGCATCAGGATCTCTTTTTCTGACATCTTTCTTCGAGCTGCCATATGCAGTGCTCGTCCAATACTATGAATAACACAATTTGCTTGACTTATCAAGTTTAAGACATCAAGGATCGCTGGTTCTTTCAACAAAAATTCATAGGTGTTAGTGCTTAATTGTTCCGGTACAAATAGGGAACGATAATTACCATTGGTACGCATCGCCATCACTGATCCGACTGAATTTGCCTGAACATTGACTGCTTCTCCGATGCCCCCTCTGGCTGGGACAAACAAGTTATGGCGTTTGCCAGTTTCAAGATTGCCTAGTTCTTCGGCAACTTTTGCCATTGTCGTACCGCCCATCACAGCGATCGTATTCTCACCATCTGGCAGCAATAAGTCTAACGACTCATTAAGCAGCTGACCGAATTCAGCAATCACTTTCGGTTGACGGTCCCCATCACCGCTGGCAATCAAGCAACGATCAATCCCGAAGTACTCGGATAACCGCTTCTCTGTTTGATGCATGCCAAACAATTGATCCATCAAACTGCCGATTTTTGTATAGATTTCTTCGCCATAGGCCGTTAATTGCATACCGCTTTTAGACGAATCAATCAATTTAAGTTTTTTGAGGATATCCGTTTCAGACCTCAACACACGTTCCGTCATTGCTAAGCTTTCAGACAATGTCCGCCGCCCTACTGGTTGCATCCAATAGATAGTCCGTAAAATACGGTAACGTTCTTGAAGCACCGCGAGGATATCCGGGGTGATTGCCTCAATCAATTTCAATTCATCGAGCATTTTGCATCCTCCCGTTGGACTTTTTTTGTCCTACAATGACTTAAAATGACCCATCTATTCCAAAAAAAATTTAATTCATCTCTTACACCAATAATAGTAGCACTTCTGGACGCCTCATGCAACTATTTCAATTATAAAAAATGATTCTCCAAACTTTTTTAACCGTAAAGCGGATTCTTATCACAGCCAAAAATAGCTTTCAAACTAGTAAAAGAAATCAACAAAGAAAAACTCGAGCAAAAGGATCAGCGACCGCCTATGAAAAGCGGGCAGAGCTATTTATCACAAGTAGCCCTGCCTTTGCTACGGTTATATGAAACCCAAATTGCTTACCTGTCTTCTTATGTATAAGAGGTGGGGTCATTGGACTTTTTGCCGTCATTCTTGTTGAATCTTTCTTCAATAGCTGGATCAGAACAAGAACTGTATCGAAAAATCAATCAAACCGCTTTCGTTTAGAAGATCCAGGAATATTAAGAGCCTCACGATACTTGGCAACAGTCCGTCGAGAAATTTCCACTTCTTCCGCTTTTAACAAATCAGCCAATTTTTGATCAGAAAGCGGCTTCTGCTTATTCTCTTCGTTGATCAAAGCTGCCAAACGTCGCTTGATTGCCTCCGTGGTGACATCCTCTCCACTTTGGGTGGACACTTTTTGACCAAAGAAGGACTTCAGTTCAAAAACACCAAATTCTGTCTCCAAATATTTCCCATTGACGGCACGACTGACTGTCGATTCGTGAATACCTAATTCGTCAGCGATTTCTTTGAGGATTAATGGCTTCAATGGTCGGTCAGCTTGTAAAAAAAAGTCTTGCTGATGATGAACGATCGCTTCTCCCACTCGATAGATGGTATCTCCTCGCTGCTGGAGAGTCTTTTTTAGCCATTCAAATTCTTGGGCTTTGTTGTCTAAATATTTCTTTACCTCAGCATCGCCACTTTGTTTTAATTGATCAAAATAGTGTTGTTGGAAACGGACTTCCGGCATTGCTCGTCGATTAGAGGTAACCACTGGCTGGCCTTCAGTAATCGTAACTCGCAAATCTGGGATGATATACAAACCATCTGTAGACCCAAAGGCCGCCCCTGGTGTTGGAGTCAACGTTTGGATATAGTCAAACACCTTCTGAATTTCTGAAAGCGAAGCTGCTAGATTTTTCGCTATTTTGTCCCACTTGCGCTCTGCTAATTCCGTGAACCATTCTTCAAGAACGATATAGGCGAGTTCTGGCGCAGCATCGTCCCGTTCAGTTTGAAGCATGAGGCATTCTCGTAGATCTCGTGCGCCGACACCCGCTGGATCCAACTGCTGAATCAGTGTCAAGGCATCGAGCATCTGAATCTCTGAAGCTCCGATCATTTGACCAGCCTTCACCAAATCAATGGTCAAAAATCCATTCAAATCAATATATTCCACTAGAAATAACACGACGGTGCGTAGAAAGGTGTCTCGGTAATTTAAATGGATTTGATCGATCAAATACTCAAAGAGCGAACTTCCTCTATTTGGGATCTGATTCAAATATTCATTGAATTGCTCAGATGTCCCACTGCCTTGAGTATAACTCGTCGGATATTCATGGTCCGTTAAATCGATCAGGGGATTCTCTAATGCCTGATTATCTACGAAAGCAAGCAGTTCATCTGATGAAAATTGCAGCACTTGGATCGACTGCTGTAATTTCTGCGTCATCGCCAACTTTTGTGTCTGTTTTTGTTGTTGCGAAAATTGTTGTTGAAATTTCATCATTTTACCTCTTGTTTTTTCTGAGAAAATTGGTTAAACTGTTATTTGTGCTTCGCGCCTTTAGTGTAGTGGATATCACGTAAGATTCCGGTTCTTGAGACGGGGGTTCGATTCCCTCAAGGCGCGTTTTTCATTTCATTTATAGTATACTTTATCTCAAGGGATAATTCAAAAAACCACGGAAGTGCTGACAGCACTTCCGTTTTTTTTATTTTGATTGAGCTCTTGCCATCTTCCATACGCTGTTGCCTTTGCTAAACACAAAAAAGAAGAGGCCTATTCCTCTTCTTCCTCGTCATCAAATTCGTCTTCTTCATCATCATCGATGATCGTTAGATCTTCTTCAATGTTCCCTGGTAGTTCCTCTTCGTCATCATCGTTATTGTCTGCACCAATTTCTTGCAGATCTGAGTTATATGCGGAGATTTCTTCATCCTCATCGTCATCATCGTCAAAAAGATCCTCTTCATCGTCATCAGACAAATCAGTATCCTCTGGGTCATCATCGTTATAATCGATCGCGTCTTCATCGTCACTAATAAAGGCATTCACTTTCTTACGTTTGCGACGACGCGGTGTATCTTCATCTTCATCATCGATTCCGTGGTTGACTTCTTCATCGATTGAGTCGATCGCATACCATGAACGCAATCCCCAGCGATTGTCTCCCAAAGAAATAAAACTGCCATCGATATTCAAGTCTGTATAAAACTGCGCCAAAGAATCACGAATCTCGCTGTCCGAAGTTTCTAGATAGTTTTGGATTTGGTTGACCAAATCAGAAAAATCCATCACGTCACCGCGTTGCTCTAAAATCGCATGGGCAACTTCGATCATTGACAATTCGTTTTTATTTACACCTTCAAATACATTAATTTCCAAACGGGACACGTCCTTTCACAGTCTACTCCTAATCATACAAAAATGTGAGACAAATTGCAATTTATTCTTTCAAAATTTGCATTTATTTAAGCAGTAAACTCCAAAGAAAGTTTGTATTCTCCCACTTTGTCTTCCATCATAAATAAATCATAATGGACATCGACTTTACCTGAATAAGGACGATCTTTCAGACTCACATGTAAGTGACTTGTATATGTATGGAAATGCATCGTGCCGTAAGGCGTTTGATAACTTGTTTCTAAACGTTCTTTGTAAGCGAATTTCAAGCGTGTTCGCATTTCTCCCGAGCGAATCAGTTGGATCACGCCATCTGGCATAATTTTCATCGTCACTGGTACTTCGGCTCCTTCTGGCTGAATCTCTTTGTATCTCAGATACAGCGTATCGCCGATTTTGACCGCCTGTCCTTGTAAATCAAACAAAAAATCTTGTGTTTCTCCCGCTTGTTCGACCTTTGTCGTTAAATGGATCGAAATCGGAATTCCTTGTGACAATTCCCTCATGATAGTGTGCCTCCTTAGCAGATTTCAGTTTCATTTTTCCTTTTTTCCCCTCTTTTGTCAATCATTTCAGCTAAAACATCCACTATAGAACGTTTTCTTAGCTTTTTGATTAAGTTTTTTCATGATCTTCATATATAATAGTAGGAGATCTTATTATTGAAGGAGAGTCTAAGCCTACCGTGACCATTGAAATGATTGATCAAATGTTGCCATTTGATCCCCAAACTACCGAGAATCGTTTTTTACCGTTTGCATTGACCGATGTATTGAGTGAATATGCAGGCGTTCATCATCAGGAATTTTTACACTTTTGGCAGTTGCCTGATACTATGATTTTAGGAATGAAAGATACCCGAGTGCCTTATTTCACCGAAGGAATATCCGCTTTGACGACTGCTGGCTTTCAACCAATCATCCGCAACTCAGGCGGGCTTGGGGTCATCAACGATGCCGGTGTTCTGAATGTATCGTGGATTTTCCCAAAAATGTTAGCTGCTACTACAGATGCGGCTTATCAGCGAATGGTCGACTTGATGCGAGAAGCATTTCCCGAAAAAGAAATTGCGGCCTATGAAATCCCAAACTCTTATTGTCCCGGTACCTTTGACTTGAGTATGGACGGAAAGAAAATCGCAGGGACTGCCCAGCGCAGGATCAAAGCAGGAATTGCAGTCATGATGTACCTTAGTGTCAACGGCGACCAACACTATCGAGGAGAAGTAGTAAGAACGTTTTATCAAAGAAGCTTGAAAGAGCAGTTTGGTACTAATGGCTATCCCGCCGTTGAACCTACCAGTATGACAACACTCCAAGATGTGCTTCAGCGTTCTTTCTCTGTATCAGAAGCTGCCTCACGACTGCAAGAGGCCTTGATGCGGCTAACTAAGTCCTCTCTCAGACCTGTGACTGCATCCGAATGGGTTGAAAAAAATGATCAAGCGGCATTACTAGAGGCTCGTATGACCAATATGTATCAACGAAATCAACCGATAAAGGAGAGTTCACAATGAGCATCCCATATAAGTATCAAACACTTGCTATTGAAAAAGTATTCCGTGATCCTGTACACAACTATGTGCATGTGCAGCATCAAGTGATCTTGGACTTGATCAATTCGAAAGAAGTACAGCGCCTGCGAAGAATCAAACAACTAGGAACTTCTTCGTTTACTTTTCATGGTGCTGAACATAGTCGCTTCTCACATTCGTTAGGGGTTTACGAAATTAGCCGCCGCATCTGTGATTTGTTTCAACGAAATTTCCCAGTTGAAAAAGTTGGGTCTGATGGCTGGGATGACCGGGAACGATTGGTCACGCTTTGTGCTGCTTTGTTGCATGATGTTGGCCATGGCCCTTATTCTCACACTTTTGAACATATTTTTCATACCGATCACGAAGCCATCACTGTAGCGATCATTACTTCTCCAGAAACAGAAGTCTATCAAATCCTCAATCGTGTGGAAGAAGGTTTTCCTGAAAAAGTGGCCAGTGTTATTACTAAGACATACCCAAACCCACAAGTGGTGCAAATGATTTCCAGTCAGATCGATGCGGATCGCATGGATTATTTACTGCGGGATGCATACTTCACGGGAACGGAATACGGCACATTTGATTTGACACGTATTCTGCGAGTCATTCGTCCCTATGCTGGCGGGATCGCATTTTCTATGAGTGGCATGCATGCGGTAGAAGATTATATTGTCAGCCGCTATCAAATGTATGTCCAAGTCTATTTCCATGCCAGTTCTCGGGGAATGGAAGTTATCTTGGCACATTTACTAAATCGCGCTGCCGAATTGTATCAAGAACATGAAGAAATTTTCCAATCGCATTCCCAGCTTTTGCTGCCCTTTCTTAAACAGCACTTTACTTTGGAAGAATACCTAAAACTAGACGATGGCGTCTTGAATACTTACTTCACTCAGTGGACGGAAGAAAATGATCCGATTCTTAGTGATTTAGCCAAACGATTCTTGAACCGCAAACCGCTGAAGTCTGCACGTTTTGAAGAAGACACTCAATTGCCATTGATTCATGAACTGCAATCTCTTGTCGAAAAAGTCGGTTTTAACCCCGACTATTACACAGCAATCAATTCTAGTTTCGATTTACCTTATGACTTTTATCGCCCAACTTCCGGCATGCATCGGACACAAATCGAACTGCAAGAAAAAGACGGCTCCCTAGTGGAATTATCCAAGGCTAGTCAACTAGTAGCTGCACTTGCTGGTCAAACACAAGGAGACCAGCGCTTTTATTTCCCAAAAGAAATGATTGACCCCGCACTACAAAATCACTATGATTTATTTTGGGATACGTATCAAGAGTTTGCGAAACATATTCGCAATGGTGCCTTGATCAATACGAACAACTAGGAGGAAGTTATGAGCATCAAACTGATTGCTATCGATATCGATGGCACGTTACTGAACAATGATCGAAAAATCACACCTGGAGTGTACCAAGCACTAAAAGCTGCGGAGGCACAGGGTGTTCGAATCGTCTTATGTACTGGCCGCCCCTTAACAGGTGTCCAAGATTTATTAAGTGAACTAGACTTGTTTTCAGAAACGGACTACGTAATCACATATAATGGTTCTCTCGTACAGAAGACTAAAACAAAAGAAATCGTTTCTGAATTCGGATTGACGCATGAAGAATACTTAGAAGTAGAAATGACTGCCCGTAAATTAGGGGTTCATTTGCATGTGGAAACCCAAGATACGATGTACACAGCGAATCGAGACATCAGTCCTTATACCGTCTATGAAGCCTTTTTGGTCAATATGCCTTTGAAATATCGTACACCGGAAGAAATGACTGCGGATCTGAATATCATCAAAATGATGATGATCGATGAGCCTGAATTGATCGATGCTATTATTCCACAATTGCCAACTTCATTGACTGAGCGTTTCAATATCGTCAAAAGTGCGCCATTTTTCTTAGAAGTCTTGAATAAGAAAGCTCATAAAGGGGCTGCGGTTCAGAAGCTAGCTGAGGAACTAGGTATCTCACAAGCAGAAGTCATGGCGATTGGTGATAACGAAAATGATCTAACGATGGTCGAATATGCGGGTCTTGGCGTTGCAATGGCTAATGCAACAGAAAATGTCAAACAAGCGGCCGACGTCATCACTGCTTCCAATGAAGAAGATGGTGTAGCTAAAGTTATCAATGACTATGTGTTAAATGAACTAAAATAAAAGAGTAAAAAAGACAACGATCACTGCCTTTATGCATGATCGTTGTCTTTTTGATTTACCCATTGTTTCACTGCCCAGGCATGACTGCCGCGTTTCAATAAATGAATGGCTTCTTCTGGTGTATGCCACGAAAGTTGGTTGTGTTGTTCTGTTGGCTCACCTATTTTTTGCCAATCAGTCATCAAATAAAAATAGGCCGGATGATGGTAATACGTTTCTCGATGTCGCGAGTAAAAATAATCAACCGCCTCCCCTAAATAACTGGCGATCTTTCCTGCAAATCCTACTTCTTCGACCAATTCCCGTTTGATCGTTTCTTCCTTCGATTCACCGGGTTCAATCTCCCCTCCTGGTAAAAAAAAGGCGCCATTTGGCGCTTGGACCAAAATCACTTGTTGGTGTTCATTCGGAATCACGACATAGGCACCGAATCGTGAAATATAGTCAGCCCCCGGCTCTTTTTGCCCAAACACTTTCTCCTTGTTCCCCATGTTTCCCTCCATCATCTCTTTCTTTCCATTCTACCTTAGGAAGCCACTGGCGACAAGCTGCAACTTGACGGGGTGCACTTTTCTTACCACAAAAAATCGGGTTATGTTATTATAGGCTTACCACAATTGAAAGGATGAATGACAAATGAAAATGGCACATACTTGTGTGCGAGTGAAAGATCTTGAAGCATCACTTGCATTTTATCAAGAAGCATTCGGTTTTGAAGAATCGCGCCGTCGTGATTTTCCAGAAAACAAATTTACGTTGGTTTACCTGACATTACCAGGAGATGATTATGAATTAGAATTAACTTATAACTATGATCATCCCGGCTATGATCTAGGTGACGGCTATGGTCATATCGCGATCAGTACCGATGATTTAGAGAAACTTCACGAGCAGCATAAAGCAGCTGGTTTTGATGTTACTGACTTAAAAGGCTTGCCTGGTACTTCTCCTTCTTACTATTTCGTGAAAGACCCAGATGGCTACAAAATAGAAGTGATTCGCGAAAAATAAAAAAGTACTGTGACTTAAGTGCAGCAACAAATGGAGCATCCGAACGATAACGAAATTGCATCTACTCTCTAGTAGGTCCTCGCAATTTCGTGGAAAAAGTCAGTTCGGATAGCTTCCTTTGTTTTCCTTTTGTCACAGTTTTTTATTCATTACTGCTGTCAAAACAGCTGGAAGGAGAATGCTTATGAAACCAGTGATTGGAATTGCTGGCAACGAACGAACGATGATTGATGGGGAAGCCCATTGGATTACATATACCCCGAGAAATTTTGTGACACAGATTCAACAAGCCTCTGGCCTTCCCCTTATTTTACCCATGGGAGCTCCCGAAAATGCCGCCCAATATGTTGCCCAGATTGATAAATTACTTTTGGCAGGGGGTCATGATGTGACTCCTCGCTATTATGGCGAAGAGATGCATCCACTGATCCAAGGTACACATCCTGAACGAGACGCATTTGAATTGGCGTTGATCAAAGAAGCTGTCGCACAAGAAAAACCAATTTTTGGTGTCTGTCGTGGCATGCAGCTATTGAATGTTGCTTTCGGAGGCAACCTCTATCAAGACTTGTCATTGGTCGAGCAACCAACCATCAAGCATGTGCAAGCACCGACACCCTTTCGCTTTCCTACTCATGCCGTTGAGATCGTTGCTGACAGTCGTTTAGGAAAATTATTAGGAACCACCTATCAAGTGAATTCATTTCACCATCAAGCCATTAAAGATGTTGCAAAAGATTTCCAAGTGATCGCAACTGCCCCTGACGGTATCGTAGAAGCCATTGAAACTTCTGCCTTTGCGGCGCCGATTTTAGGGATCCAATGGCATCCTGAATTAACCGCACAAGAAATTGCTTCAGAACAGCAAATTTTCGACTACTTTGTTCATCAGTTTTGACATTATGCCAACAAAGATTTCGCTAGCAGAGGCAATGCCTGATTGAAAAAAGACTTGGTTATATTTGAAACTAGTAGTTTAAATGACTCGTTTAGCTTTAATAGTTAGTAATTAAAGGCTGATTGGATACTAGCTTGATCAATTGGCGGTCTTGACTCATTAAAGCTACTTTACCTAATTCTACGTAGAAAAAAACCGATGAAAAGCAGAGGGTTTTCTGGATACCATTTGGTAATCAGAAAGCACAAGCTTTTCATCGGTTTCTTTATTGAAGCCTAACTAATCGGAGAATTTGTTGGCTGGTCATTTTTCATTCTTCATCAAAACGAAAGATTGTTTCAATGAAGCCAAAATGCCGTTATCGTTATAAATCAGTACGTTTGACTTATACATTCTTGCTGAGATCAGCATCAATGCCAATGTACTTACTGCTAAGATGGCTACAGAGACTGCCGCGCCTCCGATACCTACTGTATCGTTAGCCAATCGGACTGGCATGATAAATGAAGATAAAAACGGGATATAAGAAGTGACCCGCAAAATGATATTGTTAGGATCTGTACCGCCTAGAATCAAACCTAACATATAACCGGCTAAAGAAAGGTAAGTGACAGGAATGATCGCCTTGGCAGTGTCCTCTGCTTTATTGACTAATGAACCGCACAAAGCAGACAGGACAGAGTAAATCAAAATTCCTAATAGGACAAAGATGACCGAGTAAATCAAGAATGGACCGAATAATCCATCAATTGAGAAATTGGCTAATACATCTTTGACCATTGAAATGTCTTTGATCCAATAATAACTGATAGCAAAGATACCGGCGTAAGCCAATAACTGAGCTAATGCGACCATAATTACACCGGTTAATTTGGCATAAAAGTGAACCTGTGCTCTCGTACTGGACAAAATAACTTCCATGATCCGGGTCCCTTTTTCGGAAGCAATCTCTTGGGCAATGATTTGAGCGTAAGTCAAAATAAACATGAATAAAATAATTGTTCCGACATAACTCACAATGTATTGGATCGAACTATTGTCTTCCCCAAGCTCCATTTTGCCATCTTCGGTGAAAGAAACTTTTTGTTTACTGAAGTTTGCTGGCTCACTTAAACTAGCCACTTGCTTCTGATTTAATCCGAGTGCTGCGGCACGTCCCGAGGCTTGCAACCCAGACAATAATTGCTGAACCGTCAACTCTGTGGTTTGTCCCATAGAAGATTCACTCAATAATTCACCTTTGATACTGTCGGCCTCTGAAGTAACGATCAAGAATGCATCGACCTTTTCATCCGCTAATTGTTTTTTTCCAGCTTCTTCAGAATCCACCACTTCAAATTGATAGTCTTCATTTTTCTGAGCTGCGATTGTTTGTGCAATAGCTGGTTCATTCGCATAAACAGCAATTTTATCGGCACTGTTCATTCCATCGGTAAAAATTCCTACCACATAAATAATGCCCAATGCAATAAATGGAATCAATATCATGATCAAAAACGAGATCGATTTCACGTTTTTCTTAAACACATCGAGCGCGATCACCCAAAATTTACTCATTGTCTTTTCCCGCCTTTCTCTTAAAGATTTCTTCTAATGTCGGCGGTTGTTGGTTAAACATCGGGATATAGCCATCAGCTGTGGCCAAATCAAACAATGTGCGACCGACTTCAGGATGCGATAATGTAATGTCATAACTCCCATCTTCTTTATGAAGAACTTTTTCGACACCTTCAACTGCTAGGATGGTTTCTTTTGACAATGAAGATTCCAAGAAGACTTTCGTCCGCCCAAACGATTCACGGATCTCATGAACTTTTCCGTTGAGAACCGTTTGACCATCTCTTAGCATGATCAAATAATCGCAGATTTTCTCAACATTATCCATGTTATGACTAGAAAAAATGACACAAGACCCTTTTTCTTTTAGTTCAATAATGCCATCTTTCAGCAACTCAGCATTGACAGGGTCCAATCCGCTAAATGGTTCATCCAAAATGACTAATTTAGGTTCATGAATCAATGTTGCGATCAATTGGACTTTTTGCTGATTCCCCTTCGATAATGATTTAACTTTATCTGTCTTTTTCCCTTTTACTTGGAATTTTTCCATCCATTCGTCGATCTTAGGTTCAATTTCTTCTTTCTTTTTTCCACGCAAGCGTGCAAAATAAATCAGTTGATCTTGGATGGTTACTTTAGGGTAAAGTCCCCGTTCTTCTGGCAAATAACCAATCAAATTGTATTCCTTTTCTGTGATTTGATGGCCATTCCATAGTACTTCTCCTTGTTCAGCCCGTAAGAAATCTAGAATCAATCGGAATGTCGTGGTTTTACCAGCACCATTTTGACCGATCAGCCCCATGATCTCGCCATCGTTGATTTGAAAGGACAATTGATCCACTGCCCGATAGTCCCCAAATGTTTTCACTAAATTCTTTGCTTCTAACACAATTTCACCTTCCTTGTCTTTTAAGTTAGTATAAATAACCGGCTAAAAAGCCGATAATTCTTCCAATTAATGCGCCGACTCCCATAAAGAGCAGCGTATCCCGTAACACGTGTTGCCGCTTAGCTAGTTTCTCTGGTTCTTTGTAAAAAGAGGCGCGGTTCTTGTACAAGCGACGCATGAGAAATGACACCACACCGATGACAAGAGGCGCACAAATCAGCCCAACTGCAACACCATATGAGAAACCTAGTATCTCATTATAGGTAAGTACTAGCCAGCGAGCGAGGAGATAAATCAAAAGCAGAATAACCAAGCCAACACCTGTTATGCCAAAAGAACGTTTCATAAGATAGCGTGCCTCACTATCGATTCGTTCTTGATAGCTTTGCTGATCACTAAAAATAGCTGGTGTCTCTAAAGGAGCCTGAAAATAGTAGTAACGGTTTTTGTAGGAACTAATATACTCCCATCCGCCGGCTTCATACATTGCCAAGTATTCATCAACATCAGATTTGTCTCCTTGAAAAAAATCGACAGCAAACTTCTTCTCTTGTGGTTGGCTTTGAATAAACTTCAAAAAACCGAACTGATTCATATGCACAAACTGCCAACCTTTTGCTGCTTGCTCTTGCAGCCGCATCATTTCTTTTTCTGGATAATAGGCAACACCTAATGAATACAAATATTTTGTCTTACGTTTGCTCATCTGCCAGTCCCCCCAACTCACCCATAATCTGTTCACCAATCTCAAAGAAATGTTTTCGTCGCTGAATGTCCTTTTCTAAAGCCGTTTTTCCTTTGGCTGTGATCTGATAGATTTTTTTACGATCTGTCGTCTTTTCTAAACTGATCATTTCATTTTTGGTCAATTTTTTCAATATAGTATACATTGTTGCCGGACCGATTTCATAGGTACCTTGGCTTAATTCATTGATTTGCTTCATGATCACATAGCCATGTTTTGGCTTTAATAAAGCTAACAAAATCAAATAAGTTGAATCGGTCAATGGTTCATCCATGTGTTTTCCCCCATCCTAGGAAACTATATCACTTACTGATATATTATCGAATGATATAATAAGTGTCAATCTCTTTTTGTAAGCAATTTTCTCCCGGATTTGGGTAGTTTTCTGATTATCTATCGGCGTATTTCAGAACTATTTACACTTAGTTGACCGCTTTATACTTACCTTAGTTAGCAACTAGGGATTCGAGATTGATGCTCCCTATCAAGCTTCGAACGGACATGTCAGTCATTCAAAAGAGAAATCCTTTTCCCAAACGGGCGACACAGCTTTCAAAGGGCAGTTTTTAGTCAATTGACCCACTTTACAAATCTAACTTCTATCAAAATATCAAAAAGTAAAATATCAAAAAGGCCTTGATCTCTATTCAGAAGATAAAAACTTTCAACTCTAATTAGTGAAGTGCAAATCAACAACTCTTTTCGCTACAAAAAAACTGCTGCATCCTTATTCAAAGGATGCAGCAGCTAGAATCAGTTAACGATTTTTACGGGAGTGTTGTAAGGCATGTTGTAATAGAACCATTTAGCATCAGGGACTGCTAATCGAATACAGCCATGAGAAGCTCGCTGTCCTAGTTTTTTGCCTTCCACCGAACTAAATGAATTGGTTGACCAAGCAATGCTTGTTGGAACGGTATGGAATAGATAGACACCATGATCTTTGAAAGAACGGTAATAAGCCGCTCCTGAAAAGGCGGAGCCTTTCTCCTGCTGAATTCTAAAATTACCTAACGGTGTCGGCGTAAAAACTGTCCCCGTGGAACAAAGCATGGTATAAATGACTTTGTCGCCTGACTTAATGTAAACTCGCTGCTTACTGATGGACACATGAATGTTTAAATTTTTGACATTTAGCGAGGGGTACTTGCCACCAGTAGTGTACATCCAGAATTTATCATTCACGCTATACGTCTGATTCTCTTTGATCCACCCGATTTTCCCTGCTGGTGAAACCAGATACAGATAATTGCCATCACTCGTTTTGGCTAATTTGGTTGCTTTCGCCATATACCCTTTATAATTACTCTTTTTTCCTAATTTGCTGCTGTTAGGATCAGCAGCATTCAGAAAATTCCCGCTGGCATTGTTGACGATCACATAACGGCTAATATTGCTCTGCGAATGGATTACATGAGTATTTGTGACACCTGTAGCATTGATATAGCCGATCCATGTATTGTTTAAATACAATGAGTAATAGGTCGCACCGTTATAATGCTGATATTTTCCGGTGACTTTGATATTTTTGTTCATATAATTGCCACTCGAAGCTTTCTTCTTAGAAAAATTCAAATCTTGCCACAATGTATAGTTCTTACTTTTCATCCGGATCGTCTTGTTTTCACTCTGCCATATGCCACCTTGATTATTAGCCACAGTAGCGGCTTCAGCATTCAAATAGCCGATCCATTTGCCAGTAGAATCAGACAATGAGTAGTAAGTTGATCCGTTCCAATGTTCATATTTTCCTTTAGCCTGGTAAGTTTTTCCATACAATGAAGAGGTAGTGTTCTTTTTGCTCGACCAGTTAAAATTACCCCAAATTGTATAATTTTTCTTTGTTAGAGTAACATATTTACCGTAAGCCTGGTAAGCTCCCTGTGCATTTGATGTCGTTTTGACACCGGCAGCGTTGATATAACCTAACCACTTGTTCTTATTGTCATACAACGAATAATACGTTGCACCATTAACATGGCTATATTTTCCTGTGGCTTTGACGGTCTTTCCATTCAAAGCAGCTGTCGTTCCTTTTTTGGCTGACCAATCAAAATTTTGCCATAATGTGTAGTTGCCACTGATGATCGTGGCGTATTTTGATTCAGATTGCCATATGCCTCCAGGTGATTTGGCATCCGCGGCTCCTTTGGCATTAATCCAACCAATAAATTGGTTCTTATCCGTGTACAGAGCATAATAGGTCGAGCCGTTTCCGTGTTTGAAACTTTCTTTTACTTGAAACGTTTGTCGATTGATTGTTTTTGTCGTGCCTAACTGTTTATCAAAAAAAATTGACTCCCATAAAGGATAATTGCCACTTTGAACAGTAGCATATTTTTTTTCTGACTGAAACACCCCATCTGCTGTCGTGACAGACTCTGCTTCAACAATACCAATCACGTGATTCTGTTCATCAAGTAGTTCACTATACTTCTTTTTCGTCGCTGTATCTTGGTACTGTTTGACACTTTTATAAACGTGACCCGCAAGTTCAGTAATTGATCCTGTGGCTGTTAGTTGCAATTGATTGAGGGTATATAAAACCTGACGACTATCCATTGCTTGCGACTCCGTTGTAGTCGCTGTGAAAGTGTTGATTTTGACATAGCGATTTGAATTGGCTAATTCCTTAACAGTGATGACTGGATTCGCTTCTGAAGTATCCGTTTCTTCTGTGGAAGAAACAGTTATTTCTGAACTACTTGTAGTTGTTTCCCCAAAGCTATCAGTCGAACTGTTGGTACTCGCTTCGGAAGTTGACGTGTCTATTGTAGACGATGTCGCAGTTGTTGAGTCAGTCGTTTCGGTTGTCGTCCTACTGGTATTGGTGGTTGATTCGGTGACTTGATTGACTGAAGAAGTTCCTGTATCAATTGTTTCCGCGTAGGTCGCACCTGCAGATACAAGCGGTGCACTGACCAAGGAAATGATACAGAGCAGCCGGTACCCCCATCCTCTATTCTTTTTCATTTTTCATCCCCCTTTTCAAATAAAAGCACTCCATAGAAAGTAGACGCTCCCCATATTCACACTTTCATTATACCATTGCAAGAATAAATCCTCGCTTAAAACTACTCAAAAAAAAAGCAGCGATCGCTTAAGATCGCTGCTTACTATAAAATTTTCTTACATGTGGCTTGCTACCATTTCTTTCAATTGATCTTTGGTATGAACACCAACGGCTTTATCTACCACTTGACCATCTTTTTTCAACAATAGCGTAGGGATCGACATGATACCAAATGAAGCTGGCGTTTCAGGATTTTCATCCACATCCATTTTGACGATTTTTAATTCGTCTTCTTCATATTCATTTGCTAATTGTTCCAAGATTGGTGCTTGCATCCGACATGGACCACACCATGTTGCCCAAAAATCAATAAGTACTAAGCCTTTATCGGTTTCTTCTGAAAAAGTTTTATCTGTAATTTCTTTTGCCATATTGTTCGCCTCCATTTGATTGCTAAAAAAAGTATAGCATGTTCACGTGCTTTTTTAAAATCCTCTGCTTACAAAAGGTAAGAAGCCTTAACGATTATTTAAATTTTACGATGGTCGCCCCATTGCCACCTTGATTTGCCGGTGCAAACTCAAAACTTTTGACACTACGATGATTTTTCAAATATTCCGTAATTCCTTGCCGTAATGCCCCCGTCCCTTTTCCGTGAACGATCGTCACTTGTGGGTAACCAGCAAGAATCGCCGCATCGAGATACTGATCAACTTCATTCAATGCCTCTTCATAGCGTTTGCCACGAAGATCCAGCTGATTAGGAACATGCGAAGACTCCGCTGAACGGACGGTATGAACGACGCGCTGCACAGGTTCTTTGACAGGTGCTGCCGGCTGTAGATCTGATTCAGGCAGCGTCATTTTTAAGATTCCCAATTGCACTTGCCATTGTGATTGTCCCATCTTTTTGATCAAAGTTCCTCGCTGACCATAGGAAGTAACTAACACTTCATCGCCGACCTTCAACGTTTTCGCAGCTTTGGCTTTTTGCAAGACCTTGTTCTTTTGCAAATGTTCTTCTTGATGAAGATCAGACAATTTTGTGCGGGCTGCGATCAACTCATGTTCTTTGACATGGCTCTGTCCGCTGCTCAATTGCATGTTGCGGATATCCGAAATGATTTTTTCCGATTCCTCTTTTGCTTCTTCAACGATTTGATTTGCTTTCTTGCGGGCTTTTGCTAGTTCTGCTTCGCGTTCTTCAAAGAAAAAGTTATATGCTTGTCTCAATTCTTTTTGCAGCCGTTCCGCTTCTTCTACATAATGCCGCATTTCCAAATACTCTGTTTCGGTCATCTTGCGCCGGTTTTCTAAGTCGGCGATCATCTCATTCAAGTCCTGACTTTCGCCATCCATGATTTGCTTGGCTTGCTCAATGATCTGGGTGTCCAAGCCCAGACGTTTGGAGATTTCAAAAGCATTACTGCGACCAGGCACACCGATCAGCAAACGATATGTTGGGCTTAGGGTATCGACATCAAACTCCATTGAAGCATTGATGGTATTGGCACGATTGTAACCGTACACTTTCAATTCCGGATAATGAGTCGTCGCCATCACATAGGCAGAGCGTGCACCAAGTTCATCAAGAATAGCAATCGCTAACGCCGCGCCTTCTTGCGGATCAGTCCCAGCTCCCAGTTCATCGAATAAAACTAAACTTGTATGGTCCACTTTTTTGAGAACATCGACGATCGTCGTCATGTGAGAAGAGAAGGTAGATAAACTTTGTTCGATGGATTGCTCATCCCCAATATCAGCAAAAATTTCTTGAAAAATGCCCATTTGGCTCTCTTCATCGACTAAAATCGGCAATCCAGATTGCCCCATGATTTGAAGCAATCCCAGCGTCTTCAAGGTGATTGTTTTCCCACCAGTATTCGGACCGGTAATTACCACCGCTTGATAGTCTTCACCAATAGCAATATCATTCGGTACGACTTTTTCTTGATCGATCAGCGGATGACGTGCTTGTTTGAAAACGACATGATTATCTGTATTGATAGCCGGCACGATTGCCTGCAATTCTTTCCCAAAACGTGCTTTGGCATTCATGAAGTCCATCATCCCGATCACATAGGCGTTGTGCAGAATTTCGCGTTGATAAGGAGCTAGCTCTGCAGAAAGTTCCGCTAAGATTCGTTCAATCTCCGTACGCTCAGCGATTTGATGTTGGCGCAGTCGATTATTCTGATCCACCACTTGTTTTGGTTCAATAAATAATGTCTGCCCAGAAGAACTCTGATCATGCACGACCCCGCCAAACACGCCACGATATTCTTGCTTCACCGGAATCACATAACGCTCATTTCGCATCGTGACAATGGTATCGCTCAAATACTTGGCATTTCCGCCACGTACGAGACTATCTAACGTTTCTCTGATCGTTCGTTCAGAACGACGAATATTTTGTCGAATGACACGTAGCTCTGGAGATGCTTCGTCAGTCAACCGACCGTCTTCATCCACTGCTTCTTTCAGGCGACGGCTAAGCGTGGGCAGCGTTACTAACTGCTTTTCCCATTCATACAGTCGCTCGAACTCGATTTCGCTGTCTGATAGATCTTCAAAGAAACGCTTCAATTCATTGGCTGTCACCAACACTCGACCTACTTGCGCTAATTCTAAACCATTAAGGTCCGCTCCGATTTCGATTCGCTTCATTTGCGGACGAATATTTTCAATTTTTGGTACAGGAATACCGCCCCGCAATCGCTGTACTTTTAACGCATCTTCTGTTTCAGCCAGCCAAGTGGAAATTTGCTGAGCATCTGCTGATGGCGCTAATTGAGCTAATTCTTCTTTCCCTTGGGCGGTCACTAGATACTGCCCAACCAATTGTTTTACTTGATCGAAAGCTAAAACATCAAGAATTTTTTTATTCATAGTCTCACCTACTTTTTCATTTTTTTACTTAAGAAAAAAAGCAGCATGGGTCTAATGACCAGCTGCCTTATACTAACCAATCACATTAGTGATCCACAAACGATAAAAGTAATCAGAAATGATTGGCGAACTTTCAACGATAAAGTGTGCCGTGCTGCTCTTATCAAACAAATTTTGGATAGTCGCTAAAGGAATCATCGAGAGGATCATAAAAAAGAAATAGATATTCAGGTAAACTAATAGCGTATTCAAGATCCCTGCTACGACCCAATCATAGCCTTTCAAAAAACGCAGACGTTTGAAACGCAGTCCATTTGCAAAAATGCAAATCAATTTTGTCACTAACCAGCCAGCAAAAAGGATCATAATAAAAGCGACAGCTGCATAGTACGCTTTGTCTAGGTCTAGAGCAAGATCTAGGTTATAAAAGACCAACTTTGAGTCTGCGGTCACAGACATATAAGGAACATATAATTCAATTTTTTTTGCCAAAGCTTGGTAATTTGCCACTGCAACTAAAAAAGAAAAAAGGTATCCTAAAACGGAGACCAGCTGCAATGAAGTCCCTCGCCGCGCGCCACCATAAAATGCCGCTAACAAAAGAACCAGAACCAAAAATCCTATCATTTCAGAGTCCTTTCCGCGCCTACTTAACCATGAGCTGCTTTTTCTTGGATTTTGCGCTTACGTTGTTCATTTAATATTTGTTGAGCTTCCACATGATTATGGATCTCCACATCTCCGCGACCTGTCTCATCCAATACTTGGCGCGCTTCAGACTCAATCGCTTCGATTCGCTTAATCCGATTCTCTAGTTCGGTCGCCTTAATCGCTTGACTGCGTAACTCTTCTACCTTATTTTGCAAACTTAATACTTGCTCTTGTTTTTTCAACTGATCAGAAATCGCATTGATTGCTAATAGAATTGCTGCTTGCTCTTTATCGACTTGAGAAGACAGCCCCATGATTTCTGTCAATTGGTCATTGACTAATTTCGTTACCATATCCATATGTTGTTTACTTTCACGCCCAATAATCGTGTAGCTTTGATTGGCGATTACTGCTTTATAACGTTTCTTTTGCTCCGTCATAGGAAAGATTCCTCCCATTGCTGTTCTGTACTATTTTATCACTTTCTGCACGCGTATCGCAAACTCCTACCTATTATACGTGATTTCTAGTGTAATTTCCATGCCAATCGTTTTTTTAGAAAGAGGCTTCGTAAAATTTTTACCTATGGTAGAATCTAAGAAGATGTTCTATTCAGATAACCAGTATGTATATCGGAGGAAGACAATGAGTAATATCGTCATTAAAGTATCTCAAAAAACTATCGCAGAAATGATGAACTTCTATCAGCAAGCGCTGTTGAATAAAAAAGTTCCTTATACCGTGTTTGTTGCCAAAAAAGAACAAACGACCATCACCGCTTATACTTCTGGTAAAGTGATGTTTCAAGGTAGTGGTGCAGAAGCTGAAGCAGCTCGTTGGAGCAATTCTGCCGACTTGTCCAAAACAGCAAATGCGAACAACAAGGCTCCTTCATCCTCCTTGCCTGCTGACTTTTCACAGTGGAGTGTCGTTGGTAGTGATGAAGTTGGCAATGGCAGTTATTTTGGTCCTTTAGTCGTTTGCGCTGTCTATGCCAGTAAAGATCAGCTACCCGCATTGAAAGCATTAGGTGTCAAAGACTCCAAAATGTTGACTGATCCACAAATTCGGGCAATGGCCCCAAAAATAAAAAAACTTGTGCCTTATCAATTACTGACAGTTGAACCAACTAAATACAATGAGATCCAACCTAAATACAACACCGTTCGAATGAAAGTTGCGCTACACAATCAAGCCATTCGGCTACTGTTGCAAAAAATCGCACCAAAAACACCGGATGCTATCTTGATTGATCAATTCACTAGCGAAAAAAATTACCGTACCTATCTAAAATCAGAAAAAAATCAAATCACAGAAAAATTGTTTTTTGCAACAAAAGGGGAGCAATATCATTTAGCAGTGGCTGCGGCCTCCATTCTATGCCGCACTGTTTTTCTGGAGGAACTAGAGAAGGCCTCACAAGAAGTTGGATTACAGCTTCCTTCGGGTGCCGGCAGCAAATCCGATCAGGTCGCTGCTCAGCTTTTGCAAAAAGGCGGAATGCCTTTATTAGCGAAGTATACCAAACTGCATTTCGCCAATACTGAAAAAGCACAAAAAATTGCTGGCTACTATCAGTAGACAGTCAGTAGATAGTGAAAAAAACGAAAGTCTCACACCTGAACTCGGCCACCGAGTCTAGATGCGAAACTTTCTTTTTTTGTTTATTTATCTGATCCTTTCATGCTTCATTGACTTACTTCGTCCAAGCTGCCACTTCTTCTGGGTGATTGGTTACCCAATCTTTTGCAGCATCTTCAGCAGAAGTTCCATCGTTGATTGACAGCATGACTTCTTCCATATCTTCTTGTGTCCAATTGAATTTATCCAGTACTTCATAAACTTCTGGCAGATCATCAGCTAATCCTTGGCGTACCATCGTATTGATACTCTCTGCTTCTCCCATCGTTCCTTCAGGATCATCTAGATATTTCAAATCATATTTTGCAAACATCCAGTGAGGCGACCAGCCAGTGATCACAATGTCTTCTTTATTCTTGATGGCTTGTCCTAACGCCACAGTCATTGCCCCGGAAGAAGATGTCGCCACATTCCAATCAGAAAGATTATCATATGTTGCAACTGTATTTTCAGCAGCAGCGACCACACCTGCACCTGGTTCAATTCCCGTGATCGTTTTTCCTGCCTCATCCGATAGATCTGCGATAGAGTCAACTGCCATGTAGCTAGGAACTGCAATTCCCAGTTTAGCTCCCTCTAAGTTTGGTCCTAGATTTTCTACTTGGTCTTTATATTGTTCATATTGAGCTTGGTGAGTCGAAGGCAACCAGGCAGCTACCATCCCGTCAACTTCGCCTTTAGCCACAGATTCCCACATGATCGCATTGTCTAATGGTGTCGTCTTGACTTCATAGCCCATTTCTTTTAACACTTCAGCTACCACATGAGTGGAAGCCACTTCTGTATCCCATTCGACATATGCTAAGTTGACTGTTCCTTTATTGTCTGAAACACGACCAAAAGCTACAGAAGCACCAATCAGCGCAACAACAGCTGCGGCAGCGATCCCGCCAAAGAGACGTTTTTGCTTGCGGCTTTTCGCGGACACGGCTTTTTTCTTATGAGCGGGTTTATTCAAGTTTTGGGTAAACCGATCCATAATGATCGCTAAGATCACTAATGAAACCCCACTCACAAATCCATTTCCGACTTGTGCCCGCTGCAGTGCAGATAGGACACCTCGTCCAAGACCAGGGGCACCGATCATCGAAGCAATCACTACCATTGAAAGAGCAAGCATCGTGGTTTGATTGACACCTGCTAAAATCGTACTTTTCGCTAATGGCAATTCTAACTTGACCAATTTCTGCCAGCCAGTTCCCCCAAAGGAATCCGAAGCTTCGACTAATTCACGAGAAATTTGACGGATTCCTAAATTAGTCATCCGTACAGTCGGCGGCAATGCAAAAATCACTGAGGCAAAAACCCCTGGTACCATGCCGATCCCAAAGAAAGCGACTGCTGGGATCAGATAGACGAAGCCAGGCATCGTTTGCATGAAATCTAAGATTGGCGTAACGATGCTTTGCGCCTTTTCGCTTTTTGCCATTAAGATTCCGAGGGGAATACCGATAATGATCGATACCAGACTAGAGAGCAGAACCAATGTGACAGTATTCATCAAATCAGTCCACAAACCTTGATTGTAGATAAACAGTAGCCCGACAAATGTAAATGCCGTCAACCCCCATTTTTTACTTGAAACAAAAAATGCAGCGATTGTCAGCAGCAAGATCATGACTAGTGGTGGCACAAAAAGCAAAGTATTAGTCATTCCATCCATCACGAACTGACCAAAAGACTGCAATGCGGAAAAGAGCCCACTAAAAGTTCCTGTTAGCCAATCTGTAAAGGACTCTACCCAATCAGCAACTGGAATCGTTTGTTGAAGAAAATTACCCATTGACGACCACTCCTTCCTCTGTCACTGATGAATCCGTTTCTGCCAGTGCTTCGATCACACTGCCTCGAATAACTACACCGATCAGACGATCATTTTCAACCACCGCTAACGGTGTCGGGGAATCATAAATTAAATTGAAAATATCCGTCACTAGCATATCTTTGTCGATTTTTTGTACATTTTTATCGATGACTTCTTTTAGGGTCAAATTGTTTTTGCGTGCTTCGCGAGCCGACTCGGCTGTCAAACTACCTTTTAGATGACGTTTTTTGTCTACCGCCAGCAACATACTAACTTCCTCTTTACGCATTCGATTTAGCGCAACGCTTGGCCCATCGATTTCGATATTTGTCGTTAGTGCTGGTACCATGATGTTTTGAGCCGTCAAAACTTTCGAGCGATCGACATCTTCGACGAAATCTCTCACATATTGGTTCGCAGGATTGGTCAGAATCTCTTCTCCTGTCCCAATTTGCATGATTTGCCCATCTTTCATCAAAGCGATGCGATCACCAATTCGCAAGGCTTCATTCAAATCATGAGTGATAAAAATAATTGTCTTTTGGACATTGGCTTGTAATTCTAACAACTCATCTTGCATTTCACGACGAATCAACGGATCTAACGCAGAGAATGCTTCGTCCATCAATAAGATCTCTGGATCATTTGCTAATGCTCGCGCCAGACCAACCCGTTGTTGCATCCCACCAGACAGTTGATCAGGATATTGATCCTTGAAAGATAATAGCCCAGAATTAGCTAAAGCTTTTTCAGCTTTGGCTACTCGCTCTTCTTTGGGAACCCCTCGCACCTCTAAGCCATATTCTGTATTCTCAAGAATCGTTCGGTGAGGGAACAAACCAAAGCTTTGGAAAACCATGTTGATCTTATGGCGTCGGACTTCACGTAATTCTTCTTTACTCATCTTCGCAATGTCTTCCCCATCAATATAAATGTCTCCACCGGATGGTTCGATCAACCGATTCAATAAACGGATCAAGGTTGACTTCCCACTACCAGAAAGTCCCATAATCACAAAGATTTCTCCTTCATTGACTTCAAAATTCACATCATAGACGCCAACAGTGGCCCCAGTTTTTTCTAGAATTTCATTCTTGCTGCGTTGTTCTTGAATCATGGCAAACGCTTGTTGCTTCTTCTTGCCAAAGATTTTCGTTAAATGTGCAACTTTAACTTTACTCACTTATACTGACTCCTTTTTCTGAAAAATTTCACGAAAGTGACCATACTATACTAACAGCATGTGGTCACTTTGTCAAAAAAAGATTCCATCTCTTCTTAGAAATGGAATCTTTCGCTCTTCAATTAGCGGAGTCTTGTGGATAAAAAAAGTTCGTCATACGTTGTAGTGCCAACTCATTTCCGACAAAATAAATCGTATTGCCGGCACTAAACTTGGCGTAAGGGCCTGGTGAGAGCAATAACTCTTGTTCCGTTTGGATTGCCACGATGGTTGCTCCCGTTACTTGCCAAATATTCAGCTCGTGGACACTTTTCTCTAAGTGCTGGGCATCTTCTTTCAATAACAATTCAAATGGCAGAAAAGGGCTCATATTATGCACTTTTTTCGTTTGCCGAACCAAAACATTCAATAGTTCCGAAAAATTATCCAGCTCTTGTTGTTGCCGTTCAACGCTTTCTAAAATGTCTTTACGAATCTCTTGGATCGATTGAACATCTTTGTACTGATCCAAAAAAGATTGCGCCTTTTCTTTTGAGGCAATATACGCGCCGCTCCCATGACGGACATCCATGATCCCCAAATCGACCAAGACATTGATTGCTTTACGGGCTGTTTCTGGCGACACATTGAAGTTACTGGCTAATGTCGAACGGGCATGAACCTTTTGTCCAACTTCGTAGCGATTTTCCACGATTCTTTCCGCGATCTCCACAGCGATCTGCTGGTATCGAGGAAGCGAAACATGTTTTTTATTTTGTATCTTTTTGGCCATCAGGATCTTCCTTTGTCTTTTTTTTCATGATAGCAATAAAAAGACATACTGACAACTATCGTCCTGCTGATGTTCGCAATAGAATCTTTTGTTCTAACTATCCTCGGTTGCCCTTGTGCCAATCAAAACATACCAATCGAGTATCACTAATCAAACTTGATTGTCTCAAAATAGCCCTACCCGGCTTGTAAGTCAGTTGATTTAAGACGTTATGTGAAAAAAATCCCAAAGTAACTATTCTTAAAAAAACGCTATGTTAAAATGAACCATAGTTTGAGAAAGGTGACTTTATTAACCATCGAAGTTAACAAAACACCGTCATCAATTTAAAGGAGTGTGTTATTTTGTCTATTTTAGCGTATCAACCATTGAATCTTTATACCAATTACCGCGATGCGGCGGAGGCTTATCCAGACGTCCCAATCATTCATGATGAGATCTTGCCAGCTTTTCCTGAATTGGGTTACCGCAGCACATATCATTCAAGTCATGAAATAATCTTAAAGCGGGCGTATCAACTTGCCCACCTTGGCGTCCAAGCCGGAGATAAAATCATTATCTATAAATCATCAAAATTTGATACGTATCTTTTAGCTACAGCTGCTGCTTATTTAGGCGCTGTCCCAGCAATGATTTCTTATCATTTTCCAGCTTCAACGATCGAAGTCTTTGTTGACCGCTTAGAAGATCCTTATATCCTTTTTGATGAAGAGACAGAAAACCGAGTGGCAGCTGTCAAAAACAGCAGCCCGAACAAGCAGATTGCTGTCCGCAATCTATTGTTGCAACCAGCTGAACCTGTTGGCCAAACCGAATTGCCTCACGATCAAATTTCTTATATGACCCACACCTCAGGCACAACAGGAATACCAAAATTGATTTGTCACTCGGCCAATTCTATGGGGTGGCGGACAAAGTGGCAGCGAACTGTCTTCACAAAAATCGCAGAAACAAAATTAGTGGCGTTCCATATTTCACCGGTTCATTCTCGCTTCAATATTGGGATCTCTTCTTTGATGTCTATGGGCTTTCCAATGATGCCTCTTGCTAGTGCGAATGGTCCTCACGTCGTTCGGATGTTGAAAGAGAATCCACCGATTGCCTTAGAGACACACCCAAATAACTTCGTGCAATGGCGATTCGTTGCAGAAGAACATCCTGAAGCTTTTGCTGGAATACGGTATTATCACTCCACATTCGATGCCATCAATAATCAAACAATGGCAGCTTTCTTACAAACTTCTGCCAATCAAGATGCCATCTTCTTGCAAGTATACGGCCAAAGCGAGTGCGGCCCAATGATCCTGAAAGCACATACGCTAGAAAGTATACAATCAAATGATGCTCGCGATATGGGGATTGGTTTAGGCGATTTGACCAAAGCACGAATCGCAGATGCTGACGGCAATGAGTTGCCTGCAAATACAGACGGACATATCCACTTCCTATCCAAAGGACGGGCATTGACTTATTATAAAGAAGATCAGCGTTTTACTGAGAATGTTTATGGAGATTGGTGGGATAGCGGCGATTATGGCAGCATGAATGAAGAAGGGCATTTATTCTTGAAAGACCGCCAAGTGGATCTGATTGAATCCATCGATAGTAATTTAGCTTTAGAAGATCTGCTTTTAGATACATTGGATTTTCTAGCTGAAGTGGTCATCGTTCGTGACAAAGAAAATTCACCGCAACCGATCATTGCCTTAGCACCAAACCGTGAAATGGATTGGACAGCTTGGTGGCAAGCAGTAGAAGATCTTCCTCGTTTGAATCAGCCAATTCTCTGGGACTTTGAAAAGATCCCTCGTACAGCAACAATGAAAGTTCGCCGTTTGCAAATTGAGAAAGAATTTAAAGAACAGGCTTAGCAACAGGCGCTTGCACGCCCTTTTATCCAAATAACAGCAAAAAGCACCCTCTCTAAAAGCGAGAAGGTGCTTTTTGCTGCTTGATAATTGATCTGCTGATCAAAAACTATTTCTAAAGTTCAACCTAACAAACGAGTACGGGAAACACAATAGTCAGCTATTTTCTTTTCATCTAGTGTGAAGCCCGCTCCCACACCAACAGGCACCTGAAGACAGCCATTTTTGATCTTCGCAGGTTCAGTGACGATGTCATCGTAAAAATAACGATCAGAAGCAGATAGATCACCAGGGAAGTGGAAGGGAGCTTGGCTGGCAAACTGCAGATTCAACGCTCGTCCCACTCCTGATTCGAACATTCCACCTAGCCAGACATCCAATCCATAATGTTGGCAGGCTGAAACAATTCGCATCGCTTCGGTGATTCCTCCCACTCGCGGAATTTTTAGATTGATTGCTCGGCAACTATCTAATGAGGCAACAACAGCGACATCTTCTGCAGTACGTATATCTTCATCTAAACATAGCGGCGTCTTTAACTGCTTCTGCAGACGGCGATGCCCCACTAGATCCCGGATCTTCAACGGTTGCTCGATCATTGCCAGCCCCAATTCATCTAATGCGAGAATCTTTTCCGGTTGATCTTCATAAGCGCCGTTCGCATCAGCCATCAGCAATAGCTCGGGAAAGGTTTCCCGAACGGCTGTCAACGGCTCTAAGTCGACTCCCGGCTTGATTTTGATTTTTACTCGCTGATATCCTTGCGCTACATAATCAGCGACTTGTGCGACTAGCTGTTCTGTGGATGCTTGAATCCCCACACTGACCCCTACAGCAAGCTTGTCTCTTGTTGTTGGATAAAAAGAGGTCAGACTGCAATGTTTTTGGCGGCCATATAAATCCCAAATCGCCGTTTCAACTGCTGATTTGGCCATAAAATTTCCTTGAACTGTTTGAAATAACGTCCAAACATCTCGCGGATGATCGATGTTTCCTGTCAGCAATGGGAATAAGAACTTGCTAATGACTTCTCGAGCTGAAGCCAACGTTTCTTCAATATAATCTGGTTGCTGAAAAGCCACCAATTCTCCAACACCTACGGTTCCGTCTTGGTCGGTCAGTACAAGCAGGTCAAATGCTTTTTCCGTCAAGCGACCATAACTCGTCTCAAAAGGCTGCCTCAATGGGAGTCGACAAGCAATCCGTTCTGCTTTGACGATTTTCATACGCGCTCTCCTTTTCCAATATCAGTGTGCGGTCAACCAAGCATGCACTTCATTTGCCACTACATCTGGACATTCCAAATGCACGCAATGACCGGCTTTTGACACCGAGAGGATAGTCAACGCTGGTTGTTGCTGCTGCATTTTTTTAGCGATCAGGAAAAATTTTTCATCCCATTCTCCAGTGAGAACCAGAAATGGGCACTGAATGTCTGCCAAATTTTGCCAGAAGCTAGGTTGTGTTCCTGTTCCGCTATAGTACAAACTCATCGCCAAACCAAACGCCTGTTGGCTCAAACGCGTCGCTCGTACTTGCTGCTGTATTTCCTTTGGTAATCGTTTTTGACTAGCAAACAATGGCAGTTCTTGCCAATAATCAACAAAGTCAACCAGCGGTTGCTGAATCAATCGTATCGCCAAACGTTGATCATTGCGTCGGCGAAGACTGCGGGCAGATTCTGATTCCAGTCCCGGAGAGCCGCTCTCCATGATCAAGCCAGCGATCTTGTCTGGGAAAGCAACCGTCCATGCCAATGCCGTACGAGCACCCATTGAATAGCCATAAAGATAATAACGGTCAACCGTTAAACGATCCACCAATTCTGCCAGATCCGTTACCATCTGAATCATCTCATAGCGTAACGGGTGCACATGACTGGCGGAACCACCATGACCCAACAAATCGATTGCTAAGACATTGAAGGACGTTTCTTGAGCAAACACTGGGCGAAAAGAATCTGAAGTGCCAGTAAATCCGTGCAGAACTACGAGGGTCGGCAGATCAGCCAGATAAGGTCGATACCACTGATACAAATAGTTCACACCGTTAACGTTTATTTTCATTGGAGATCCTTTCCTGAAACTCCTGTTGCAACGCTTGCCAAGCGATCACAGGATCTTTTTGCAGGCCAACTACTTCAATGATCTGAAAACAAGGCGTCGTTAATGATTGCTCGATTTGGGAGGCAAAATCAGTCAAAGTTGCTGGAGCGTGCCATTTCGCGCCATAAAGTTTTGCAGCTTGCTGAAAGTCAAGATCCAACGGGGTGCCAAATAGCGGCACAAAGTCACTTTCTGACAAGGTATTTTGCGATAAGAAGGAAAAAATCCCCCCACCGTTATTATTCAGTAAAATGATCGTGACTGGCAGCTGATATTGTTTGAGCAATTGCAGCCCATTCATATCATGAAAGAAAGCTAGATCGCCAATCAATAAATAGGTCGGTTTTTGGCTGGCAGCTGCGATCCCAGCAACGGTCGATATCAACCCATCGATACCATTCACACCGCGATTGCCAAATACTTGGTAAGCACTACCTGTAACCGTTCCGTATCGATCAACAAAGCGGATCGCATTACTATTTGCTAAGAGCAATTGGGCATCATGTCCCAATGTTTGTTGCAAGATCCGTACAGCAGCAGTTTCATTCCACTCCGTTAAAGAATGAGTCGTTGCCAATGCTTCCTCAGCGACGGCTTGCAGCTTTTGCCATGGCTGAAACCATTCTGGTTGTGGTCTGCTAGGCAACTTGCTTACTTGCTCCACAAAATCCTCTATCGTAAGCTGTAGCAAAAAGGCTGAGCGATGCAATTGATCTTGCCACTGTCCAGATTCATCCACGAAAAGCCAGTCGATGCCTTCCGGCAGACCGCTTAACCAAAGCAAGACATTTTTGGTCACTGGCAAGCGACCAAAACGAATAACGACTTCGGGAATAAAGTCCGCATCTAGTTGTGGAAAAATCAAATCAGCCTGTGGGAGAAAATGAGCCGACGTTTCCCCGCAAGTGGCCAAATTTGTCAGTGGATCCCCCACTAGAGGCCAGCCAAGATGATTGGCAAGCGCATGCAGCGTTTCTGCTTCAGAAGGTGTCAAACTTTCACCTACCACTAGGAGCCCTTTTTTCATAAACAATGGTGCCAGTTCTGTCAATACAGCTGCAGGTAGCGATTGCTGTGTAGGGAGGTAAGCGATATTTTGTTGGATCGAACAAGTCCGCGTGAAGTCAGGCAGTAATGGTTCCCGCAAAGGAAAATTCAGGTGTACGGGACCACGTGGCTGCTTTAATGCTTCGATCGTTGTCGTGGCAGCCTGCCAAAAGCTGTACTTCAGTATGTTGGGTGTATTCTCCGGCACAGTCATTTCTACCATTTTTTTTACATGAGAAGCATACAGACTTTGCTGATCCATGGCTTGCGGTGCACCAACACCACGTAGTTCCGGTGGCCGATCAGCAGTTAAGACGATCAATGGAAAATTTGTGGCTTCCGTCTCACAAATTGCTGGATAGTAATTGGCTGCAGCAGTACCTGATGTACATAGTAAAAGTGTCGGCTGCAAATCGACTTTGGTCATTCCCAACGCAAAAAAAGCTGCTGAACGTTCATCGACATCGATCCAACAAGTGATTTCTGGATCCCGATGCAAAAGCAATGCCAACGGTGTCGACCGCGATCCGGGACTGATCACCGCTCGCTTTATTCCAGCGGCTTTAAACCCATGGATTGCTGCCAACAAGTAGTCAGTCATGACTTGCTGATTCATTCTCTATCACTCCTCTTAGCATAGGTTGGAATTTCAAGGCTGTCTCTTGGCGCTCTTCTTCTGCAACAGAATCGGCGACGATCCCGCATCCTGCGTAAAGGATGCCTTCTGTCCCATGAAAAACACCAGAACGAATCGCTACTGCAAATTCTCCGATATCTTCTTGGATACCTATCCACCCGATTGGTCCACCATATAATCCCCGACGCGCAGGTTCGTGGTTACGAATCCATGCCAGCGCATCAGCTTTTGGCTCCCCACCTAGGGCTGGTGTTGGATGCAGCTTAGCCACTGCTTCTAAAAAAGAAACAGCGGGCTTCCGCTTGCCAGACAAAGGCACGAATAAGTGCTGAATGTCGCGATTCTTGATGATCGATCGCGCCTCTGAATGGAACCCTTCCGCCAATAAGGAAGACAACGCCTGCTCCAGACGATTGACAACTACTTGATGCTCATGGGTATTTTTGGGATCAGTTAATAATGCATCAGCTATTTGCTGATCTTCTGCTGGTGTGCTGCCTCGAGGCGCAGACCCTGCAATGCTGACTGTCTCGAAATGACTGGCAGTCGCCTTTAACAAGCGCTCCGGTGTGGCACCAATAAACGAAACCTCGTCTTCAAAAGCAAAGAGATAGGTATTGGTTTGTTGCTCTGCAAGACTGGCCAACACCGCAAAGGAATCAATCTCCTTCTTAGTAGTGATTTTCATTCGCCGAGCTAAAACAACCTTCTCCAAAGGCGTTTTTGCAGAGCGGATCGCAGCGACTGTCTCATCGACCGCTTTTACCCATTGTGGTACGTCTAATTCTGTTTGCTGCAACAAACAAGCCCCTACAGGCTGTTGTGCTTGCTTTCCCCATTGCTCAACGAGTTGTTGTAAATCAGCAAACTGTCCGAACAGCGTTTCCATGTCATTCGTATCCTTCGCTTCGACGGTCAAGATCACACCATACACATCATTTATTTTTCTAAAAAGAATTTTCGGCAACACAAAAAGACCATTGCCGATTGTGCCCCATTCTGCTGCTCCTTGGCTTTGTTCATCAAAAGCAAAAGCCCCTAATAATGTAGCAGCCATTTGGTCCGTATTTGGTTGAAAATGCTGCTTTTTAAGGTTTCGACGCTGCCGCTCAAAATCAATCAATGATGGGTTCGCGTACCGTTTCACACTGCCGATACCCAAAAAACAGGTTGCTTGATCTGATGATCGCCAAAAATAACGTTCACCAATAAATTGACTGGCAGCAGCATATAACTGAACAAAATCACAAGGTGCAAGTGGGTAATAATGACTAAACACCTTTTTGCCAGCAGCTAATGCATGTTGATACTCATTCTTTGATTTGCTGTTCAATGTAGTTCACTCTTTCTTCTGTCAGCAATACACGCTTTACTATTTTCCCGCTAGCGGTACGCGGCATTTCTTTTACTTGATAATAGCGACGGGGGTGTTTGTACCGAGCAAGCTGTGGGGTTAGATAGGCGATCAATTCTGGTAATGTAATCGGCTCTTTGAGTGTAAGATAAGCAACTGGCTCTTGTCCC
The DNA here is from genome assembly GCF_005234805.1 of Enterococcus sp. ARL09-542. Classification (NCBI taxonomy): domain Bacteria; kingdom Bacillati; phylum Bacillota; class Bacilli; order Lactobacillales; family Enterococcaceae; genus Enterococcus; species Enterococcus sp. ARL09-542. The sequence goes on from NZ_QPQX01000003.1 coordinate 186,963, forward strand.
CACACTCCACTTGGCTCGCCCACCACTGCCGCTTCTTCAATTGCAGGGTGGCTAACTAATGCCTGTTCAACTTCAGCTGGATAAATATTTTCGCCACCGGAAATAATCAATTCGCTCAAACGAGATACCACATACAAATACCCTTCAGAATCCAAATAGCCAAGATCACCGGTGGCAAACCAGCCATCCTGCGTCCACTGCTCCAACCCGCGATCATTCAAATAGCACGTAACGATCGCAGGTCCTTGCAACTGGATTTCCCCCAGTTTTCCTTCTTTTTCGATAACAGATTCTTTCAAAGACTGCGACTGAATCCGCAAATTGACTTGGGCTAATGGTAATCCAGCAGAACCAATTTTTTCCTCGGCTTTATCTGGAGGCAAAGCAACGACTTGCGAACAAGTTTCAGTCATCCCATAGGATTGAATAACTGATAAGCACTTGTCTTGGCATTGCATCAAGACTGATCTGGCAATCGGACCACCACCTAAAAGAATATAGCGCAATGAAGGGTAACCATTGTCTCCAGTCAAAGGCAAAATATCGATCAGCATTTTGGTCACTAACGAGAGCACCGTTCCTTTACCAGCAGCTAGGTCTGATGCGATTTGCTGCGCATCGAATCGATCATATAATCGAACACTGATCCCTAAAATCAAGGAACGCAACAAAATTGATAAACCGCTAATATGATACAACGGAACGACACAACACCAGCAGTCGTCAGCAGTCACCGACAAGTTGATCTGCGTGGCTTGTGCACTGGCAAAATGATTGCCAAATGTTTGAGGCACTCCTTTGGGATTACCCGTCGTGCCAGAAGTGTACATGATCGATGCAACTTGTGTTTTTTGGTAAATCGAAATCGGCGCAGAAAAAAAACGTTCTTGCAATTTGCCAAAAGGCAGGAACTTGATTCTCGGCAAGGAAAGCGATCGATTGGTGACTACCCACTGACAGGCAGCATCGGTTAATTGATAGTACAGCTCTTTTTCAGTCAATCGAGTGTTTAAGAACTGAATTTGTTTTCCTAATTCCCAAAGTGCCAAAATCGTGAAATACATCTCAGGAGAGTTATTGCTTAAAATCGCTACTCGCTCGATTGTTTGAGGAATCCGATGTTCATAATAGCAAGCATAAGCCGTGACTTCTTTTTGCAAGGCAGCAAACGACCAGCTTTTATCTTGCCAATAAAAAGCTGGTCGTTCTGGATGAAGTTGTGCTTGCCGTTGCAGCCAACTACCATTCATTAAGGGAATTTAGGGAATTGGTCGAAATTAGGCTGACGTTTTTCTTTAAACGCATCGCGGCCTTCTTTTGCTTCATCCATTGTGTAATACAATAAGGTCGCATCGCCAGCAAGTTGTTGGATTCCGGCTAGCCCATCTGTATCGGCATTCATTGAGGCTTTGATCATGCGCAAAGCCAATGGGCTTTTTTGCAGCATCGTTTCTGCCCATTCCATCGTCACATCTTCCACTTGATCAAGAGGAACGACTGTATTGATCCAGTTCATTGCTAAAGCTTCTTCTGCTGTATACTGTTTCGTCATAAACCAAACTTCTTTGGCTTTCTTGTGGCCAATCGTTCGAGCAAGATAGCCTGAACCGTAGCCACCATCGAAACTGCCGACATTCGGTCCTGTTTGACCAAATTTCGCATTATCTGCCGCGATCGTTAGATCACAAACCAGCTGCAGCACGTTTCCGCCTCCAATAGACCAACCTTTGACCATAGCGATCACCGGTTTTGGTAATGTCCGGATCAAACGTTGCAAGTCCAGCACATTGAGACGAGGAACTTGATCTTCACCAACATAGCCGCCATGTCCGCGAACTTTTTGGTCGCCGCCAGAACAAAAAGCTTTGTCGCCAGCTCCTGTTAGAATGATCACACCAATGCCAGGTTCATCGCGACTGATTGAAAAAGCATCGATCATTTCAAACACCGTTTTCGGTGTAAAGGCATTGTGGACTTCTGGACGATTGATCGTGATCTTCGCCACTTTACCATGCTGTTCAAATAAAATTTCATCGTATTCTTTTAAGGTTTTCCATTCTCTCATTACAGGTTCCTCCTTATGTCACATGTTTCCATTATACACATTTCTGAGCGAATTTCGTTAGAAATTGCTTTCTGTCAAACGTTTGTTATAATCAAATCATCAAATTCTCAGAAAACGAGGAACTCTATGAACTTACTTGACTATTTAGGCATCCAGATCGAAGAAACAACCGCTACTCAGGTTCGGTTATCTTTAGTGGTCACCGATCAGCATAAACAACCTTTTGGTCTTCTGCACGGTGGTATCAATGCCGTCTTGATTGAAACAGCTTGTAGTCTGGGGGCAAATCAAGCCGTAGCTGAAGACCAATTTGCCGCCGCGATTGATCTACAAGTCAATCATTTAAAAGCGGTCAAACAAGGAACTGTTACTGTGGAAGCTGTCCCTGATCGAATCGGTGGAAAGATCCAAACTTGGCAAGCTACGATCAGACAATCCGATGGCACGAAAACGGCTGTCGGACGTTGTACATTAACTGCCGTCACCAAATAAAGGGACTGTGCCATAAGTCTCCTACAAGTAACACTAGCCGAACATTAATGATTATTGCTCCTGCGGTGCAGGGACTCCTCGTCGCAAAAGTCAGAGGAATCTATGCTAGCAACAGACTATTATTCGGTTTAACTTGTTGGATACTGACTTATGGCACAGTCCCTTTTGATTGTCGAGCATTTCTTGATGAACGTTCTACTTCAACTTATTTCAAAACAATGGCGTCTCAATCGTCTCTACGATTTTGGCGCCAGACAGCTCATTGTAATAACGGACACCATCTGATTCAAAGATACCGATTTTTGTAATATTCTCCATTGCTGTTCGTGCTGCTTCTGCCGTTATCTCTTCATCAAAAACTTTTGGCTGCAATGTGTGTTTTTTGCCCTCGCTAGTCAAAAATAATGCATGAAGCTTTTTCATCGCTTTCTCTCCTTTCGTTATTTTACGTACTCATTCTGGATCGTTTCTACCACGCCAGCCAAAGACGCATTCTTAGAAAATCCTGCCATGGCTTCACCAAACGCTAACATCTTAGCCTCCTCTGGAGCATTCATGACTTGATTGACGGTCTGACTGACAGTTTTTTCTGCATCTGGTGCTTGGATTCGAATCGTCAGCCTTGTGGTGGTTTTGGTCTTCATCGCTTCTTTTCCTCCTCTATTGTATTTTGATTGCTTCGTAAGTGGCGCCCTTACATATCTATAAACGAATCAAATAAGCAAAAGTAAAAAATAAAATTGGTTTGACTCGCTCTTTTTTTACAGAAAGTGCTGCTTTCGTTATAATGAGGCTAAGAAAGTGAGGCTCTTCTATGAAAAAAAACCGTTTAATCCAATTTTTAGGAGGAAAAACCAGCTATTATGTACTGGGATTGATCATTCTCTGTGCGATCGCTGCTTTTTTACTTAAACAAATCTCGTTTCTTTTTGATCCTTTTTTTGTCATTATTTCTACTCTTATTCCACCATTTTTATTCGGCCTGATCTTGTATTATTTGTTCAATCCGTTAGTTGATCGCTTAGAAACGAAAAAGATTCCCCGCATTGTTTCCATTGGCGGGATCTATCTTCTGATTCTTTTAGTGATCGTTTTGGCTGGGTTTCAGCTTTATCCAATCATCCAAAAACAAACAACCGATTTGATCAATCAATTCCCAGATTTGATTGCTGATTTCGAGCGAAACGCTGACTCATTCCTAGCGAATACGCCATTTGGTGCTCAGATCGATCAGATCACGGATACTCTTCAAAAAGTTGCCAACAATATCATGGATTTCATTGGTGACTATTGGCAAACCGGTGCTGCAGGGCTTAGCAGTATCTTTTCGACGATCTCAACGTTGTTTATCGCATTGTTTACAGGTCCGATCATTGCTTTTTTCTTACTAAGAAATCCAAACAAGTTTTATTATTCTCTCCTGTCAATCGTACCACCGCGATTTCGTAAAGATTTCAACACGATCGTAAAGATCGCTGACCTACAAGTTGGTGCCTTTCTGAAAGGACAGATTATTTCTTCCTTTATTTTAGGCGGAATTTATTGGGTGATTTTTTTGCTGATTGGTTTAGAATATGCAAGTATCTTGGCGATCGCTGCCGGAATTTTATGTATCATTCCATATATCGGTCCATTTATCGTCTTCTTCCCGGCCCTTTTCATCGCAGCACAAGATTCAACAGGAATGCTGATCAAATTCCTGATTGCTTGGTTCGCCGTACAGCTGCTTCATGGTGACTTGGTCGTTCCTCGTGTAATGGGAGATCGTCTGCAGATCCATCCGATCACGATTCTCGTTGTTTTATTAGTTATGGGGGATTTGATGGGGATCGTAGGTGTCATTTTCGGAATACCGATCTACTGTCTCTTAAAAGTATTAGTGGTGTATGGATTCCGCAAATTCAAGCAACGGTACAATACCTATTACGGCGACGAAGGCAAGTATTTTCACAGTGAATTCACCAGTGAAGACTACTTAAAAGATGAGTAGTAAAAGAGAGAGAATCGCTTAAGCGCGGTTCTCTCTCTTTTCATTACGTGTTTTCATTAAGTACACCAACGGTTAAATGGATCAAGCGGATTCTTTGTTTGTTTTGGCTACCCGCCAGCGTAAGACTGTTTTTGCTTTTTCTGGTGCTGTCTTTCGCGGATCTGACAGATAGATCTCCCGATGCTGATAATTGCCCATCGTGGGAACAATTGATAGATCGTGGGCTTCGCAATAGTCTTGCATTTTCGCAAACGTTTCTGTTTCTGTGTCAAAAGGACCGATGTGACAAGCTTGCACGGACCAGCCTTCTTGGTATTCTTCGAAACGAATTCGTTCCAAAAAACGATTTTCTTTTTTCTTCATGATTTGTGTCAACTGTTCGGCGGCTAAATCAGCAGTTACTTGTTCCGGTTGCCGAATCATGATTTTATAGATCAACTCTTCTTTAGCAATCGGTCCTTGTGGTTTTTCAGGTAAAGTCCATACGCCTTCTAGCGGGTATACCGTATACTCAAAAGGCGTATTGCCGAAGGAGCCTTTTTTCAATCCCATGCGCAATCCATAGGCCATCATATAAAGTGCACTGATTTGCTCGGAAAATTCAGGACGGTTAGGGTTTCCTTCGCCAGTCAACGTAATGAATTGATAAGCAGGCACTTCGATCAGCTGTGGTTCTTTTGGTAAATAGTAAGCTTTTTCTTGTTTTCGCCATTCATATTTCATTGTCCAAACTCCTTTTTTGTAAAGTGTACCACAAACAAAGAGATTGATTCATAAATAATCCAACCAGCGAATTTTTTTAGCTACTTTTTTGACGATCAGCTTTTTTGACTTTCAAAGCGGTCAGCAAATCGTTTTTCTAAGCGATGTTGGAGCGCTTCGATCCCGATACACAGCAACCAGTAAATGATCGCCACTAACACGTACATCGACATATAATCAAACGTCCGGCCGCCAACAATTTTGGCTTTTTGAAAAATGTCCGGGATCGTGATCATTGCCGCTAACGAGGTTCCTTTCAACAGGTCCATCGCGACATTGCTTAATGCTGGGACCGATATGCGAAATGCCTGAGGCAGAATGATCAACCGTAATGTTTTAGAAAAACTCAATCCCAGAGCATACGCTGCATCCCATTGCCCGCGATCCACTCCGGCGATCGATCCTCGATAAATTTCTCCAATAAAAGCACTGCTAGTCAAACTAAAACAAATAATGGCAGCTGTCAATGCGGGTAATTGATACGGCAATCCGAAATAGAGCAAAAACAACAGCACCAATGCGGGTACTCCTCGCAGAAAGGAGATATAGCCTCGAACGATCCTTCTTACCCAAGGGTTTTGAAGCATCCCCAGAAAAGTCAGCAATAAACCTAACGCATTTCCTGCGAGAAAAGAAGCAATGGCAATCCCTAACGTATAGGATAACCCTGTCAGTAAAAAAGGAAGCGACTCCCACATCAGTGGAAGATCAAGAGTTGGGATATACATTACTTTTCAACCTTTTGGATCTCTTTGTCAGATGGTACAGATACATCTGTTTGGAAGTATTTTTCGGAAATTTCTTTTAACGTCCCGTCTGCTTTCATCTCTTTTAAAACACGATCGACTTCGTCATGCAGTGCTTGGTTGTCTTTCGCAAAAAGAAAGCCTGTTTCGTTCGGATTGAAGTAGACATCTTCCAAGATTTTAACTGGAATATCTGGCAAAGCTGCCACCGACATCTTTTGCAGATAATAATCATTAAGGATCACATCGGTCCGTCCGTTTGCCACATCTGTCAGATACTGGTCATTCGTGGCATTATCATAGGTCACAAGTTTCGCACCATATTCTTCGGCTAACTTCATGTAGCTTGTATTGGGTTCTCCCGCTGCTTTTTTGCCTGCTAAATCATCTAGAGAGGCAATGCCAGAATCATCGCTTTTTCGCACGATCATACTATCAAATGAATACTTGATTGGTTCAGACAGACGAAACTTATCTCCACGGTCTCCGCTGAGACCGAAATCATTTGCGGCAAAGTCCGCTTCCCCTCTAGTCAAGGACGCCACTTGTCCGTCTACATTGTATTCTTTGAACTGGATCGAAACACCCATCCGCTTGGCTACTTCTTTTGCAACGTCTACGTCATAGCCAACTAATTGATTGTCATCATTGTAATAAGAGGAAGGAAATAACGTACCTGACGTAGCAACAGTCAATTCTTTTGACTCTTGAACACGACTTAAACTATTGTCCTCTTTAGCCTTACTTCCGCAAGCACCTAACAACATCACAAAGGCACCTAGTACAACGATATTTTTCCACTTGTTTATTTTGATTGTTTCCATCTTTATCCCCCTAGAAAATCATTCTTGAACCGTCATTCATCGACAGTTATTTTTTGGGTAAATGAAATTGCTCCCATCGTTCAAACAATTCACCCACTTGAAAAAGTAAATCTTCACGGCCTTTTGATGCCATAAACTGAATTCCCAATGGCAAACCTTCCTCACTAACAGCTGTTGGAAGGCTGATTGCAGGTTGGCCCGTTAGATTGGCCAATTGCGTATAGGGCGTCAGTGCCAAACTTTTGTCGAACATCTGATAAATCAAGTCTCCGGCAGCAGCAGCTGTTCGTCTTTCTATCTCTTGCAGTTCGCTTCGAATCGTATCACTTTGCAAATCCTCTTCAATCAATGGCGCCGTTTGTGCTGTTGCAGGGGTCAAAAACAACTCATAATCTGCAAACAAAGCTTCCATCGTTACTGCCAGCTGATCCCAATATTGCAATGCCTGGATATAATCGGCAGCCGCTAATTTTTTGCCATATTGGTACAGCCCCCAAGTCATCAGCTCCATATCTTTCTGTTCCACTGGTCGTTGCAGCATTGCCTCGATCTCGGCAAACATTGCTGCTGTCTCTCCACCATTCATACGATAATAGCTTGCCATCATCGTTTGACCGTCAACAGGATAACGGATTTCTGTAACCTGATGTCCTTGATCTTCCAAAAATGCGACAGCTTTCTTGACAGCTAAGACAGCAGTTTGTGAAACTGGACTCCCGGCTGGAGACTCGGTTGTGTACGCAACTCTCAGTGTTCGATTCTGACTGGGTCCATGATGTTTCCATTCGATTCTAGGTGCCTGATAGGGAGCCGCCGGTTGAGACGTTCGTAATCCATAAAACAAACGTTCCGTATCTCTCATAGAAAGCGTCAATGCAAAATTGATCGAAGCACCTTGCCAACTACGCCATTCTTGAGGTCCCACTGGCATAGTTCCTCGCGTCGGTTTTAACCCAATTAGTCCGTTGAAAGAAGCTGGGATACGAATGGAACCGCCTCCATCACTAGCAGCAGCTAATGGAAATAGTCCAGCCGCTACGACGGCCGCCGCTCCACCGCTGGATCCCCCTGCCGAATAGGCGGACTGCCACGGATTGCGTGTTGGACCGTACAATACTGGATCGGTAACATTTTTGAAACCAAATTCCGGAGCATTGGTTTGTCCCAAAGGAATCAATCCTAGCTGTTCCAGCCCGTTGACAAATGCACTCGTCTGCTCTGCTTTTGCATTTGCAAACAATGCAGCCGCCGATGTGGCCGGCCACCCCGCTTTACTTTGACCCAATATTTTAAGTGGTATTGGCAGCCCGCTGAATAAAGCCGCTTTTGTTTGCGGATTTTGTTCATACTGCTTAATTGCTGCTTGCCGATCAAAAGAAACAAGCGCATTTAACGTTGGCTCAACTTGCTGAATTTTTTCTTCGATCCTAGCTGTCAATTCCGAAAAACTGATTTTCTTCTGCGTTAATTGCTCTGCCCAATAGGTCGCATCTTCCATAAATCTCCCGCCTTTCATCGTAACAATTATAGCTTCTGTACTAAAAGCAAAAAAAGCTTTTAATTAACAACCAATATACCAAACAGAGTGAAAAAGTTCAATAGAAATATAACAGAATAACACTCTGTATTATTAAAAAGAAGCAATTTGTTTGATAGCGGTTCCCTTATTTTTCGCTACTCTTGTGTACATCACACAGGGGGGTCTACAGCATGGAAATCGTTCCCAAAAAAACAGTGCCATCCGTCAGACATACGTAACCTCGAAGAAAAGAGAGGCCGTTTAATGGCCTCTCTGGTTCTTTCGGGTATCCTGTCTTTAAGTAACGGATGTCACAGCATTCAAGTGTGTTAAACTAAATGATTTTTTTCAAGGATTTCGCCGATATAGGTATCTTTCGTCTTCTTAACAAATCCTTCTACTAATTTGCGTTCGATAAATGGCAGCTCCATCTCAGTCAATTTTTTCTTGTCCGATAAATAGTAAATCGCATTGGCCAATGTACGCAGATCATAGGCGGAAGCAAAGACTTCTGGAACGCCTCGTTCAATAGCTAACAATTGGTAGACAGCTTCCATCGCCGTTCGTACAGAATATTCAGTCGTAAAGACGGTATCACGTTGCGTTTCGGCAAAGTTGCCGATGAAGGCTAAGTTTCGTGAACCATTCGGTATCACAAGCGGACGATCTCCAGGTTCCCGCAACATGAAGTAAGAAGTGATGAAAGGCATATACACAGGGATCGCTGAACATGATTCATTAGAGATCCGTAGAATTTCATCTTCTGGAACACCTAAGTGATACAATAGTTCTTGAACGATTTCTTGTCCGGAACAGTGTTCAATCGGTTTTTTGATATAATTTCCTGGTGTATTAGACAATAGACCATAAACCCAAGTCACCGTTTGTTGATCGCCTTGCTCTTTGAAATGAGGTTGACGATGGGTCGCAAAACTCATCAGCCAATTTGAATCTTTGATAGTGACGATCCCACCGGTCACTACTCTTCCTGTCCGTAATTTCCGTTTTGTCAAACGAGAAATATAAGGTTCAATATCAAAGTTTTGCCATGTGACTGTCGCTGATACAAACCAGCTTTCTGCTGGCAGATTGTCATAAAAGACTTCTGGGCGACCAAATTCAGGAGATTGAGCAGCCAAGTTCTTCCAAAGATTCCAACTGCCACCTAATTCATGAGTAATAGGGGCAGGTGTATGGTGATCCCCTTCAGTCGAACTCTCCGTGATTGAGCCGTTTGTTACAAACACCAGATCATCTGCTGTCAAAGTGATTTCTTGGGCTTTGCCATTTTTCATCAGTGTGATACTTTGGGCGATTTTCTCTCCTTCAGTGATCTTCACGTCAATATTCATGACTTTGGTTTCATATTGGAAATCGACACCTTGTGCATCAAGGTAAGCTAATAATGGTTTAACTAACGATTCATATTGATTGTAACGAGTAAATTTCAAAGCCGTGAAATCAGGCAATCCATTGATATGGTGAATGAATCTTAAAACATATCTACGCATTTCGATGGCAGAATGCCATTTTTCAAAAGCAAACATCGTACACCAATAAAGCCAAAAGTTTGATTCAAAGAACTCGTCTCCAAAAACATCCTCGATCCGTTTGCCAACAAGCTGATCTTCTGAAGTCATAAATAGTTGGACCAACTCTTTTTGGGCTGCTGCTGATAAAGTGAATTCTCCGTCATCTGCTGCTCGTTGGCCACGATCATGAATGATCCGACAATTGGATGAGTTTGGATCGTCATGATCCAACCAATAAAATTCATCTAAGACGGAGGCATCTTCTACCTCCAATGATGGAATCGAACGGAATAAATCCCATAAACATTCAAAATGATTTTCCATTTCACGGCCGCCTCGAGTGACAAAGCCATCATGAGGAATAAATTTGCCGTCGAGTGAGCCGCCTGAAAGAGACAGCTCCTCCAGCACATGGATTTTCTTTCCCTCCATGTGTCCGTCACGAATCAAAAAGACTGCTGCTGCTAATCCAGCTAATCCGCCACCAACAATATAGGCCTGTTTCTTTTCGACATCTTTCGGTTTTCTGCTTCTTGCAAAAGCTTCATAATTTCCGTTTGTATATCTCATATGATCCCCTCCTAATATTGGTACAAATCCATGGTAGCAGTATCTTCTATTTGTGACAAAAATAACAACCGCTATTTTTCACAGATTTAGACAAATAAAGTCGTTTGTCTAAAAGTGCAAAGAATAGCAGCACTTCGTTGCCTTGTTCTAATTAAAAAAGACGGTCCCATAAACAGTCAACAAACAGACGGAACGACCGGATCTAAACAAAACCCAATAAATTCTAACGATCGCAACTGCTGCTATAGTACCTAGGCACTCTCACAGTTTCCAAGACGCGGCAGCCACTTTCTCTCATTTACAATGTCCGTTTATTTTCACTCATGGCACAGTTCTCTGTAGCGGAACAACAATCGATTACTTTTTTGCTTATTCATCTGATATAAGCCATCTATTTATGCCCGTTAAGCCAAACCAAATAGACCTCTAGCAATGATGCCCTAATTTGAGCACCTGACTTTAGCGGCTTTGTTCGTTTCTACAAATCAGCTGCGCCCAATCTGCATGCGTTCAGAAGTATCGATTTTTAATAAACTGCAAATCAGTGGTGCCAACTCTAATTGATTCATTTTTTCGATCCCACAGTCTGGCGGAAAAATATCTGAAAAAATATAGAGGGGGACTTCGCGATGAGCAGCCATGCTTCCGCCATGCAACCCATATTCATCCATCCCGTGGTCCGCAGTAACAATCACTTGATAACCTGCAGCCAACCAATCGTGCAAATACAGGCCAATCAATTGGTCTGCTTGGTTTACGGCTTTTCGGTATTCTTTTGAAACAGCCGTATAACGATGTCCCGCGGCATCGATATTCATGGAATGTATCAGTAACAAATTCGGCTGATACGTGTGCAGTAAATAATGTCCATCTGCAAACACATGTGAATCGGGATACTGGTTTTCACTATAAAAGATTCCATGTTGGATACTTTTTTTGTGGTCGTGTTGAATACGATCTCGTTTGATTTCATAAGGTGCTTGATTGAATAATTCACTTTGCCAATAATGTGCTGCAGCTGCAGTACTTCCGCCGGCAGCTTTGACAAGATCAAAAATCGAGAGTTCTTTGGAATGTTGACCATCAGCATTGGTCAGAATCCCATTCCGGTAGCTTGGTACACCAGTAGCCAACACTTCATACAATGGCCGAGCACTGCTAGGCATTTCAGCATGGACTTTGATCAGTTGTGCTTGTTTATAATCCACATGATGATTCAAGATCCCCATCTGTTCAACCGCGGTATCGTATCGGCAGCCATCCAAAACCAGTAAAAGCAGCTTTTCGGTTATTTGCGATTTAATAGACATAGCTTGTCACCCCCATCTGTCGGTCTTTGCTGATTCTCAAAAGCCATTTCCTAATTACTATTATAGCTAGCCCATTTAGCATCTTTTTCTTAGCAAGTCCACGTTGGAACCGGATACTTTTTTGAGGATCCAAAATCCGTTTGCTTTTGGAGGTGTTTCGTTTACAATCCCTTGCAGGGATATGGGGCAGTCTCTTTTCAATAAGTACATTTAGCCTATCATGATTCATCTTTTCACCTCATTACTCATTTACTCCATCCTATCAAGCAATCGTTAACATCCAGTAAGCGTTATGAAAAGTTCATGTTAAGTTGGTAAACTTTTGCGCCTAACACAATAAAGGACTCGTAAGTGCCCCCCTTAAAAAAGCGACAAAAAAGAGCCAAATCATCACTTTGATGGCTTGGCTCTCCCAGGAAAAAATTTTTTTTTTCAGTCTTTCTCATATCAATAAATAAATATTGACTTTTATTGACAAATCTCACAGAATTCTGTTATCTTTTCACGTTTTTCTAATAAAACACTTGCATTTTTTCATTAAATATGGAAACGTTCCCTTGATTTATACCCTCGCTTTCTATAAAATAAAAGCGAATAGAAACCAAAAAAGGCACCCCATCCCTTAGCGGCAACTAAGGAATAGGGCCTTGATTTGTCAGCAGCAACTGACCATCAAGTTTGCCATAGTCAATGCAGTACATCAACGTGTTTATTGTACCCAATTTTCTGGGTGATTTCTACCTCTTTTTAGGTAAATCAACACGCTTTGGTCTGCTTATTTCACTATGACAAAGGTATTGGGCAGGATCGTCCGATACCTCTTTTATATATATATCCTTTTTTAAATTTGGGCGCTTAGCGATCAGATGTAAGTTGTCCCGTTCGATCCTGTCCCCTTTTTCCAGCGACGTTTCATGATTATCTTCCAAGGGGGAGTGAGGATAGTACGTGTGAACGTCGCTATTCAGACAAAGGTTGCCTCGGTTTCTATTCCATAAAAAAACAATCGATCATCTGACCGATTGTTTTTTTGTCCACGCAGTGGTTATTTATATTTTTCTTCTAATTTACTCATCCAAGCCCCTAACCAGTACCCTAAAACAAACAGTATCACACCGCTGACCGCAGTCAGCCAAGTAAATCCGCTATAATCAGCCACTGGTGGCAAGACGATTAATACTGTTGATGCAATCACAATTCCCAAAATAAAGTGATAGACTTTCGAATGATAATGCTCCAAGAGCCACTCCATCAATTTTGAGAACAGCAGCATCACGAGTAGACCACCAATTGCGATCGGCAAGAAGACGCCTAAAATGTCGAACCCCTTGAAGCCTTTCAACATCGGATCATACAAACCTAATACGAGCAATAAGTTAGATGGGCTTAATCCAGGCACCAACACACCTAATGCAATCAATCCGCCGGCCAAAACAAATCCTAAAAAGTTTGCTGGGATCGTTCCTAGAATATCACCCATGAAATAAAGAAATAAGAAACCGATGATCATTGTACCAAAGAACCAAAACAAATCCCCCATAGTTCGTTTGCTTTTAAGAGTCGATTCTTTTGCAAGTGCAGGCAATGTACCAATAATGGCTCCGGCAAATCCCCATAAGACGACAATCTGATAATTTTGCAGCAGCCATTCTAACGGTTTCGATAAAAGCCCGATCCCAACGATCCCGCCGATCCCTACTGGCAAGAAAAAGAGCAGATTTTCTTTGAAGTTTTTCGTTAAATGTGCCATAAAACGCAGCATTCGTTCATAGATCCCTAAAATTGCTGCTAGAACTCCACCGGAGACCCCCGGCAAAATAAATCCTAAAGCAATAACGACTCCTTTTAAAAATCGTGATAATACACTTTCAGTTTTTTGTTGTCCCATTCTTGTCTCCTTCATCTGTCACCATAATTTTCATTTTTTAGTTAGTCATTTACTACTATACTGGAAGCTCTATTAATTGAAAAGGAATTTTCATCCTCCTCTTGCTCCCTCTTTCGAAGTCACTAATGGCATCTCTCATCGACAGGTTTTCGACTTTGATTTTTCAACAACAACGAATCTAAGAAGAGTGACTCTCTTCATATTTGTTTTTCCATTAAATAATCGGTCTGTTCATCATCCCCCATGAAGAAAGAATGACTGCCTACTCGTCGAAAGCCCATCTTGTTATAAAAAGCCAATGCATTGGCATTGTGTTCCCATACGCCTAACCACAAAGACGTCTTTTGTTTTGCCTTGGCAAACTCTTCCGCAAAAGACAACAATTGCTGACCATAGCCGCGGCGTTTGTAGTCACTTCGGATGTAGATCCGCTCAACTTCAAGTCCCTCTGGTGCAATCGGCTCAGTTTGAGCTGTTCCCCAATTAAGCTTTAGATAACCAGCAATTGCTTCTTCTTGCAAAAAGAAAAAAGCAGACTGCGGATTTTTCAGTTCTTTGTGCAACTTTTCTGAATGATAAGCAGCCTCTAAATAAGCTTGCATATTTTCTTCCGTATTATATGGGGCAAATGTGTCCTGATACGTCTCAATACTGATGGCTTTCAACTCAACAAGGTCAGCCGGTGTACATTGGATAATTCCCATGATAAACTCTCACTCCGATCCATTTCATTTCGTTCTATTGTGGCATAATTCATTGCCAAAGACAATAAAAAATAGTTCGTCAGCAGGCGCCCATTCAACTGTTGCTGGGATTCTGCTTGACGAACTATCGGATCAGTAAAAAACTGTTTATAGCCAAGATCCGGAAAATTGGTGGATCACCATAGTAGTTGGATCTTCCTCAACTTCGCCGGTAATATAACTTTTTGGCGAGAAAGTCATTTGCGGGAAAATTTCTACCCCTTTAACCGTTTGACGCTGATTGTTTAGTTGCAGACCATATTCCTGCAACAATTCAGTGACTCGAATGACGTTGGTTACTACATCTTCCGTTTTTTCTGCTCGCACAAATTCACGATCATCATAGTCATGATACCATTCTTCCATGAAAGGATGATGAGGCACTGCACCGATGATACCGGTGGAAATTTTGGTTTCGATCTCAAATCCCATAAATGCCTCATAGTTTAATAGATCATCTAATGGTTTCACCACTTCGACATCGGTATCCATATAAATGCCGCCTTCTGTCACTAATGCATACAAACGAACAACGTCAGAAACAAAGGCCCATTCTTCTTGTTTGTAGGCTTCTTGTAAGTAAGAACCAAATTTTGAAAGATCGATCGTTGATTCATCCCAGCGTTTGATCTCATAGTCTGGGCAAAATTTGCGCCAGGTTTCGATATATTTCTGTTCGCTTTCCCCTAATTCATTGCCCCCAAACCAGCAATAATGAATGATTTTTGGAATCATTTTCCCCTCTCCTTTTTGATTTCGTTAAT
The DNA here is from genome assembly GCF_005234805.1 of Enterococcus sp. ARL09-542. Taxonomy (NCBI): domain Bacteria; kingdom Bacillati; phylum Bacillota; class Bacilli; order Lactobacillales; family Enterococcaceae; genus Enterococcus; species Enterococcus sp. ARL09-542. The sequence continues at coordinate 202,168 of NZ_QPQX01000003.1, forward strand.
TTAAGTGTACAGGGTTTTCTCTCCTTTTCAAAATCATATACACTGTTACTATCAAATAAATCGTAGCAGTTCGTTCTTGATACCGGTGATTTCCTATAATCAACCCAGATACAAAAAAGCCATAAAAAAAGCCCCGCTGCCGTGGCTTTCAAAGGTTTCAGTTCTTTGAATTTCTGGCTGCGTGCGGCAGAGGAAGGCTCTTTTTATTACTATTTTTTATTACATATAATGATTGTCCCGTAGTTTCGCTTGGCGAATATCTGCAATCGTTTGAGTCCCTGCTAATTGCATTACCATCTCTAATTCTTTTTTGAAGAAATCGAACACTTGCTGAACGCCTGTTGAACCGCCTAACGCTAATCCGTAAATCACTGGACGTCCAATCGCCACTAGATCAGCACCAGAGGCGATTGCTTTAAAGACGTGCTGCCCACGGCGAACACCGCTGTCAAAGACGATCGGAACTCTGCCAGCGACGGCATCTGCTACGATCTGTAAAGAATCAAAAGCAGCTGGTCCACCATCTAACTGACGGCCACCATGATTTGAGACCCAAATCCCTTGTGCTCCAGCATCTAACGCACGTGCTACATCTTCTTCTGATTGAACCCCTTTGACATAAACAGGTAAGTCAGATTCCTTCGCAATGAACGCCACATCTTGAGGACTCAGTTTTTGTTTGGAGGAGCCATATACCGCATCCATTGTTTGTCCGATTCCAGACTGATAAGCTTGCACAATTGGCATAGCCAATGGAAAGGTAAAGCCGTTACGGCGATCCGTTTCTCGGTTGCCACCAACTGTGGCATCCGCCGTTAAAACAATCGCTTTGGCACCATTGCGTTTCGCCATCGCCAAAATATCCCGATTGATGCCATCATCTTTGCTCATATAGAATTGAAACCACTGAGGTGCTTGTTCTCCGCCGGCTGCCCGAATTTCCTCTAGCGTACAGGAAGCATAAGAACTAGCTGTGTAAATTGTACCGAAGCGCGCAACTCCTTTTGCCGAGGCTTTCTCCGCATTGACATTGGCCAAGCCATGAGCGGCCACCGGAGCCATGATAATCGGTGCATTTAATGTATCACCGGAAAAATTAGTCCTGGTGTCTGGTAATTCAATGTCTTTGAGGACATGAGGAATAATCAGCTTATGATTGAATGCGCGTTCATTTTCTCGATAAGTGAAGGTATCTCCCGCACCGCTAGAGATGTAGCCATAGCCTCCTTTGGGAATCACTTCTTTTGCTGCCTCTTCTAAATCACGCATGTTGATAAAATCGACTGCGCCTTCTGCCGTACTTGCTTGATAAATTTTTTCCATCCCTATCCCTGCTCTCCAATAAGATAACGTTTACAATATTATGTTACGCTTGTTTGGTCAGCCAAGCAACTGATTCGCTCCAACGATGGTATTCACTCTTTTTTGATCACTCTCAAGCTAATTGACGTATTCTCCAGGAGAGCCACGAAGGTTTTTCACAAAGAAAAGCCTTTGCAGCAACCTTTCGGACTTTTTTTCACTAGCAAATACAGCTTATGGTATGATATGATTCGTTTGAAAGGGTTAAGATGATTTCTTATGAAAGGATGGCATTATTGAATCTATTCGGATTAAAATTTGGTTTGCGAAATCTAAAAACGGGGATCAGCGTCTTCATTTGTATTCTTCTAAGTTTTCTTCTACAGCGTGAGACATACGTTGTTTCAACGATCACCGCTGTCTTTACCTTAAGAGAAGATCATGGGACTACTGTCAAATACGGCCGGCATCGGATTGCTGGAAATACCTTTGGCGCATTAGCATCGATCATCTGTATCGGAATTTTTAAATTTTTTGGCTACACACACCTTGTTCAGCTGCTATCGATTCCTTTCGTTATCATGCTGATGATCGCATTATTAGTGAAATTCGACTATCACGAAGGAACGGTCGGTGCCTGTGCTACCCTATTGACGATTTTATTTATGGTTCCCCAAACTGAATCCTATCTTTATGCCTTTAACCGGGTGATCGATAGTTTCATTGGGATGGCCGTTGCGATTGCCGTCAACCGCTGCTTGCCTGCATCAGCTAAAATAGTAGAAGAATAAGGTAAAAAAACGTGCTGAGCTAAATTGCTCGGCACGTTTTTGCTTTAGTCATAAAGGATTTCCTCGCATTCCCTTTTCAAACAAGAAGCACTCGAAAAATAAACCATTTTCGAGTGCTTCTATTTTTTTGAGAGTGTAACGAACCTATGTCCCAACAATTTGTTCATTCTTATTTCATCATGCACAACGTCTTAATTACTTACGTAAATCGCAAAAAACATCAATGCTGCACCTAACATGACAAACAAATGCCAGATTACATGGGTGAATCGTCTATTTTTCATACTATAAAAGAGCGAGCCTACAGAATAAGCGATTCCTCCAGCAACTAACAGTAGTAATCCGGTCAAATCGATATTCTGATAGAGCTTAGGTAAGACAACAATGATTGCCCACCCCATCACATTGTAGATGATCGTTGAAACTTTCGATACTTTGTTCATTTTTGTCAACCTCAAAGATTTGTAAATAATCCCTATTACTGCGGTGGTCCAAATGACACTAAGCAAGATCAACCCAGCCATTCCCTGTACGACTAAGAGGCAAAATGGGGTATACGTACCAGCGATCAAGAGATAGATCGAGCAATGATCGAATACTTGGAAAACTTTCTTTGCCTTCGTAAAAATCAGGCTATGAAATAACGTAGAGGAAAAGAAAAGCAGAAAAAGCGAACTTCCATAAATCGCAAAAGCGACATAATCTAAGGTGGTATGGGCGCGATCCATCAGCAAATTAAAGCAAAACAAACTTAACAACGCTGCGATCCCATGGGTCACTGCATTTAATACTTCATTGATGATTTGATACTTTCGACTAAATTCTATCTCCATCTTGATCCACTCCGTTTCATTTCTTCGACTCCATTATACTCGAAAAACTATCTGATTACCAAAACTTTTTCATCTAGTTTTTAAAACTACATGTATTTTTAACTTTTGTAAAATGTTTTATCACCATCACCAAAGACAGCATCAAAAGGACAACGATCAAACCAGTCACGAGTAAAAAGGTCGTTCGTTTTGCTTGCTGCACTTTTGACAATGACGCGCTTATTTCCTCTTGCTCAACTGCGACCCTGTGTCCGCGAACCAGCAAACGGTGACTATTGATCATATAAGGGGTGCAAGTAACTAGTGTGACCAGGTCTTGGTTATCTTGGATCTGAAGTGTTTCTGTTTTTGTCGGCGCGACAGTTTGTATTTGATCGATTTGATACGCAAGATATTGACCATTGATTTCGATATAAAAGCGATCCTCTATCTGTAACCGAGGTAGATCTGTAAAGAGTTTTGCTTGTGGTAATCCTCGGTGACTAGAAAGTACCGCATGCGTCGATACTCCTCCGACTGGATATGAAGTTCCCTCGAGCAGACAGGCCCCTTTCTCCAATAGTTTTGTTGTCGTCTGATCAAAGATTGGTAAATTGACATTGATTTTTGGGATCGTCAAAACACCTATCGTGTGTGCTTCTATATAAGATTTCAGCGAGTTCTGCTTTTCCTTTTTTTCCTTGGAAAATGGGTCTGCTTCTGTCTTAGGTTCATTTGATGCCATTTTTTCATTTGCTTCACGCATCTGCTTGTTCAACTCAGCAATCACTGACGCATGTTCAGATTTTGCTTTTTTCTGATAGTTTTTGATGATTTGTTGATCGAGATAGTCATTCAATGTATCGCTAACAAAGGGATACGCCAAGCTGAGGATACCGATAAAAAATACCAATAGCATGATTAGATCTAAAGTATGCCTTTTTTTTGCTTCATTTCATTCTCCTCAGCTATCCATTCGTTCTTCGTTTGACACTAAGCCTTATATCTTTTTATCCAGTAGACACCTACTATCGTCAATAAAACGACACCTAAACCAATATACAAAGTAACTCCCTCGCCGCCAGTTGCTGGTAATGTTCCTTTCTGTTTGTTTGGTACTTTTTCTGGAGTAACCAATTCATTCGCCACCGCATAAGATTGTGCATCTACTTTGAAAGCAATTCGTTCATTTAATTTGATATAGCTATTCGGTGCTTTGGTTTCTTCCAAATAGTAGGTTCCATAAGCTAATCCTGTAATGTCTACTAATCCATCGTTCGTTGTATTGAAAGTTGTTGCTTTCTCCGGAGAATTCGTCCACGCCACTGCTTTTGTGACTGGATCAATGATCAAATAGTTCGCGGTCGCCGAATTTTCGTCGCGTACGACAAACGATGCACCTGCCAATGGCCGTAGCTCAATCACTGCCTTATCTACTTTTATGAATCTTTTTCCCCCTGTCAGAACCTCAACAGTCGGTGGTGTTTGATCTGTCGTGTGACCATTATCGACATTTGCTTCGTTTTTATAACCTTTCGTCGGATCTGCTAGTTGATTCAAATACATGTAATAAACGAATCGCAACGTTCCACCTGGAGTCAGGGAAGGGATATATGTGGGCGCAATTGCTACTGTAAAACCATTGGCATGTTCAGTGATCTGATAATTATTAGTATCAATGAGACGTTCACCATCATAGAGTGCATAGCTTGTTTCTCCCTTGGACTGATTCATAAATGTCAATGCAGGATCGTGGCTATCGATCAATTTGAATGAGGTATACTTGTTGCTCTCCTCCTCTTTATCGGCAATCCCATCAGGTATATTGACAGTGATCTCATAGTTGATTGCTTCACCGATGGCTACATCTTGTCCTTCTAATTGGGGCGTGTCTTTTTCTACTTTAGTCGTATCATTTTTTACCGTCTTTGCTACAGGCATTTGACTTCCTGAAATGATGGTAAATAGCGTAGTTGTTTGGTCGGCAATCATCTCAGCATTTTCAGGCGCTTTGACTTCCTCCAATACATACTCTCCGACCTCTAAACCAGCGACGATCATTTGTCCTTTAGCCGCAGCACTCTCGACAAAGTCCTCTTCTCCTATTTCATAACGATTGCCGCTGACAAAGTGTTTCGCCTTTGATTTGTCTGACGTCCATGTATTTCTGTTGCTTCTCATCTGTATATTCTTGGTATTCCTGAGAAGTGTAAGAAGTAAGCAAATTGTTTTCAGCTGCATCCTTGGCATGCAGCTGAAATAAAAATCGTCTTTCTTGTGTTGACTCATTTAAGCGATAAAAGAGGATCAAATGATCATCTGTTTGCTTGATACTCACTTCTCCATAATCATTTTTCAACACCTCTACTACATCAACAACATCTTCATCATTTGCTACTACCTTGTTTATGTGTTGAGAATATAAGTAAGCGATGAAAAAGATGGCCAACAAACTAAGAAGGACAAGATGCTTTCCCTTTTTCATTTTTAGTGCCTCCTTCGAAATTTTTTTAAAATTCAAATAGATAATAAAAAAAAAGAAAAGATTCACTAATATTTCTAATTCTTTCCCCTTCAGCTTCTAAATATTCAATTATAGTTATTTATATCCATTAAACACGCTAACAAGGAAGCAAAAAAAATATTGATATCGTTATTTAAAATTGTGGGTTATTTCTTTTCTCTCAAAAAACATACTCGCTGAACGCTATTTTTGAGACAAGTGAAATAGAAATATTTCTAAACCTTGTATAGACTTGTTAGAAATCTGAGACACGTATTTACAAGAGAAATTAAATACGCTAATAATAATAATTACAAAAAAAGGAAGGTGATCAATTGATTGAAAAAATTTTGTTAGATGATCATGCCAGAACGAAATTGAGTGTCTACGGCAAGTTGATGACACTCTCACCCGGGGAATACAGCATAGATCAGGTGCGGAAAAACTTGGATTTTTATTACGGCCCTGCACGCTTCAAAAAAATCTTGAGCGCAATCCAAGATGATTTAGAAAAATTTACTCCCATCAAGCTATTACATAGTAAAAATAAGTTAACCGTCAATGAACAACTTGTTCAATACACCCAATACCAACATTACCTTTCAACTGAAAGTGTTCCTTATAAATTGTTGCTCAGTATGCTAATAGAAGAGGACGACGATCTCGCTGCTTTTTGTAACCGGCACTATATCAGTCGCTCGACCTGTTTTCGTCAAACAAAAAAGCTGGTTGAATATTTGAAGGAATACAATATCAACTTGAATTTATCGAATCTGACCTTGTCAGGTTCCGAAATGTTGATTCGTATCCTCTTTTTTAATTTCTTTTGGTTTGTATCATTAGGTGAAAGTTTGGACATAGTTCCTTATAGCCAAGAAGTGAGAGCATTGATTTATAAACATGAAGAAGCACAGCATAAGAACAAGTTTGACTTAGGAAAAAAACAAGCCAGTCTCCATTGTCTGATTTGTTTGCTGAGGATCAAAAACAGCCACTTTACTGATATCTATCACTTATCAAGGGATTCTTTCATTCCAAGTGGTACAGACCTCAACTTCTTTTACGATTTCTTCAAGATCGCCAATCTGCGTTTAGACCTCTTGGAGGTAAACTCTTTGTTCTATTTGTTTTATTATTGGCCGTTTCTGACTTCCAACCAAGACATTCGTCTGCCGATCATCCAACATTCTTATCAGCAACCAAGTAATGACCCCAAGGAGATTTTGGACGAATTCCAAGACCATTGTCAGACGTTTATCGGTACGTTTCATTTTGAAAATGAGCCAGCTCTATATTTGAACATCTACCTATCGATTGGTAACTTTAGCTTGTTCAAACAAAAAATCCCTTTGACCACATTGTTTATTTCTTCGTATATCAAAGAAAAGTACCCACTCTTACATATCTTGACAATCAAAATCGAAGGCTTCTGGAAAAAATTTTCCCAACGGAAAAATTATACGTGGCTGAAATCTTGTGTAAGTGAATTAGCTTTCATCCAAGCTTGTTTGCTTTATCCGTATTATTCAGAAATCGACGAAAACTATAAGTTGAAAGTTGGTTTTGTCAATGTTTCTGAGCATCTGATTTCCGCTGAGATCTTAAACCTAGGCAAAAAGATCCCATTTGTTGCTATCGAACAGCTGACACTTCCAATCACTGAAGAATATGACTTTATCATCTTGGGGTCACCTTTGCTGATTCCGAAGGGCCTAGATCCTTTTAAATATACGGTCCTTGATTATTGCCATTACAGTGATTTCGAAACTGATTTATATCAACGCCTTCTAGAAGTCCATCATCAAAAACTACAAACTTTGTTTTCTAGTTAACTGATTTATGTAAAACTGGCTGTGGTAAAATTCAAAAAAAAAACCGTCAGAAATGAGCTATTTCATTTCTGACGGTTTTTTAGATAAAAAAGCTGAACCCTTGACTATCAAAGGTTCAGCCATCAATTCTTTATTCAGATTCTTCTTCAGCCATGAATGTGTTAAAGACTTCTTCGATCATGTCCCATTCAGCTTCTGTTTCAATTTGTTCTAATTCGCCTTCTGTACCATCTTCGTTTTCAACGTAGGCATAGGCTTGTAATTCGACATCTTCTTCTTCTGGGACTCCAGCTGGATAAAGCAACACGTAGTTGCGTCCAAATTCTTCTTGTCCATCTACTGTCAAAAGAATTTCGTATAATGTTTCATTGCCTTGATCATCGACCAATGTAATGTGTTCGTGACCTTCATGGTCGTGGTTGTGATCATGATTGTGATCATGCGTATGTTCTGACATTTTTTTTCCTCTTTTCTGTAAACTAAAACAGTTGTTTTCCAGCACCATCTAAATAATTCTGCAAAATCATTACTGCTGCTAATTTGTCAATGACTTTCTTACGTTTGGCACGAGATGTGTTGGCTTGTTCAACTAGCATTCGTTCTGCTTGAACAGTCGTCAAGCGTTCGTCTTGGTAGTCAACAGGCAAATCAAAACGTTCTTCGATGGCCTTGCCGTAAGCTAGTGAAGCCTCTGCTCTTGGACCAATGGTGTTATTCATATTCTTGGGCAGTCCCACCACAAAACGAGTCACTTCATACTCTTTGACTAATTCTCCAAGACGATCATAGCCAAAGTCATTTTCATCTTCGTTGATTCGAATGATCTCGATCCCTTGCGCAGTCCATCCCATAGGATCACTAACAGCTACACCAACTGTTCGTGAACCGACATCTAAACCCATGACTCTCATTATAGGTTGATCCCGTGATTTCCTAAGTAATAACGAATCAAAACTTCCAAAATCTCATCGCGCTCATGACGACGAATCAAGTTCCGGGCATCCCGATAACGAGGAATGTAAGCCGGGTCGCCAGAAAGGAGATAACCGACGATTTGATTGATTGGATTATAACCTTTTTCTTCTAATGCACGATACACGATAGCCAGTGTTTCACTGATTTCTTTCTTGCGGCTATCATCAAAATCAAACCGTACTGTTTCATCTGTAAAACCCATTTCACGACACCTCTCTTTATATTGTTTTTTAGCACATTGTACGTTTCTATTGTACTCGACGTTTTGTAAAACTACAAACATCTGCACTAGTTTATCTTTATTATAACAAAGCTTTATGATATTTTTGTGAACTTTTTCAAAAAAACCGATATTTCTCTCATTTCGCTAGAATGATCGATAAACATATTGGTTAGCCGGTGCCTCGATGGTTTGTTCTTGGTCAACGACTACCATTGGCAAATCTCGTTTAAAGGGTTGATAGTATTGCGACTGGATGGTTCCTTCAATGTGCAGCCATTGGTCATTCTCGGTAACCGTTTGTTCAGGTAACTCAACACGTAATCCAAAAACACCTGAATCCGCTACACAGTGAATGATCCCAAAACGAAACAGAAAGATTTCATTACGATCATCTTGCGCTGCATGATAAACAAAACCGTCATAGCTGATTTTTTTCCCGATAAATTCACTTGGATACGTATAGATCAATTCCATGAGTTCCAAATAATTCTCATCGGTGACAGCAATCGTTTGTTTATCGGCATACTTCGCTAACGAAGTCGTCATTTGCTCGTCATAATCATCTTTATTGTAATAAAGACTAGTATCTGGTTTAAGGTATTGGGTATTCATTTCGGGATCGCCGACAGACTCTTCACTCAGCGGGAAATTAAACCCTTTTGCTTCAACAATGGTCGTATCCAGACTGACTGTTGGGAAAAACAAACCAACAATGATTGGCAATGCTAATAAGAAATACGCAATGATGCGCTGAGATTTTTTTTCGAGTCCATGGTGATGCTCATCTTCATGTTCATCAGGCGTTTGTTTGACCCAAAAATACAACTGGACTAATGCCAAAAATAAAGCGACAATCATCGAAAGAATCGCTAGATAACGATAGTGGACATTGATGAACTGATTCAGTTTTCCTGATACCTGCAAGTACATCATCAACTCAAAATATCCAGATAAAATCAAAAAACGGATCATTGTTTACACCACCCATGCATAAATTGAGACTACAACAGCAATTAATCCCACCATTGTTGCAATAAAACGACCGGTAAAATATCGTTTCATCATCAGAAGATTCTTGATGTCCACCATAGGACCAAAGACCAGAAAACCCACGACTGGACCGGCGCCGAACAGACTAAGCAGCGAAGAACCGATAAACGCATCTGCTTCAGAGCACAGCGACATCGTCAATGCCAAAACAAGCATGACCAATACCGCCAAGAATTTCGTAGAACCCAAAGTCAACATCATTCCCGTTGGCAAATACGTCTGCATCGCTGCTGCAATCAATCCGCCAATGATCAAATACCGACCAGTATCGAAGAATTCATCAATACTGTGTTGCAACAAATGCCGTATTTGATGGGACCATTTTCGTTTCTCAGAACCTGTATCATGAGCATGCCCATGGTGATGTCCTTGATGGGTATCCTCTGAAGCTGTGATCAATTGGGTTTTCAAAATCTCTCGCTTACTGAAATAAGCCAGCCAAACACCTACCACCATTGCCACCAACAAGCTGCCAAGTACTCGCAAAAAGGCAAACTTCGCTGAATTGCCAAATGCGATGAATGTCGAAAAAATTACAATGGGATTCACAATAGGGGCTGTCAGCATAAAAGCAAAAGCCGTGTAGACTGGTACGTCTTTTTTGACGAATTGATTGACGATCGGAACGATTCCACATTCACAAGACGGGAAGAAAACGCCTAAACCACACCCCATTGCAATGGAGGCCAATTTATTCTTTGGCAGGATTTTTGTCACTCGTTCTGGCGTCAGAAAAACTTGCAGCGCCCCTGAAATCAAGCAGCCTAATAAGACAAAAGGCAAGGCTTCAATGACGATGGAGAGAAAGATCACGCTCATCTGCAAAACAGAATTAGGTAAGCTTTGTAACATATATTCAACCTTCTTTATAAAAAAATAATTGCGCTGGAACTACTATACGTTTTTTTGCCTCAATGCACAATGTTTTTTACAGTCTTTGCTGGCACCTTAAAGCTTGCTTTAGTTTTTATTCTTTTCCAGCAGTTTCTTTGACAAGTTGTCCCTCAAAACGTACATTAGACAGAGAATCTGCTTGGAGGAATTTGCATGATACAAATGAATACATTAGATGAACTGCTGACGAAGATAAAAGAAACCCCATTGGCACTTATTTATCTCTCACAGCCGGCTTGCAGTGTCTGCTTAGCAGACAAACCTCGTCTTAATAAATTAGCTTTAGAAAAGCATGTTCCACTTTATGCTGTCAATGTAGCGGAAGTCCCAGAGGCGGCTGGCCAATTTTCAGCATTGACTGCTCCTGTCGTCCTTCTTTATTTTCAAGGAGATGAACGCCACAGAGAAGCACGAATCATTGATTTTAATAGGCTGGCTGCTATTATTGATCGCTATAGGACTGCCTTGACCAAAACCGAGACCATCTCTTATGACGATCTTTTTGATCAACTGATGAAATAAAAAAACACTGTCTTTCCATCACCTACTAGACGCGAAGGTTGATGGAAAGACAGTGTTTTTGGGTTTTATTCTGATTCAGTCGTTTCGTGGTTTTCCGGTTGATCTGTCGTTAAGACGTTGCCAGAATGCAAGAAATAAATCAGTGTTTGTAATTCATTGGTCAAATCAACATTTTGGATCAGCACACCTTTTGGTGCAGTGATGCGCGCAGGCGTAAAGTTCAAGATTCCTTTGATCCCTGCTTTCACAAGCTCATTGACTAAGTCTTGCGAATGTTGTGCGGGAACCGTCAAGATCGCGACATCGATCTGTTGGATCTTCACTTGTTCTTTCATATCGCTCATTGGATAGACAGGAACGCCATCCACGATTCGTCCTACGATATCTTCATTCACATCAAATGCAGCACTGATCCGAATGCTATTGCTCTGATGGAATTTATATTTTAACAGTGCGCTACCTAGATTACCAACACCTACTAGCGCGACATTTGTCATATGGTCTTCATTCAACGTTTTAGCAAAAAACTGCATCAGGCTTTCCACGTCATAGCCATAGCCGCGTTTTCCCAATTCCCCAAAATAAGAGAAGTCGCGACGAATCGTTGCGCTATCCACTTGGACAGCTTCGCTTAATTCAGTAGATGAAACCTTCAACTTTCCAGCATTGTGCAAGATGCGTAAATAGCGGTAATACAAAGGCAAACGTTTCGCTGTTGCCTTTGGAATTTGATGATCTTTCAAGAAATACTCCCCCATTGTGAAAAATTCACGTGTGATGTAGCTATCATATCAAATAGTTTGCTCAAAAATCAATTTGATTGCTCACAATTTGAAATTTTTTTTATTTAATGATACAATCATTCTTTTTTCATAATCGCTGTTTATCACAAAATGTGATAGACTGATAGTATTGCAACCAAGGAGACAAGTGACTTCAAGAATAGGAATGAATACATATGATACTATTACAAGCAAATCAAATCGCCAGACTATTTGGCGCTGAAGTTTTATTTGAGAATATCAACCTAGAGATTGCCAGCCATTCCCGGATCGCGCTTGTGGGAAGAAATGGCGCCGGAAAATCGACCCTGTTAAAAATCATTGCCGGGATCGAAAGCCCCGATAAAGGAACGATCGCCAAAAATAAAACTGCGACACTAGGTTATCTTGCCCAAGACACTGGTTTAAACAGTACTGCTACAGTCTGGGAAGAAATGTTGACGGCTTTTGCCGGCATTCGACAGATGGAACAGCGGATGCGCTCATTAGAAGTCGCCATTTCAGAAACAGACCCGACAGCAGTCAATTATGATGGTCTATTAAAAGAATATGACCAGCTACAACATGAATTTGCCGAAAAAAACGGCTACGGATATGAAAATGAGATCCGTTCTGTTCTACACGGCTTTAAGTTCGACGGCACTTTTTATGAGCAATCCATTGAAACATTGTCTGGTGGTCAAAAAACTCGTCTAGCACTAGCAAAGATGCTGTTGCAAAAGCCAGATATTTTGATTTTGGATGAACCGACTAACCACCTGGATATTGAGACATTGTCTTGGCTTGAAAACTATCTTCAAGGGTATGCCGGTGCTCTTTTGATTGTATCTCATGACCGTTATTTCTTAGATAAAGTCGTCAATGAGGTCTATGAGCTTAGCCGACGGAAAATGCACCATTACAAAGGGAATTACAGTCGTTATCTGGTTTTGAAAGCCGAGCAGCTGCAAAGTGAATGGAAAGCTTTCGAAAAACAACAAGAAGAAATCAATAAATTAGAAGACTTTGTAGCGCGTAATTTAGTTCGTGCCTCCACAACTAAACGGGCGCAAAGCCGGCGCAAACAATTAGAAAAAATGGAGCGGCTCGATCGGCCTCAAGGAGATGAAAAATCCGCAAATTTCCTTTTTTCAATCAGTAAACCTTCTGGCAATGTGGTAATGCAAGTAGCCAACGCAGCCATCGGTTATCAAGAGACTGTTCTATCCGAGCCGATCGATTTGGATGTTCGCCGGAAAGATGCCATTGCATTAGTCGGCCCTAATGGAATTGGCAAATCGACATTATTAAAATCACTGATCCACAAGATTCCTTTGATTCGCGGTGACGTTCATCTAGGTGCCAATGTCTCAATTGGGTATTATGATCAAACCCAATCAGATCTCCATTCAACAAAAACAATCTTGAAAGAATTATGGGATGAGCACCCCACTACGCCAGAAGTAGAGATCCGCACAATTTTAGGAAGTTTCCTTTTTTCTGGTGAAGATGTTGAAAAACCAATCACATTGCTCAGTGGCGGCGAAAAGGCACGGGTCGCTTTAGCAAAACTTGCGATGGATCATGACAACTTCCTGATCTTAGATGAACCGACTAACCACTTGGACATCGACAGCAAAGAAGTACTCGAAAATGCCTTGATTGATTATGAAGGCACATTGCTTTTTGTTTCTCATGACCGCTACTTTATCAATCGAATCGCGACCAAAGTCATTGAATTATCTGAAACCGGCAGCAAATTGTATTTAGGGGACTATGATTATTACGTGGAGAAAAAACTGGAAGAAACAGAACTAGCTGCGATGCAGCAATCTGATGTTCAAGAGAAAGCCATCTCACAAGGCAAACAATCTTTCTTCCAGAGCAAAGAACAACAAAAAGCCATTCGCTCATTGCAGCGTAAAGTCACTCAAATTGAAGCAGACCTAGCCAAAACCGAAACAGAGCTTGAAGAAATCGAACAAGCGATGACTCGTCCTGACGCATTGAACGACCACGTCCGTTTGTCTTCGCTGAATCAAGCAATGGAGACTGTCCAAGCCACCCAAGAACAGCTGATGGAAGCTTGGGAAAACACGAGTCTGGAATTGGAAGAACTAGAAACAACTGACACGAATCAGTCCACAGGCGGATGACAACCTTCATTCCCTCTGCTTTACTTGAAGTAAGGCAAAAAAGGCACGCTACTTCAGGAGGGAAGCTATGAAGAAAAAAGGGAAACAAAGAAAGCGTTATGTTTTTCTTGTTTTGTTGGGTTTATTATTGATTTTTGCTGCATTTATCCGACTTTCTCATGTGAGCTATTCCAGCCAAGATTATGAAGAATATCCCATGATGGATGAAATGGATTTTGATCAAGCAGCTTACAATGAACAAGCGAACGAGTATTTACAAGAAAATGGAGTGACTACGCCTCTTTACCTACAAACAAATGAAGAATGGGCTGATTATTCCTATGGTTCAGATGGTACGCAAACTTTAAGCGATAATGGCTGTGCCCTGCTCTCTCTTTCAATGGTACTCGCTTATTTGCGAGAGGATAATGTTTCGCCGCTTGAAGTTTTGGATTGGGCACAAGATAGCTACTATGTCGATGGGCAAGGAACCGATTGGCGGATTTTCTCTGATTTTGCGGATTCCTTTGGTTACTCGTATCACGATTTGGGCACAGACACAGCGCAAGTAGCCAATTATCTGGCAGTTGGACAGCCAGTGATCGTCTCTGTGACCAGTGGAGATTTCACAGATACTGGTCATATCATGGTGTTGGCTGCTATGCAAGACGAAAATGTGGTTGTTTTAGATCCAAACGATACGCCGGAAAAAAAACATTATTTAACGTCCTATTCATTGGAAGAAATCGCTGCTCAAAGTTTACATTTTTGGACATTTACAGAGGACGAAAGTACTAATTTATAAAAAAGAAACTACCTATAAGTTGTCAGGAAGGATCAAGCACGATTACCTCTTTCTTGACACTCTATAGGTAGTTTTTTTATAAATAGTCCTCATCAATGCATGTTGATAATGACCGCGCCTCTTGACGGCTACCTTGAGAAATCTTCGCTTTCTCCTTACAATGGATCCGCTTTCCTTTATAATAGAAGAAAGAAAGGTGTGACGCATATGAAAATCGGAATTCCTAAAGAAATCAAGAACAATGAAAATCGTGTAGCTTTGCCGCCAGCTGGCGTCTATGAATTGGTTCAAGAAGGGCACGAGGTCTTGGTTGAAGCAAATGCAGGTATCGGATCAACTTTTTCAGACGAAGCCTATCGAGCAGTCGGCGCAACGATCGTTGCTAACGCTGCAGACGTCTGGGCGGCTGACATGGTGATGAAAGTCAAAGAACCGCTGCCAGAAGAGTATTCCTACTTAAGAGCGGGATTGCTGTTATTTACTTACCTACATGTTGCTGCCAATCCAGAATTAGCAAAAGCGCTCATGTTCTCCAAGGTTCGAGCGATTGGCTATGAGAATGTCCAACTGGCTAATGGGACGCTGCCTCTCCTCTCTCCAATGAGTGAAATTGCTGGTCGAATGGCAGTTCAGATCGGCGCACAATTCTTAGAAAAAATCTATGGCGGCAAAGGAGTCCTCCTGTCCGGTGTTCCGGGTGTTCGAAAAGGTCAGGTCACGATTATTGGCGGTGGCGTTGCCGGAACCAATGCCGCGAAAATGGCGTTAGGGCTTGGTGCGCAAGTCACAATTCTCGATGTATCCATCCCACGCTTACAAGAATTAGACCAGCTATTTGACGGACAAGTTCAGACACTCTTCTCTAATCGTTTCAACATTGAAGCCGCTATTCAACAAGCAGACTTGGTGATTGGCGCCGTCTTGCTGCCAGGCAAAAAAGCGCCAAATCTAGTAACTCGTGAGATGGTGAAAACCATGGCAGAAAAATCAGTGATTGTAGATATTGCGATTGATCAAGGAGGCATTTTTGAGACAGAAGATCGTGTCACTACTCATGACGATCCTACCTACATCCAAGAAAATGTGATCCATTATGCTGTTGCCAATATGCCTGGCGCAGTTCCACAGACTGCTACATTGGCATTGAGTATCGCCACATTACCCTACGCTAAACAATTGGCTGCCGATCCTGAAAAGGCATTAAGAACAAACGCTGCACTGGCGCGTGGTGTCATCGCATTTGACGGTCACTTCACGTTGAAGGAAGCCGCACAAGATCTGGCGATCGATGCCGTCGAACTCTCAGAGCTGATTTAGTTTTCTCAGCAAAAAAGTGCCAACTCAACAAAATCGTACGCTGCCATGGGACAATCCTCCCATGGCAGCGGCTTTTTTGATACGAGCTTTTTTGACCGGAGCTTTTTTATAGAGGCTTTTTATAGAGGCTTTTTATAGAGGCTTTTTATAGAAGCTTTTTTGAGAGGGAGAGTGTTTATCATGAGAATTTCCTTTTTTCACTAGCACATAACCCGTATCTATGCTATATTCATACATAAAAAAATTCAGCGTACCCTGCGTATGCGAGGAGGAATGACGTGTTAACGAAAAGCCAAATCCAAGCCTTCCCTAAAGTAGAATTGCACTGCCATTTGGATGGATCGATTCGTCCAGAAACATTACTTAAGATCGCCAATCAGCAAAATCTGCCTATCCCACAAGAACTGTCGATCCTTGAAGAACGGATGCAAGCCCCCCAAGACTGTTCTGATCTTAATGAGTACTTGGAACGCTTTGATTTCGTTCTTCCTTATCTCCAAAGTGAATTTGCATTAGAAGCCGCAGCGTTTGATGTCATGGAACAAGCGTTTGAAGATGGTGTCGCGTATATCGAAATCCGCTTTGCTCCTAGTCAGTCAATGGAACAGGGTCTTTCCTGCCCACAAACGATTCAAGCAGTAGCTAGAGGAATCGCTCGTGCGGAGTCCATCTATCCGCTAAAAGGGAATATCTTGATCATCGGGATGCGGCAAGAGTCTGCTGCTGCAATCTCCCAGATTTTTTCGGAGTCTGTTTCTGAAGAGAAAGTCGTTGGCATCGATTTAGCTGGTCCTGAAGAAGATGACTATGTTCCCAAATTAGCGCAAACTTACCAACTTTTCATAGACGGTCAAAACGTGCAATTGACATTGCATGCCGGTGAATGCGGCTGTATCCGTAATGTTTATCAAGCAATCGAAAGCGGTGCAAAACGCATTGGCCACGGTATCATTTTGAAAGGGGATAAGAAAGCCCAAGATTTTGTCTCCCGCAATCAAATCTGTATTGAAGGTTGTCCTACTAGTAATGTGCATACCAAAGCCATCACGGATTATCACCAATATCCTTTCAGGGAATGGCTGACAGCTGGGGTCCATTTTTGCTTAAACACAGATAATCGCACCGTTTCTAAAACAACATTAACTGATGAATACATACACATGACCCGTCACTGCCAAATGTCGGAAAGTGAGCTGCGCTTATTGAATGAGACCGCCGCCCGCCATTCCTTTGCCAGTGAAAAAGAGAAAGAACAGCTGATCCATAGGATTCGTCATTGGCAGATCAACGAATAAAACAGCCTCAATTAGAACGTATCATTCCCAACAAAAAAAGAAGCGACAGATTAACGTTTAACGGGACAGAACACAAACATCCTCATCGCATATTTTGAGCGTTAATTCAGAATATTGGCAGGATTATGCGCTAGTGTCTGTTTGTCCCATTCTAACTTATGCTGTCGCTTCTTTTAAATAAGCGTGCTCTCTAAATGTGTTCGCGATTAGAGGCAATCACTTCTTTGACGTCAAATGATTTTTTTGCCAATGGGTTCATTCGATTCAGCTTAGCCCCTCTATCATAGCAACCGCCCGTTTGATTTCTTCGTCTTTTGTTCCCTCCAATACGACATAGCAATAAGGTTTGTATTGGTCAACGATTTGTAAAATGGCTTGATAAGGAATGATTCCTTCTCCTAAAGGGACAGAAACAATGCGGTCCTCTTCAATCACGTAGTCTTTCAAGTGGAGACAGACAATTCGTTCACCAAACTTCTCAAAGGCCTCTGCAACGATTTCTACTTGTTTACTTGCCGTTTCTGGAGTGATGAGATTGGTAGGGTCATAGACGATGCCCAGAAAATCAGAAGGAACTCTTGCGATCAATTCCTGAATTCGGTCATTGGAAAATAGGGGGTGATTTAATCCCGCTTCGATCCCAACCATTGTTTGATAACGTTCCCCGGTTTTTACCAACCGCTGGACAACAGTTACAAGCTCATCAAAAACTTCATCTGTGAAATTTTCTTCACTGTAACCAAGTGTGGGAATAACGGAACCCGTTTCCGAAGCAACCATTGACGCCCCAAAATAGCGTGCATGAAAAAGATAGCGTTCAAATTTCTGCAGAATCTTTTCTCGTTCATGAGGATCTGGATGAATCAAATTACTATAGCAGCTCAACAATGCCACTTGAACATTCTGTTGCCCAAATTCATTTTTAAAAAAAGTCCCCATTCCCGGATTGATCTGGGCAGCAGCACTAAGTTCCGGAAATGAAGCATTTAGTGCAAATTGAACATTTTTGATGCCTTTTTCAGCGATTTGACAAGCGAGATCTTGTGGATCACAAACCTTGGTTAAGTCGTGGCCACGAACAGCGAGATTAAACATCTTTTCATTCCTTTCTTCTACTAAGTGTCTGATTCGTTCAACAAATGAGCTTTTTAGAGTACCAGTTATCCTAAGAAGAAATGCTATTATCTAGTTCTTTTGAGGACGTAGTAAAACTTTTACGTGTGTGCCTGAATGAAACACTTTCCGTATGGGCACACTCTGGAAACATCGTACATCCTTTGAAATAGCTATATTTTTGCTTATTCCATTTTTGGACAATAAACCCTGATTCACATTCCGGACATTTGACTACTTGTTCTGGCAAACTATTTAAAAACATGTGCTTTTCCATTGTTTCTGGGATCAATGTGTTCAACAACTGCAATAACCCGTACCTGTCATACCATTCAATGTTTTGTGCTTTTTCATTCTTCTCGATCTCTAAATAAACATGGGGATTAAATAAAGATGTTGTGATAAAAAGTTTATTTGTCCAATTTTTATCTGAGATTCCTGAATATTTATTGACAAACTCTTTCGTGATCAAGTTGGGTGCTTTCGTGTTCAAGCGGTAATGTTTGGCTTGAACAGCAATCCGTTCCGCATCTTTGCTTAAAATCAAGTCTACATTGTCATCACCAGTGTAGACCTGTTTGCCTTGCAGATAGCTTTTTCTGGTGATCTCAACATCGTAGTTTGCTAGCCGAAAGACCGCTGCCAAAAATTGCTCAAAGGCATCCCCTTGCTGTTTCCGTCCTGCAGGTGTTGTGTCATACTCTCTGTCCATATGATTCAAAAAGTCCATAACGATCGATTCATCTTCGTTTTGTTCAAAAGAAAGCCCTTTTATTTCTCTGTGTTCTTTAGATACTACTTCGAATGATTGTTCTACTTTCCCAGTTTTTCGTGTAAATTTTTGCAAAAATTGTTGAATCATGCTTCCTCCTCCAGATTGTTTATCCACTTTGTTGCTATATTTATAATACCCCTAAACAAACTAGATTCATAGATTTTTATGAAATCCTGTCTTTGATAAGCAGCATTGCATATCTAGCTAGACTCTTTAAAAATTCTACTGTTACACTACTATTACCAGTAGAAACGCAGAGACGATGTTCCATCAAAAAAAGAGTCCCTTTTTATTCACCTATTTATTTTGTTTGCTCAAAAAAATAGAGCCCTCCTCACAAAATTGCAAAGAAGGATCTATTTTTAGCCATATCTATGTTTGATGTTACTTATCAGAAAAATAAGTGACCTTAAAATTTCTTTTATAGCAAGTTTCTTTTTTCCATTTCATCTCGATACAACTTGTACACTTCATTACTTTGTTTTTCATGACTTTTGTAAAAAATTCCATAAGAAAATATGGCTTGCATCGTATTATATTGATTTGACTTTGCAACAGAATGATACAAGTTTACAAGTTGTTGATCTGTCATCTTATTACTCTTCAGTCGTTTTTTAACGGCTTTTTGCGACAAGCTAAATAAAACAGAAGTAACCAATTGATAAATAACCCAAATAACTAAGATAACCAATACAAACTTTACTAAATCTGGCACAACATTCCACTCCTTAGGCAAACGGTTCAGCAAAGCGAATGATAGCTGTCATCAAACATTCGCTTTCCCATTCATTTGTTTTCTAATTCAGGAGTTGTTTCGTATCTACTTAACAAGTCACTAAATTAGCTATAAAAATTAGTATAAATTTAATCTCCCAAAAAAACAAACTATTTTACCCTTTAAGCCAAAGAAAATCAGATTCCAAAATCATCCAGTCTTCTTTGGAAAGAAGAGACAGCTTTCGCTTATATACACAACTGCATTTCTCCCACCTTTCATGGCGTTCTCAATCAAGGGTCATTTCATGCGATAATTTCTAGAAAAATTCCATATTATTATCTTCGAATTAGCTGATTCATTCTAAAAACTACGGCTATAAACCCATGACCCTTTTCAAAAAAAGTTACTGTAACTGACGCATTGTATTTTTAGTTTTTATAGGATAGCGCTTTGTTTGGGACTATTTCTTGTTTCGACCTAGTACTGCTTAGTATTTCTTCTGCAGGGCAGCTGCTTCCAATTGTCTCAGCGACTCTTTTCTAAGACAAAAAACCTGTAGACAAAGACTTTTGCTGTCTCTCTACAGGTCGCTAGGAAGCTGTAACTATTTTAAAACATAATGGGGAAAGATATTTTTGAAACTTGCTTCCTTCCCTTGTATCAGTCAATCAGCTGCATACTTACTTTCGATACATCTTCAACAGGAGCAACTCAACCAAAAACACTGGTACGAAAGCATTTGTCTGTCTTCTGGTAGCGTAGTGGAAAACTCAGACTGGCAATAAATCGTCATTTTTCGAAAGAATAGCGCCCTCTTGAACATTATCAATCGCGTTAACTACTTGTTGATCTGACTTTGCATATAAGTGACCGTAAGTTCCTAAAGTAATTTGAATATTCGCATGGCCCAATCGTTCTTGAATAGATAGCGGTTGAATATTCTGCTCAATTAGAAATGCAACATGTCTAGCGAAAGCCCAAAACGCTCAATTAATTTCCCCATCAAATCATTTAGCCAAACCATTTTTAGTAATTGGTCGCTAATCCAAGTCCACATACCTTACCCCGCTCCCTTTTTGAATTACACATTTAACTGCTGCGATAATTCAATCATTCTCTTTTTGATTTCATCTCTTGTGTTTCGAAAGGCACTTCTAATTTCTGCCTCAGATCCTTTCGCTTTGGCAGGGTCTACTAAATCCCAATGAAGGTGTGTGCTTTCCTTTGGAATCATGGGACACTTATCTGCTGCGTCACCGCAAAGAGTAATAATCATATCGGACTGATTAAAGTAGTCCAAATCAATCAAGTCAGATGTTTGATTCGAAATATCGATTCCAGATTCTTCCATTACAGCCACCGCTCTAGGATTCAAGCCGTGAGTTTCAACGCCAGCACTTCGAATCTCCCAAGAATCATCTAAGTATTTTTTAGCAAATCCTTCCGCTATTTGGCTTCGACAGGAATTGCCCGTACATAAGAAATAGATTTTTTTCATTCATTTTCTCCTTTTGTCGGGAACCAATCTTTCGTTCCATTGATCAATTTTACTAATAACAACATAACAGGCACTTCTGTCAGAACACCAACTGTTGTCACTAGCACAACTGGTGAATTGACACCGAAAAGCGTAATTGCTACGGCAACCGATAACTCAAAAAAGTCTGAAGCACCAATCAAAGCTGCTGGAGCTGCCACATTATGAGGCTGTTTTGTCCATTTACAAGTAAAATAAGCAAAGTTTGCGGTAATAATATTTTGTAAGACTAAAGGCACGGCAATCATGAGAACGTGAAACGGATTGTTTAAAATAATATCCCCCTGATAAGTAAAAATGATTACCAATGTCAATAACAAGCCAATCGTTGTAATGGAGTCAAACTTTGGTAAGAAGCGATTGTTAAAGTAATCAATTCCCTTACGTTTTATCATGAAGTATCTCGTCAATGCCCCACCAACTAACGGTACTAGCACAAATAGTAGTACAGAAGCAAAGAGAATATTCCATGGTACAAACACATTATTTACTCCTAAAAGGAAAGAAACAATTGGTACAAATAGGACAATGATTAATAAATCGTTAATTGATACTTGAACCAAGGTATGTGCTGGATCACCTTTTGTAAGGTTTGACCAAACAAATACCATAGCGGTACATGGCGCTGCCCCTAACAAAACCGCTCCAGCCACATAGTCTTTTGCTAAGTCTGCTGGGATAAAATTGCTAAAAACAACATAAAAGAAGAAAGAGGCTAAGCCAAACATCAAGAACGGCTTAATTAGCCAGCTTGTAATGCTAGAGATCATAATCCCCTGATATGTTTTTCGGACGTTCAGTATTGATTTAAAATCGATTTTCATCATCATTGGGAAAATCATAACCCAAGTTAAAACGGCAATTGGAATATTTGTATTTAATACTTGATAGCTTTCTAATCGGTCTGCGACACTAGGTAAAAACTTTCCGATTAGCATGCCTGCTGCCATACATAACAATACCCAAACTGTTAGATACTTCTCGAAAAAATTTATTGCAGGTTTTTCAGTTACTTCCGTAGATACATTGTTCATTCATAAGACTCCTATCGTTTACTAGCTAATTGATTTTTCTTTGATAAGAAGTTCCTTCAAAATTACTAGGAAATCCTCAACAAAATCTTCCTGTAAAGCGTAATGATGCCATTGACTTTTTTTCGTTACTTTGACAATTCCTGCCTTCTCTAAAAGCTTCATGTGGTGTGATAATGTCGGTTGAGTAAAGTCAAAATGCTCCAACACTTCACATGCACAAAGAGAGTCAGCTGTAGAAAGTAAGTCAACAATTTTCAGCCTTTTTGGATCAGCTAAGGCTTTCATGATGGTAGCAATCTGTTCATAGTTTTCCATGGAGGACCTCCTATTGAATTGTATATAGATAATTATCTATATACAATATAGATGAACGTCTATATACGGTCAAGCGTTTCTGTCTTTTTATTTTCAACATCGTCTGGTAAAAATCTCTATCGCAAAGCTTTTCTAGCAAAGTATCTCTGGTAGAAAAACGTGGTAGAAAAAATAAAATAACACAAAAAAAGCGGCTGAAAAGCCGCTTTTGGTAGAAAATTGGAAAACTCAGATAGAAAAAGGACGATTTTTAGCTCTTTAGAACGTTGATAAATCCCCATTCTTACTGAGTTTTACCATTATCTCCTGTACATCTTCAACTCCAAAAATAGGTCATTATAAATGCCTAAATATTGGGCGCCTAGATTTTCATAGACTTCCAAATGCTTCATCAGCTCATCTGAAGGATAGAACTGTTTGTCTTGCGTGATTTCATCTGGCAATAACGCGAGTGCTTTTTTGTTTGGTGTGGAATAACCGATATACTCAGCATTTTGAGCAGCATTTTCTGGTTCAAGCATAAAGTTCAAAAATGCATAGGCCCCTTCTTCATTTTTTGACGTTTTGGGAATAACCATATTATCAAACCAAAGATTGGATCCTTCGGATGGGATCACATAATGGATATGTTCATTCTCATACATCATATCGGCTGCTTCTCCCGAGAAAGTCACAGCGACAGAGGCTTCTTCGTTTGCCATATACATTTTGATTTCGTCTGCTACGATTGCTTTGATGTTTGGCGTCATTTTGCGCAATTTGTTGAAGGCTGCTGTAAGCTGTTTGTCGTCTTTGCTGTTCAATGAATATCCCAAACTGTTTAACCCTAGACCGATGACTTCCCGCGCGCCATCGATCAGCATGATACTGTCTTTTAGTTCTGGTTTCCACAGATCATCCCATTCCTTGATTTCACCTTCAGCAAAAAATTTATCATTATAGACGATACCAAGAGTCCCCCAAAAATATGGGATCGAATAGCGGTTGTCAGGATCAAAACTTAAATCCAAGAAGCGGGGATCAATATTGTCTAGCCCTTTGATCTTGCTGTGATCAAGAGGTTTCAGCAAGTGCTCTTCCATCATTTTTTGGATCATATATTCACTTGGGATGGCAATGTCATAGGACGTTCCTCCTTGCTGAATTTTCGTAAACATCGCTTCATTGGAATCGAAGGTTTCATAATTGACCTTATAGCCGGTCTCGTTCTCAAACTTCTTCAAAAGATCTGGATCGATATAATCACCCCAGTTATAGATATTCAAAACTTTGGCGCCCGCCATTCCTGAAGAATGTTCCAACTCCCGTACACCAAACAGCAGTACCAAAATGATGGCGACAATTCCTATGACCAAAGATTGTAATCTTTTCATCGCAGATTTGCCACCTCCGCTCGCCGATTTTTACGTAGTTTTTTCGACACATTTTCTTTGCTGATAAAGTAGTACCCTACGACTAGAATCATTGAGAATAAAAAGACCAATGTGCTCAAGGCATTGATTTCTAGGCTGATCCCCTGACGGGCACGAGAATAGATTTCTACAGAAAGTGTGCTAAAGCCATTCCCTGTTACAAAGAACGTCACAGCAAAATCATCCAGTGAATAAGTGAAAGCCATGAAATAGCCGGCAATGACCCCCGGTGTCAGAAACGGCAAAATAATGTTCTTGATGACTTGCAGATTATTGGCACCTAAGTCACGAGCGGCATCAATCATGGAATCATTCATTTCTTGTAGCTTTGGTAAAACCATCAAAACAACGATGGGAATACTAAAGGCCACATGAGACAGTAACACACTAAAAAAACCTAGGCTAAAGCCGCGGAACAAATTTCCGATCATCGTGAAGAAAATCAGAAAACTGGCACCAATGATGACATCTGGAGAAACCAGTAAGACATTGTTCAAACTTAACAACGCTGTTCGTGTTCGCCGTTTTTTCGTATAGTAGATCCCCATCGCACCGAACGTGCCGATCACTGTTGCTAAAAGGGCGGATAAAAATGCCAGCATAAAGGTATTCAATACAATGATCATCAGACGTGTATCTTGAAAGACGGACTGGTAATGTTCAAAGGTAAACCCAGTAAAGTCATTCATTGTACCGCCATCATTGAAGGAATAAAAAATCAAATAAAAAATTGGGACGTACAATAGGATAAAGACAACGACAAGATAAAGATTTGACCAGCGGAATTTTTTCATTTTCGTTGTCCTCCTTTTTTCTTCTCACCTGTCAGGAGCATCACTAAGAACATAGCAATAATCAAAATCACACCGATCGTCGAACCCATGCCCCAGTTTTGTGTCACAAGGAAATGCTGCTCAATCGCAGTTCCTAACGTGATTACACGGTTTCCTCCAATCAAACGTGTCAGCATGAAGAGTGAAAGAGAAGGAATGAAAACTGCTTGTATGCCGCTTTTGACGCCGTTCAATGACAAAGGCAGAATGACCCGGCGAAAAGTCTCATAGCTGTTCGCTCCTAAGTCACGGCTCGCACTAATCAATGAAGGATTCATCTCCTCTAGTGCATTGAAAATCGGCATGATCATAAAGGGCAGCTCAATATAGACCGCTACCGTTAAAAAGCTAAAATCGGTGAACAAAATCTGTTTTGGTCCGACACCCATGATCTCCAAAAAATGATTGACGCTGCCATGAATTCCAAAAATACCAATAAAGGCATAGGCTTTTAACAGCAAATTGACCCATGTAGGTAAAATAATCAGCAGTAACCATAAGTCTTTATGACGTAGTTTTGTCAAAAAGTAAGCCGTAGGATAACTGATGACCAACGTGATCAATGTGATCAAAAAGGCATACCACACGGAGTTCAATGTCATGATCAAATACTTGCCGGAACCTAAATAACTTTGATAATTGACCAGTGAAAAATTCCCATCCATATCGAAAAAGGACTGATAGACGATCAATAATACTGGTGCGATAACAAATAGCAATAACCAAAAGACATAGGGTATTGCATAGAAACGACGCATTTTCGTCATGTGCTCCCTCCTAATCTTCGTAGCTCTCTAAACGAGCATCAAAATCTTCTTCTGATTCATTGAAACGCATGACATGAATGTCTTCAGGCTCAAAAAACAAACCGATCTTGCTGCCTTCTTTGGCTTTTCTAGTCGAATGGACCATCCATTCATTGCCTTGTTCATCGTAACAAATGATTTCATAATGTACGCCGCGGAACAATTGCGTGTCTACCTCAACGATCAATTTCCCTTTCTCAGCGGTGGTCAAACTTAGATCTTCTGGGCGGATCACGATTTCAACGGGTTCATTCGCCCGCATACCGCCATCCACGCACTCGAAGCGTTTGCCGACAAACTCGACTAAATTATCATCGATCATCGTGCCATTCACGATATTACTTTCGCCGACAAAGTCCGCCACAAAATGATTGATCGGCTCGTCATAAATGTCTACCGGTGTCCCACTTTGAATGATCTTTCCTTTATTCATGACGAAGATCTCATCACTCATCGCTAATGCTTCTTCTTGATCGTGGGTCACAAAGATAAAGGTAATTCCTAATCGCTGCTGCAGTTCCCGCAATTCGTACTGCATGTCTGTTCGTAATTTCAAGTCTAAAGCTGACAAAGGCTCATCTAAGAGTAAAACTTTCGGCTCATTGACGATCGCTCGCGCAATCGCCACCCGTTGACGCTGTCCACCGGACATTTCACTGATCTCACGATTTTCGTAACCTGGAAGTTGGACCAATCGCAATGCTTCTTTGACTTTCTTTGTGACTTCGTCTTTCGGCAGCTTCTTGATCCGTAAGCCAAAAGCCACATTCTCGAACA
Source organism: Enterococcus sp. ARL09-542 (assembly GCF_005234805.1). Classification (NCBI taxonomy): domain Bacteria; kingdom Bacillati; phylum Bacillota; class Bacilli; order Lactobacillales; family Enterococcaceae; genus Enterococcus; species Enterococcus sp. ARL09-542. The sequence continues at coordinate 228,705 of NZ_QPQX01000003.1, forward strand.
CGTTCATATGTGGAAACAACGCATAGTCCTGAAAGACAGTATTAACTTGTCGCTGATTTGCCGGAACATCGTTGATACGCTGGCCATCAAAGTAAACATCGCCTTCTGTTGCTTCGGAAAATCCGGCAATGATCCGTAAGATCGTGGTTTTCCCACATCCTGAAGGACCTAAAAGCGTATAAAAACGCCCTTCTTCAATATCAAAACTAACATTTTTCAAGACGGTTTCATCGTCATCAAATCGCTTGACCACGTTATTGAACGAAATAATTGTTTTTCCCACACTTTTTCCCCCTAAATCATAAATAAGAATCAGTTACAACGATCAAGGCGCGACTTTTTTGCCGGCCGATATTTCTCAATTGATGCGGTTCTGTTGCTTGGTAATAAATGGACTGTCCCTTACGTGCTTTGTATTCTGATTCCCCGAGGCTCAGTGCAATCGTTCCTTCCAAAACATAAATAAATGTTTCCGCTAAAGAAGGTTCAAATGTCTTATACTCGCCGGCTTTCTCAAAAGTCAACACGACTGGCTCCATCTCTTTTTCATTCGAGTCTGGAATCAGCCACCGCAGTTCATAGCCATTTTCTTCATCGTAATAACTCGTACTGTCTTCTTCTCGATAGACCACTTGATGGTCTGCATTTTCTTGACGGAAAAATTCTTCCGGGGTCACTCCAAGGACTTCTAAAATCGTAAAAAAAGTTTCCATTGAAGGTGAACTTAAATCCCTTTCTAATTGGGAGATGTACCCTTTGGATAAATCGGTTCGTTCCCCTAATTCTTCTTGTGTCAGATTTTTTTGGACCCGCAAATTGCGGAGCTTCTCGCCAATCTCCATCTACATTCCCCCTCGATCAAAAATATAGTAAAAAATTCCCACAAAAAAGTTTGCTAATAGTAAACTTCAAGTTTAATTTCACTTTTTCCAGTATACAAACTTTTCTAAAAAAAACAAGTCTTTTTTTACCTTTTTTGAAGAGAATTTTTCGAAGCTTTCTTATTGACTAAATGAGCTGCAGCCAATGGGCAGCTGTCACATAATGCCTTTATTTAGCCGTTTTCATTCAGTAGCTCTCAATGCTCTTCTCTCATTCTAACGAAGAAATTGGCTCATGAATAATCATCTGTTTCGCAACAATGATTAAAAATCAACCAGATTATGGTATCATGAGTTCAAACCATTAAAGGAGTTGCCTTGAATGACAGAATTTTCGTCTTATATCGTAACAAATGAACCAACATTTACTGCCACTTTAAAGACCTGCAAACTGACAGATTTACCTGAGGGAGACGTTCTTGTCAAAGTCGCTTATTCCGATGTCAATTATAAAGATGCTTTAGCAGCTAAAGAAAATGGCGGTGTTATCCGTACTTATCCGATGACACCAGGCATCGACTTGGCTGGTGAAGTCATTGAAAGTCAAAGTCCGGATTTTTCAACCGGCGACCAAGTACTGCTGACAGGTTACGGCCTAGGTGTTTCTCATCCCGGTGGCTTCAGCCAATACCAACGGGTACCGGCTGATTGGCTGATCAAACGACCAGAAACCTTATCGGCTAAAGATAGTATGCGTTATGGTACTGCTGGCTTTACTGCGGCACTGGCTGTCACCGAACTTGAAAAACTTGCCCTTGAAAAAGAAGCGCCGATCGTCATTACCGGAGCTTCCGGAGGTGTCGGAAGTATCAGCATCGCATTGTTGCATAAGTTAGGCTATACAAACATCGTCGCACTTTCTCGTAAAAAAGAGGCAGACTGGGTATTGGCACTAGGAGCAACCAAAATCACTGATCCAGCTGATTGGCAACCAGAAAAAATCAAACCGCTGGCGAAGCAGACAGTAGCGGCAGTTATTGATACCGTCGGTGGTTCCCTTCTTTCCGCATTATTGCCGCAAATCCGTTACGGCGGCGGTGCCTTTTTATGCGGAAATGCTGGGGGGATCAACATCGAAACGACGGTTTTACCCTTTATTCTTCGCGGCATCCGCGTGATCGGTATTGACTCGGTCAATGTTGACACTGCCACTCGTAACGAACTTTGGCAACGTCTAGCAACAGGCTGGTATGTCGCAGATCAGCTGCATAGTCATGAGATTACCTTTGAAACATTGCCGGAAACACTCGCATCCTTATTAGCCGGTACCCATCAAGGTCGGACAATCGTCAAGGTGGCATCAGAAACATGAGAATATTGATCACTGCCGGCGGAACTTCCGAAAAAATTGATTCAGTACGGTCGATCACGAATCATTCAACAGGTTCATTAGGCAAAGCCATCGCTGAAGCGTTATTAGAAAAAGGGATTGAAATTGATTATGTCACAACTCGTCAAGCAAAACAGCCAGCTAACGATTCACGATTGACGGTCCACTCTATCGAAGGCACTCTTGGATTACTGAATTGTCTTGAGTCCTTATTATCGGCACATACTTACTTTGCAGTGATCCACAGCATGGCGGTCAGTGATTTCACACCTGCTAACAGTTGGTCACAAGAAGCATTCTTGACAGCGATCAATCAGCTGCTTCCACAATTTGACAACCAAGTATCTCCTGAGTTGTTAGAGACATTAGTAGCACAGTCAATGGAACAGTCAGGCAAACTCTCTTCGAATACTGATCATCTAGTGATGGTCTTAAAGAAAACACCTAAAGTGATCCAGCGAATCAAAGCAAAACAACCTCAGACAAAGTTGGTGGGTTTCAAATTATTAGTCGATGTTTCGGAAGAAACACTTTTTCAAGTAGCCCGTGATAGTCTAGCTAAAAATCAAGCAGATTATGTCTTGGCCAATGACTTGACTACGATCAAAGAAGATCAGCATATTGGTCACTTACTAACTGCCGATAAAAAAATCGGTACCGGCCATACTAAGCCAGAAATTGCCGCATTGATCGTAGATACATTATTGAAAAATGAAGAGCCCCTTGGATAAGGAGGAATTAAAATGAAACAAAAACATGTATTATTAGGTATTAGCGGAAGTATCTCCGCTTATAAAGCAGCGGATATCGCGAATGAGTTGACAAAACGAGGGTATGCAGTCGACGTGATGATGACTGCTAATAGTACGCAATTCATCACACCATTGACTCTCCAGTCATTATCTAAGCGACCAATCCATGTGGATGTGATGCAAGAACGCCAACCTGACCGGATCAACCATATCGAATTAGCGAAGCAAGCGGACCTTTTCTTGATCGCGCCAGCCAGTGCCAACTTGATTGGTAAATTGGCTCATGGTTTAGCAGATGATCTGATCTCAACGGTCGCTTTGGCATTGACTGCGGAGGTACCAAAACTGATTGCACCAGCGATGAATACCAATATGTATCAAAATCCAATCGTGCAACGAAATCTAGCCATTTTGAAAGAGGTCGGTTATCAAGAGATCGCTCCTCGCGAAGCCTTGTTGGCTTGCGGGGATTTCGGCCGCGGCGCGCTGGCGACCGTGGAAGCGATCGTTGAACAAGGTGTTGCAGCATTGGAAGTACGAGGAGTCTAACATGAAAAAAATAGCCACTTTTGATTTAGTTTTAACTGCATTTTTCCTGGGGATCTTGATTCTTTTAGCATCCGTTCCTTTTCTAGGGTTCATTCCTTTAGGTCCGATCAATGCTACTACGATGCACATTCCCGTGATCATTGCTTCCATCATTTTAGGACCACGGATCGGCGGCTTTCTGGGAGGGGCTTTTGGCATCATTAGTATGGTCCGTTCAACGTGGATCATCTCGCCGCTTTCTTTTGTGTTCTCGCCATTTGTCCCAGTCTATGGCATGGATCATGGAAGTTGGAAAGCGATCTTGGTTGCTCTGATTCCTCGCATTCTGATCGGAATCGTCCCTTATTTTGTCTTTAAAGCCTGCCAGAAAATGTGGCAAAACAAGCGGCAAAGCACTTCGTTGCTGATTGCTGGAATCGCTGGAGGATTGACGAATACGATTCTCGTGATGAACCTCATCTACTTTTTATTCCAACAAGAATATGCCGCTGCGATCGGTAATGCCGGAACTGCCGTCTATACCGCCATCCTTGGCGTTATTTTGACACAAGGTATCCCAGAGGCGATCGTTGCAGGAATTGCGACCATGGCTGTTGCTTCTGTATTACTGAGATTGACGAAAAAGCCACGTTTTTGATTCATTTGAAAGAACTTCAAATAAAAAGAGCCATTGAAGCAGCTTGATAAGCTTGCTTCAATGGCTCTTTTTTTAGTGTTCCTTTATGCTGCTCATAAATTTTGGCTTACTTGCAATGCCTCAGCCAAACGCTGGTCCTGTTCTTCGGTCAGTAAGTCTTCATAAATCAACAAAAAATCAACGATTTCTTCATCCGTCATGCCCTGTAGATCAGTGGCAACCATCTCTAATAATTGGTCAAACTCCTCGTCTGTTAGCGTATAATTTGTCCAATCTTCATCAGAGAGGGGATCATCGCCGTAATAACTGTCATCCCAAAAAGAGTCTTCTTGGTAGGAATCAAAAAACTCTTGCTGATCAACGACATTTTCTGAAGCAGGTAACTGAACTTTTTCATCACTTTGTTTGCCGCTGATAGTAAACGTGATCCCAATAGCCAAAGGCAGCTCGCCAGATTGGGTCATGTTCATCACAACTTTTTGGTTTTGTTTCTTTGCATTGACAGATACAGTCAAATCAATACGCTCACTGTCTTTCAGCAGATCTTCCCACTGCGTAATCTCACTAGTGTCTGCCTTTTGTTTTTTGGCATAGTCAACAAAGTCCAACAGCTCTTGTTTTGTGAATGTATGCGTGATGGTGTCACCATCTCTTTTAAAAGATTCACGATCCAACGTTTTGACATACTCTGCCAATGTCTCAGAAGAAAATAAGCTATTGTTCAATAGCTGGTCCGTGTCAAGATCTGACATCTCATCTGGTGACAGACGAATATATTTATCTTTCCCCATCGTATCTGGCGTTTCGCTACTATCAAATGTATCCGATGCAAACGTATCCGATGTACCGAATGTATCAAATGCAAACAGATTGCTCATTGCCTCAACTATTTCTGCTGAAAGGTAGGTGTCATGGCTCTTGCCATCGATCAAAAGATTCAGTGGAACATCGATTTCTCCAGAAGACAGTGAGGCATCCAAACGAATATTTTTGCTTTTTGGATCTTCAACAAAATTTCCTGTGATCTTGGTTCCCGCCAACTGGGAGAAAATCATCCCTGCGATCATGCTTTCTTGTGAATTTTGGCTGTCCTCGCCAGCAAATTCAAATGTATCGATCGTCACGCTAAAGTCACCAGCATTCATATCTTTTTGTACTGTTAACCCATCAGCAAACTGATCCTGCGGTAATTTCGTACAACCGGTTAAAAAGAATAGCCCAACCAACAAGCCAATACCCAACCACTTTTTCATACTATCCCTCCATTTTCCCCTTTTCTTTATTGTAGCCAAGACGGAATGGGTAGACAAATAGTACAGCCTTCCCATTGCCTTTTTTAATAAAAAATGTGACAACTGTCCAAATAAACAACCGTTCTGAAAGATTCAAGTAATGCTATAGGTTCTCGATACATCGCAACGATGCCTTACGAAGCCTTGCAATACATTCATTCTTCAGATATCGATTTGTCATCAGACGTTGTCACAATTACGAACATGTTGAATTATTTTGCTTCTTCTCCGATAATACGCACTTCTGTCTCTAACTGGACATCAAATCGCTCCTTGATCACTTGTTGGATATGAGCGATCAGTTCCACATAGTCCGTCGCTGTAGCATGATCGACATTGACGATGAAGCCAGCATGCTTTTCAGAAATTTGCGCGCCGCCCCATTTCAATCCTTGTAAACCGGCGTCTTGAATCAACTTGCCAGTGAAATGACCAACAGGCCGCTTGAAGACACTGCCGCAAGAAGGATATTCTAATGGTTGTTTCAGCTGACGGAGTTCCGTCAACTCATCCATTCGTTTCTTGATTTGATCTTGATCCCCTTGCGCCAAATCAAAACGAGCCGACAGAATGATCGCATGTTGGTCTTGAAGCGTACTGTGGCGATAAGAAAACGCCATCTCTTCTTTCATCATAGTCACGACGCGTCCATCTGCGAGCAAGACATCACAGGACGCAAAAATATCTTGAATCTCACCATCATAAGCACCGGCATTCATAAATACCGCTCCCCCGACGCTTCCTGGAATCCCGCAAGCAAACTCAAATCCTGTCAACGATTCATGGAGTGCCACATACGTTGTATCGATCAGCTTCGCGCCTGCTTCGACGATCAAAGTGGTATCTTCTACCGTTATCTGATTCATTTCTGATAGCATGATCACAACACCGCGAATCCCACCATCACGAACGATCAAGTTGCTAGCATTGCCTAAGACCAACCAAGGAGTATCAGTTTCTCGACAATAGGCGACAATTTGTTCTACTTCTTTTGCTGATTTGGGAAAAGCCAGGATATCTGCAGGCCCTCCTGTTTTCGTATACGTATAATTCAATAAAGCTTCATCTTTTAGTAACGCAATTTCTGGAAATTGCTTGATCATTAATTCTTTATTCACAAGAAAGAGTCCTTTCACATTAAACATCTTCCTTATTTTAGCATGTTCATTGAAAAGTTGCTACTTCTCTAAAGAATCACTTTTTGCCCGATGATTGGCAGCGATCATTTCTTGGCAAAGCTGGTGACTGTCTATCACTTGCGCTTGGCGCAGATCGATAGCTGTTGGATCGGCGACTGCTGCAATAAATGCCGAAACTAATGGATAGAACCCTCGTTTGTTCAACGTTGTTTCCCAATCGCCAAACTCATGTTCCACCGTTTTCCCCTCCACATACTCCGTAAGAGCAGTCAAATTCCTCACATCATAGGTTCCGCTTTTGGCGGTGATCCGGTAATCTTCCGTATTGGCACCACTCTTGAGATCCATCGTCAAAATCGCCGTTGTATGTGCTGTTTCCAAGATCAGTGTGGCCGTCTCCAATCCATCCGCTGATTCTTTGATCTGACTAGTATGCGCGATGATCGGTTCATCCAATAAATAGACACCAGTATCCACCAAATGTAAGAAGAGATCATAGATCACATACTTGGTATCATGACTAGCAGCTTGCCGGTGTTTTGACAGATAAATCATCCGCTTATCCGGAATTTGTTTTAATTGATCGACCATCGGGGCAAAGCGGCGATTGAAGCCGACCATCAACAACTTTTGTTTTGCTTTAGCTAGAGCAAACAATTCTTCTACTTCAGCAAAATTCTCGCTGACCGGTTTATCGACAAAGACATGGATTCCTTCTGTCAGACATTTTTTGATCAACTCATAGTGGCTGCCAGTAGCTGTATGAATGAAACAAGCCTCGATTCCCTGATCGATCAGCTCGTCTAAATTGGTGTACATATGCGCCAACCGATAACGTTGCTGCAATTCTTTCTGAACGGATTCACGCCGGGTGGCAAAATAAAAATCCGCTTGATCCTGCAATGCAATATAACTTGGCAAGTATGCTTTTTGTGCAATATTTCCTAACCCGATAACACCGATCTTCATGACTGATTCCTCCTAAACGTTACGTCTTGCTTTAATCTTACACTTTTTTTCGGTAGAATGGAAAATATAGTTGAACCGAGGAGGACAAATATGAAATTTATTTCTTGGAACGTGAATGGCTTACGAGCAATCGTCAAAAAGAACTTTTTAGAAGCCTTTGAGACCTTCGATGCAGACTTCTTTTGTTTGCAAGAAACGAAGCTGCAAGCAGGGCAGATCGAGTTGGATCTGCCAGGATACACGCAATACTGGAATTATGCAGAAAAGAAAGGATACTCTGGTACAGCGATCTTTGCTAAAGAACCGGCACTTGCTGCCCATTATGGGATTGGCATCGAGGAACATGATGCCGAAGGCCGGGTGATCACCCTGGAATACCCCGAATTCTTTTTAGTCACTTGCTATACACCAAACGCCCAAAATGAATTGCGTCGTCTCGATTATCGCATGACATGGGAAGATGCTTTTCGTGCCTATCTGACCGATCTGAAACAGCAAAAACCAGTTATCCTATGCGGTGACTTGAACGTCGCTCATCAAAACATTGATCTTAAAAACTGGAAAACCAACCAAAAAAACGCCGGCTTCACTCCTGAAGAACGGGAAAAATTTTCAACCTTACTTTCAGCAGGCTTTACGGATACTTTCCGCTACTTTTATCCCGATGCTGAAGGGATTTATTCTTGGTGGAGTTACCGGTTTAATGCGCGCAAAAATAATGCTGGATGGCGCATCGATTACTTCGTTGTTTCAGACGATTTAAATGACCGCCTGGTTGATGCAAAAATCCATACAGAAATCTTAGGCAGTGATCATTGCCCCGTCGAATTGCAGTTAAACTAATTGCTTACCATATTCTTTCGCTGTGTCCTATCGGCCATCCTGCCAAAAAAATCTTGTATCTTTTCATTTCAAAGATTTGTGCTAGAATAGCTTTGAGGTGAAGGCAATGAATTTTATCGCAATGGACTTTGAAACAGCCAATTATCAAAAGCACAGTGCTTGTTCATTGGCATTAGTCATGGTTCGGGACAGTAAAATTGTTGGAGAATACTACACGTTGATCCAGCCGGAGACAGATTTCTTTTGGAAAAATATCCAAATCCATGGCATTCATCCGGAAGACGTCGTCAATGCTCCTAAATTTCCTGACATTTGGAAACAAATCCAGCAATATTATAATCTCAACAGTCTGATCGTTGCCCACAATGCTGGTTTCGATACTGGCGTTTTAGCTGGATGTCTTGATTACTATGGAATAGAACAGCCAAATTATCTTTCACTCTGTACAGTACGTACAAGCCGCAAACTCTATCCTGAATTCGAGAATCACAAGCTGAATACTGTCTGCCAACAGCTGCAGATTCCTTTGCTGAATCACCACGACGCCCTTGAAGATAGTCGTGCCTGTGCTCAGATCTTATTACGTCAAGAAAACGATTTCGGGATCGACCCATTAAAAAAACTGGTACTCGTAAAATGAGTATCAGTTTTTTACTTTTCTTCTTACTTTCTTACTCTTTTGTCTTTCAGTTATTTGTTGAAAGCCAATAACGACGAGTACTATTCCCATTTACCGGATCGATCCATATATCTTCTAATTGACCACCATTTTTTTCAATGACCTTAGCAGATGCTTGATTGTGAGCATCGCATGTCACCAGTACTTTTTCTATTCCGAAGCTTTTGGCAATCGACAAGGATTGAGCAAGCATTGCTGTCCCATATCCTTTTTGGCGATACGTTTTTTTCACAGAATAACCGATATGACCGCCTTGCTGCAGCAAATAGTCGTTGAGCTCTAGCCGCAGATTCAAGATTCCGATGACTGTATCTGCTTGTTTTGCAAGATAAACCCGACTAATGACATGACTAGCAGGAACAGTTGCCGGTGATTTGTAGGCTTCTTGCAGTTCAAGCCATTTTTCGATTGTCTCCGCTGTTTCTAGCCCAGAACCTCCGTGGATAGTTTCATTGTCTTCTAAAAATGATGCGCGATAAGCTGTTAACTGTTCTTTGTCTGCTAGGGCCGGTTCAACAAGCAGGATCATCCTTCTCACTCCTCATCAACTAATTTTGCCATCATTAGAACATCAATTCGTTGCCCATCTTTTGTTTGGGCGGCTTGTTTCATACAACCTTCAATTTCAAATCCGTACTTCTGATATAAATGGATAGATCGTTCATTGCGCGCTTGGACCGTCAACTCCAAGCGTGTCAACAACCCTACTTCACTGACCCATTCAAGCAATTCTTCTAAAAGAAGTGACCCTAGTCCCATTCCCCAATAGTCTTTTAAAATCGATAGACCTATTTCTCCTACATGGGCCATGCGCCATTCCGAATAACCTTTGATAGAAGCCATACCAATAATTCGTTCTCCATCAAGGGCTAACAATAGGAGGTGATTGTCTTGTTCATACAAGCTTTCTAGTTGCTGTGCCAACATTGCTTCAGGCAGGGCGAGGCCTGTTTCATCCATGACCAAAAAGTCAGTTTCTTGACCAATCTTTTGACTGACTGCCAAGAGTTCTGCCGCATCTTCGCCCCGAGCCTCACGCAATGTCAAATGAATGTCACTCATTATCTGCCTCCCATTGCGCCAAAATACGCTGTTGGAAAGCCTCAGCTTTCGGACCAAATGTAAGCAATTTCACAAAACGTTTTTGCTCTTCTGTATTATCTTTTTCCAAAATCAGTTCCAAATAATCTTCCGGTAAAGACTCTTCCAGAAGATTTCCCCACTCGATCACAGAAAGACCATCACCTTCAAAATAATCATCTAATCCCAAGTCTGATGCGCCAAATTCTACCCGGTAAATATCCATATGATAGAGTGGCAACCGACCTTCAGTATATTCACGAATAATCGTATAGGTTGGGCTTTTGATCAGTTGACTGATCCCCAGACCTCGAGCGATCCCTTTGGTCAACGTCGTTTTACCGGCTCCCAGTTCCCCAGTTAACACCAAATTGTCTCCAGGCAGGGCCACTCTGCCAATCACTTCGGCAAATTTTTCTGTTGCATCTAAATCAGCGATCGTTATCATGTTTGATCCGTCCTTTATCTTTTCACTTGCTGTTAGTAGTTAGTATAGCTTGTTTTAGAATCAAAAGTAAAGAGCGTACCGTCGCAAGGAGTTTGAAAGAAAAACCATTTTTATCCTGCTGTGGGCAGTATTTTTGGAAGCGACGCCCCTCATCTTGCTTTGCCTGCAATTGTTTCTAAGCTTGTTGCGCTAACTAGACTTCCATGCCACTCTAAGGGCAATCGTTGTGATTCATACTGAGGTTACTACGCTTTCTTTGGTCCCCGCTGCTCATCATCTGCTCTCTGCTTCGCAAGCCAATCGCAGTGATTCAGGCTGAAGGTTACTACGCTTTCTTTGATCCCCGCTGCTCATCATCTGCTCTCTGCTTCGCAAGCCAATCGCAGTGATTCAGGCTGAAGGTTACTACGCTCCCTTTAGTCGCCTAGTACTGCTCATCATCAACTCTGTCTTGCTATGCAAGCCAATCGTTGTGATTCGCAGCAAAAAGCCGTTCCTTGACAAAAGGAACGGCTTGGTTGTTTGATTAGTTATCTTATTTATCCATCAATGTTTGTGCTGCTGTGATGATGGATAGTTTGTAGACGTCTTCTTCGTTTGATCCGCGAGAAAGGTCTGAGATTGGTTTGTTCAATCCTTGCAGGATTGGTCCAATTGCTTCGAAGTTACCGAAGCGTTGTGCGATTTTGTAGCCAATGTTTCCAGATTGTAAATCTGGGAAGACAAAGACCGTTGCTTTACCAGCTACTTCTGATTCTGGTGCTTTTAATTGAGCGACAGCTGAAATGTAAGCAGCATCGAATTGCAATTCACCATCGATTTCGTACTCAGGCGCCAATTCTTGGGCAATTTTTGTTGCTTCAACCACTTTATCGACTTCTGGTGCTTTAGCTGAACCTTTTGTCGAGAAGCTAAGCATGGCAACTTTTGGATCGATATCAAATAATTCCGCTGTTTTTGCTGAATCAACAGCGATCTCTGCTAATTCTTGGGCAGAAGGGTTCACATTGATGGCACAGTCAGAAAATAGGTATTTTTCTTGATCACGACCACGAACCATCAAAAAGGCACCACTTGTGCGGCTCACGCCTGGTTTTGTTTTAATGATCTGCAATGCAGGTCTAACCGTATCGCCCGTTGAATGGATCGCACCTGAAACCATTCCTTCAGTGATCCCCATGTAAGTTAACATCGTACCAAAATAATTAACATCTTTTAAGATTTCTTCGGCTTGCTCTTTTGTTGCTTTGCCGTTTCGGCGCTCAACAAAAGCTTCGACCATTTCATCCCACCGGTCATAGTTTTCAGGATCTAGGATCTCAAAATTAGCGATGTTGATTCCTCGAGCTTCCGCTGCTTTCTCAATCTCAGCAGGGTTACCAATCAAAACTGGTTCTACCAATTCTTCTGAACGTAGACGGCTTGCTGCACCAAGGATACGAGGATCTGTTGCTTCTGGGAAAACGATTTTGATATGACGACGCACGATTTTAAATTTTAAACTTTCGAATAGTTCCACGGGTAAAGACCTCCAGTTTTTTTATACCCTTACATTGTACAATAGTTGCAAAAAAAAGAACAGATAAAAATGCTGTACTAATCGAAAAAGATAATTTTTGTTACACAATTCACAGTCCGTCTCTTCTGCACTACTACAGTTTCACACCTGTACTATTTTTTCTGGTAATTGCCAGTCAATTGGTGTTTCATCCAATGCGATCAATGCTTGATTGATTTTTGAAAATGGTTTCGATCCAAAGAAACCACGACTGGCAGATAACGGACTTGGATGGGGAGATTCTATGATGATATGCTTTTTCGTATCGATCAACGCTTTCTTTTGCTGGGCTGGTTTTCCCCATAATACAAAGATCACTGGTTTATCCCGTTGATTCAGCTTTTCGATGATAGTATCTGTCAATCGTTCCCATCCTTTGCCTCGATGCGAATAAGCCTGTCCTTCACGAACTGTCAACACCGTATTTAGTAGTAAAATTCCTTGTTGCGCCCAAGGAACCAAATAACCGTGAGAGACTGGCGCGATGCCTAGATCACTTTGCAATTCCTTATAGATATTGCGTAAAGAAGGCGGAATCCGTACTCCGGGTTGGACTGAAAAAGATAACCCATGGGCTTGATGCGGACCATGATATGGATCTTGTCCTAAGATCACTACTTTCACTTCATGATACGGAGTCAGCTTCAGTGCTTCATAAATATGGTCCATTGCCGGGTTGATCTTCTGTGTTGCATATTCTACTTTCAAAAATTCCCGTAACTGTTGGTAATAGGTTTGATCGAATGAAGCTTGCAAAACTTCTTGCCAATCATTTTCTAAAATCTTTCTCATCGTCTCGCTCCTTTGCTTTTAGTTAAGGATAACAAAAGATCTGCCTAAGAAACAAGGAGACATTCTCAAAAATAATTGCTGATTTGTGGTACACTATTCTATAGAAACCATAAGAAAGGACGCTGACAATGATAAAATTAATCGCTTCTGATATGGATGGTACTTTACTAAACGCCAACATGCAGATTTCAGAAGAAAATATCCAAGCGATCAAATATGCCCAATCCCAAGGAGTCGAATTCATGGTGGCCACTGGGCGCAACCGGAAAGAAGCTCTGCCGCCTTTGCAAGAAGCCGGTATTGATTGTGCTATGATCACACTTAATGGTGCACAAGTGTTTGACAAATCAGGAACTTCTTTATTCACCGTTCCTATTTCTAAAGAAAAAACCCGTTCATTGATGGACTTATTAAGAGAAAAAGACATTTATTTTGAGATTTCCACGAGCAATGGCATTTATTCAGAAAGCCAGACGCGCCGAATCGAGAATTTTGCGATCCATACAGCAGAAGCAATGCCCCATCTGACCCACAAAATGGCCATTGCCATGACTGCTGCACGACTAGCTTTTCTTCCCATCAATTATGTCAAAGACTTCAATGAACTGTTTGCGATTGAAGATCTGGAAATCTTAAAAATCATTTGCTTCCATCAAGATGGCGCGCGTGTTTTAGGACCGATCACACAAGAAATCGATGGTTATGGCGACTTAGTGGTTACTTCTTCCGGACAAAACAATATTGAAATCAATCATCGCAATGCCCAAAAAGGGATCGCGGTGGCACACGTTGCTAAAGAGCGAGCGATTCAACTGTCGGATGTCATGACGATTGGTGACAACTTGAATGATGTCAGCATGATACAGCTTGCTGGTGTCAGCTTTGCTATGGGTAACGGGGAAATCGAAGTCAAAGAATATGCGAAGTATCTGACGGATACTAACATTGAATCAGGAGTCGGCAAAGCAATTATTCGGGCAATCGATGAGAATTTATAATTGACGCAGCTTTTCGGGATACAAGAGGAGGCGTAGATATGTCGGAATTTTTTATTCAAGACAGACAACTCAGCAGTATCACGCGAACGATCGTTAAAGACGAAAAGGGCAAATCGTTATTCTTGATGGTCGGGCGCTGGGGAACTAATGGCGATGCACTTTCCCTCTATCGTTTGGACGGCACACTGGTCGCCAGTATTAAGCAAATCAGTTTTACCTTTGGCACACGATTTGAGATCTACAAGGACTTTGAAAAAGTAGGTACGTTACAAAAAATTTTCAACTGGCCTGGGGATTTTTATTATATCCAACAGCTCCATTGGGCTGTCCATGGGGATATCTACAATCATCGGTATGCGATCCATCATTTCAACAAGAAGATCATGGAAATGGATAAAGCAACACTATTGACTGGCGATTATTATGTGATCGATGTGGTCAACGATGAGGATGCGCCAGTTTGCATTTGTATTGCTGCGATTATGGATTATTGGCTCTACAATCGCAAACGCAAGACCCAGCAACATTTGGAGTTACGATTAACGAACGAAACCAGCTGAGATACTCAACTGGTTTCTTTTTGCATATGATCATATAGATGACCACTGATCTTTCGTTCAGCAACCACTTGAAAACCGTGACGTTCATAGAGACGTTTGGCGTGTGGATTGGCTTTATCGACACTTAAACCAATTGTGGTATAGCCATCTCGTTGGGCAATTTTTGGCAGTGCAGCCAATAAAGCTGAGCCAACCCCTTTTCCACGGAATTTTTCATCGACACAAATGGTATCTAAGTACCATTCGTTCTGCAACGTTTCTTGATCAACGAACAGTTTCATTTCTTTATCCAAACCGTAGGACTCCAGAATCTTCGTTAACGGTTCATCAATGGTAGGTTCATCTTTATCTGGGTAACCAAAAGCAACCCCAGCCACTTGTCCATCGATTTCATTGACCAATCCTCTGGTATAACCATAACGATAATCAGGCTCTAACATCGCTTCAGCCAAGATCTCGAGCGTTTTTTCTTCTCCTATTTCTGCCACAAACGGTAATTCCATATCTTTTAAAATGACTAAAACAAGTTTCGCCATAGCAAAACGATCTTCTTTTTGTGCAAATCGAATCACGATTTCTCCTCCTTGTGTTTTCTTCAGAATAACAGCATTTTTTTGTCATCCGAAGTAAAAAAGTGTCGTTGCGCTTCGAATGAATCCTCGATACTATTCGTGTAGTTCCAGTGGCAACCCATCTGGGTCTTGGAAGAATGTCATTTTTTTATTCGTAAAGCTGTCAAAGCGAATCGGCTCACACGTAATTCCTTTTGTTTCAAGTTCTGCTACCATTTTCTCAATGTTTGTTACTCGAAAAGCCAAGTGTCGTAAGCCGGTTGCTTCCGGATAACTTTCTCGTTTAGGTGGTTGATCCACGATAAACAACTCAATCTCAGATGAGCCAAAAGCCAAATCGATTTTGGTATCGTTTTTTTCGGGACGATGGTGCTCACGGATCACCTTAAATCCTAATTTGTCGACATAAAATGATTTTGCTCGTTGGTAATCACTGGCAATAATGGCCACATGATGCATCTCAGAAAACATATGCTCACTCCTTTTCTATCTACTTAGTTTACCTATTTTTCCTTCCTTTGGCTACAAAAGACCTGCTCTATTTTATTTTGATTCTGTTATACTGGATACGGAAGGTGATGACATGAAACTACTTTATATTTCAATCTCAGGAAATACCCGGGCATTTGTCAAACGACTAATGGACTATGCCGCCCAGCAGCCAACAGCGCATCCTCTAGAATGGTCCGTCAAAGAAATTGATGACAATTCCATTTTCGAAGAAGAAAGCGAACCTTTTGTCGTGTTTGTGCCGACCTATCTTGAAGGCGGCAACGGCGTAGATAATGGGGATCAGGAAATTTTGACAGAAACCATGCGGGAGTATATTGATTATGCGGATAATGCCCGCTATTGTCGCGGTGTGATCGGCAGCGGCAACAAAAATTTCAATTATCAATACTGCCTGACTGCCAAACAATATGCTGAACAGTTCCAGATTCCATTTCTAGCTGATTTTGAACTGCGAGGAACAACGCAGGACATCGCACGCATTTATGATGTCTTGCGTAAAATCAATTAACTTAGAAGGAGCAGGAGCTAGATCCTGCTTTTGCTCCTAGAAACGGAGAAAAACATGGACGCAAAATATATGGTTATCTTGATTATCTTGTTCGTTAGTGCACTTATTATTGGCTTAGATACTTGGAACCGAATAAAATTAAGACGTCGCGTCAAACAAGAATGGGGAAAATTCCCCCGTCAGCCTCGCTTTGACAAAGAAGAAAGCCTCAAAAAGGCCTGGATGGTAGAGAAAGATTTTTATCCCCATGATAGTGAGATCGATGACATTACTTGGTATGACTTAGACTTATTCGAGGTTTTTGAAATGATCAACAGTACTTACTCCAGTGTAGGTTCTGAAGCTCTCTATCAGCAGTTGCGCAACTTTCAATTTAAGCCGGATCGACAGCTGACCGCGTTAATTGATTTTTTCGCAGCCAATCCAAAAATTCGCGAAGATACCCAATATACCTTTGCCCAACTTGGGAAACTGGATAATAACTTTTCCAAAAACTATCTGGCATCAGGGAAGAAAGAAAGTATTGGCAACTTGCCTGTCTTTATTTTATTGGGCTGTTTGCCGATTGTTGGGCTGATTTTGATAGCTTTTGGCTTTTTGCCAGGAATTGCAGTGATTTTGATAAGCGTCCTCTTTAATACGGTTTACTATTCGATCAAAAAAGCCACACTAGAAACAGAACTCAACAGTATGCGCTATCTAGTTCAGACAGTGGCCTGCGGCAACAAGATTGCCAAACTTGCCACACCATTACAAGAGCAAATCAAAAAAGAACTGCTGCCTCTGAAAAAAATCCCCCGATTCGGCGTTTCTTTTCGTTCAAAAAATGGCAGTGAAGGCGATATGCTTTTTGAATACATCAATATCATCTTTATGCTGCCTTTTATCTCGTACCATTACGTCGTTACCTTATTGGCTCGATACAATCAACAAGCGATCGCATTATGGGAATTGTTAGGCAAGTTGGAAATTGCTTGCGCGATCCTTAATTTCCGTACCTATATGCCGATCACTTGTATCCCTGAATTCAAAAAAGGAACGGTCAGCGCAAAAGGGACCTATCATCCCCTTCTGACTGAAGCTGTCATGAATGATGTCGACTGGCAAACCAATACACTGGTAACCGGGTCAAACGCTTCTGGCAAATCGACCTATGTCAAAAGCATCGCTATCAATTGTCTATTGGCGCAAACTATCCAAACAGCTGTTGCTGAATCCTTTACGATGGAACCTGGTCATGTGTTGACCTCAATGGCGGTCGAAGACGATTTGTTTGAGGGCGATAGCTATTTTGTTGCAGAAATCAAGTCGATCAAACGATTGTTGGAACAAGTTCAGCAAAAAGAACGCTGCTATTGCTTTGTCGATGAGATACTGAAGGGAACCAATACGATTGAGCGGATCGCTGCTTCTGCTAGTATCATTCATTGGTTGAGCCGTTATACAAGTTTGGCTTTTATTGCGACTCATGATATTGAACTGACTGAAATATTGAAAAATGACTGCAGCAATATCCATTTTTCTGAACAAGTCACAGCCGATGACGGTATCTCTTTTGACTATAAGGTCAAACAAGGTCCTTCAACAAGCCGTAATGCGATTGCCCTACTGCGAGTGCTTGGTTATCCGAAATCAATCGTTGAACAGGCTGAAAATGAAGCAGCTTACTTCAATCAGCAACGGACTTGGCAAGATCTATAATGACCTACAAGAAATCTGTGATCCTTAGTAGAGACATGCTGCTTAAAACACATCGCTAGGATTGCTCAATAAATAAAGGCTATGACAAAAGAAAGACATTTAGCGAAGAAACCAGCCTCCTCTGAATAAGAGCAATGTGTTTCTTCCTTGATCCTTCTTTTGTCACAGCCTTTTTATGTTAGACAATTTTTCTTAGCCAAATAAATCTGTCTGTAAACTATATTGTTTTCCTTGTAAAATGTCATATTGAATCAGCTGATAGTCTTCATATAACTGCCGTGATTTCGCATCTAAGCTTAGCTCACTTCGCCACTGTTCGCCTTGGTAATACTGCCCATGTTCAAAAGCCGGCAATTTTTCTTGCAGTGCTAGCAGCAACGCATAAAATCCATTGATTGGTTGCTGACTTTCATTCAACACGTTAGGTGCAAAGTAAAAGGGACTCGTTACCGGAACAGTGTCAGTTGAAAAGGTTCCATCAGAATCCACCATCAAGAATTCCGTTTCATGCAGCGCAGCAGTATCATTTTGATCTTTAATCGCATCCGAGTAGATGCCTGGCAGGTGATCCCCCCAGAAAACGACTACTGTTCTTCGATTCAGCTGCTTCAATTGTTCAATAAAGTCTTTTAGTGCGGTACTACTGTAAGAGATATCTTGCAGATAGTTTTCAAGAGCAGTTATATTTCCATCGCCTGTGGCTTGATAATTTAATGTCTGATACTTTCCTTCATAAGGCATATGGGTCTGCATCGTCACCAAGTGAACGAATTGCGGCTTTTTCTCATCTGACAAAAGAGACAGAACTTCTTTATAAGCAGAAGCATCCGAGATATAAGGATTGTTCTCGATCTTGTCCGTGTAAGTCATCGTGTCTTGATCCAAAAAGGTTTGAAAACCCATCACATCATAGACATCTTTCCGCTTGTACATCGATGTATCATAGGGGTGGATCGCAGTCGCATCATATCCTTGTTTTTGCAAGAATGAGACCACTGAAGGCAATTGTGTCAATTTAGGGACCAGCATCGTGTAAGGCGTGGTCATTTGCGGATTCAACAACCCCATTGAAAAACTGGTCAATGCTTCAAATTCAATGTTTGCAGTCCCGCCACCATAATTTTGCGACAACATTTTCCCACTGATCGTTTGATCGGCTACCGCATAATAATCCTTCAAAGGATCCCCTGTAATCGTCAGTCCTTTTAGATGGCTCGGATCAGAAAAGCTTTCGCTCATGACATAAACGATATTTGGCGCTTCTTGGTCACGCGTTTTGTTTGTTTCGCCAGCTTCAGCGGTATATTTTTTGGCAATTTCTTTTATCGCAGCTTCAGAATAACCCGCTGGTTGTTCCATTGCATCGACCCGCAGATTGAATAGAAACCCACCAATAAAACCGGTATTGTAGTAATTCATTTTTTGTGAATAAGGGATCCATAATGCGGTCCGGTTATACGCTTTTCTAAGCAAATTATTGCTGTCATTAAAATGCGAAACATAAACTAAACCAACTGTACAAACGAGCATTGTCAGCCCTCTGAGGATCTGTTTCTTTTTTGACAATTTACGGCTGCGATAAATACTCCAGATAATTGCCCCCACTGCGAGTATCACACATAGCATCGCCAAGACGAAGGGGCCTGTTCCGATCATCGTATGCAGCAAATCAAACTGAGTGATCATTTTCAAATCATCTGGATAGATTGGTTCTTGCCGATAAGCCATCTTGAGGTAATTTGCATAACCCAAGATCCCGATCACAATGCTATAAAACAGCGCCCCGACTCCAAGGGATCCAGCCAGACTTGTCAATAACCCATAGAAAAGCAGCAGCACCAGACAAGCTAAGAAAAACTTTTCTGTGTGCCAAGAAAAAGCAAATTTTAATGCTAGCTCAACAGAAAGGTTGTTTTGACACCATTGTAGATAAAGGTTGCTAAAGAGAATCAAAATAAAACTACCGATTAGTTTTAGCCCCATCTGCAACTTGGGATGAATCTTTCTTTTCACGAAGGACATTCCTCCTTTTCTAACCATAACCTGTATTTTATGCTTTGCGATTTAGAATGTAAAGAGCCGTTTGCTTGTTTTGTTTTTTTATTCTTGCCATTCTTCCTTGAAGAGAGTTATGACTAAGATAAAAAAAAAACAAAAAATCCCGAACAATCTATGAAATCCAGAAGACCTCGTTGAGCGATACAGCGAGGCCTCTCGGAAAAAATTCATTCATAAATCGTTCGGATATTTATTTTCTCCTAGATGCGATGGACCAAAAACTATCACAGAGTAAAAAAGATTTATTTCCAGAAGTCGTCAAAGATTGATATTGGCAGATGCCGTTTATGCTGTGTTTTGTGCCACCAATTTTCAATCGTTTGTTGCGCATTTGGTGAAACGGTCTTTCCTTCCAAGTAATCATCGATCTCATCATAAGTCACACCAAGTGCTACTTCGTCAGCGATCATTGGTTTGCCATCTTCCAAATCAGCAGTAGGAACCTTTTTGTACAGTGCTTCCGGCGCTCCTAATTCTTGCAACAATTGACGTCCTTGACGTTTATTCAAACGAAATAGCGGCAAGAGGTCAGCTCCGCCATCACCAAATTTTGTAAAGAAACCGGTGATGTTTTCGGCCGCGTGATCTGTTCCTAAAACAGCGCCAGCTTTTTCGCCTGCAACGGCATATTGAGTAATCATCCGCTGACGTGCCTTGATGTTGCCTTTATTAAAATCAGAAACAGGTAAGCCAGCTTCTTCGACGGCTGCCACTTGCGCATCGACGGCTGCTTTGATATTCACTCGTAATGTAATGTCCGGTTTGATAAATTCGATGGCTTTTTTGGCATCTTCTTCGTCAGCCTGTTCTCCATAAGGTAAGCGGATCGCAATGAACTGATAATTGGGATCATTCGTCTCACTGCGCATTTCTTCCATTGTCAACTGAGCCAATCGACCAGCCAGTGTTGAATCTTGTCCACCGCTGATCCCTAAAACAAGAGTTTTCAAAAAGGGATTTTTTTGAAGATATGCTTTTAAAAATTCAATGCTATTACGAATCTCTGCTTTCGCATCAATTGTTGGAACTACGCCTAACTCGCGAATGATTTCTTGTTGCAATGTCATAGAAACGCCTCCTAATTTTTTTGAAGATTGGTCCTAGCTTTCTAGGACCAATTAAATAATTTCTGTTTTGGTTTGCGTACGCACTTTTTCAATGGTCCGCATCTTGTGATTCCAGCACTCTTGAGAGAGATCGACTGGGTATTTTTGCGGATTCAAATCTCGTTTGTACTCATCCCATAATGAATCCAAACAATTTGTAGCATAGGCTTTGATGTGTTCAAGATCCGGCAATTGATAGACTTGCTGTCCTTCTACAAAAATGTCTTGCAGCAAAGGCCGAGCATCAAAATCTGTCACTGTTTTATTGATAAAGGTGTGAACCGGATGGAACATGAACAACTCTTTTTCTTCCTGGGGGTTTTCGTCCCAAAGAGTCACATAATCCCCTTCAGACTTGCCGTCTTTTTTACGTGTGATACGCCAGACTTGTTTCTTGCCTGGTGTAGAAACTTTTTCAGCATTACCGGATAATTTGATCGTATCGATCATTTCGCCTTGTTCGTTTTCGATCGAAACCAGTTTATAAACGGCTCCCAATGCCGGTTGATCATAGGCGGTGATCAACTTTGTACCGACACCCCAAACATCGATTTTGGCTTTTTGCATTTTTAGACTTAGAATCGTGCTTTCATCCAAATCATTTGATGCGTAGATCTTAGCTTCTGTAAAGCCAGCTTCATCTAGTTGTTCTCGGACTTTTTTGGAGATATAAGCCATGTCTCCACTATCGATCCGTACTCCTAAAAAGTTGATTTGGTCCCCTAGTTCTTTTGCGACACGAATCGCATTTGGTACACCTAAGCGCAATGTATCATACGTATCGACTAAAAAGACACAGTCTTTGTGCGTCTTGGCATACGCCATAAAGGCATCATAATCATTGCCATAGGATTGCACAAGAGAATGAGCATGCGTCCCGCTTGCAGGGATGCCAAAGATCTTGCCTGCTCGAACATTACTTGTGGCACCCGCACCTCCGATATAAGCCGCACGAGTTCCCCAAATCGCTGCGTCCAGTTCTTGCGCACGACGAGACCCAAATTCTAATAAGGGATCATCTCCGATCACAGACTTGATCCGAGCAGCTTTTGTTGCAATCAATGTTTGGAAATTAACCATGTTCAATAAGGCTGTTTCGATCAATTGAGCTTGTGCCAAAGGTCCTTCAACTTGAATGATCGGCTCATTGTTGAAGACGAGATCGCCTTCTAAAGCTGAACGAACCGTGCAGGCAAATTTGAATTCTTTCAGATAATCCAAGAAAGCCTCCGGATATCCGCCGATTTCTCTTAAATAATCGATATCTGAATCTGAAAAGGTCAAATTGTTCAAATAATCGACTAAGCGTTCTAACCCTGCAAAGATAGCATAGCCATTCTCAAAGGGCATGTCACGGAAATAGCACTCGAAGACTGCATTCAAATCCGCACGTCCTAATTCCCAATAGGTTTGCATCATGTTGATCTGATAGAGATCAGTATGCAAAGTGAAACTATCATCTTTAAATAATTTTTGCATCGTTTTGCTCCCTCATACTTACTTCTCCCTATTATAGCAAAAAAATAAAAAAAGAAAGTATTTCTTGTTTTTTTCCTCAAAAAAAGTCTGTGCCATAAGTTAGAAAAAGACCGAAAAACTTCATGATACGATGGGGTATTCCACCAGTTTCACTCGAATCATTGGGTCTTGCTTCAACTTATAACACAGGCTGCTAATGGTTAATCAACTGCTAATTGAACTAGGATGATATCTTTGCGAGGTTTCGCAAACTTGACTCCCGCTGCTTCCATCTTTTTACGGATATTGACATCTACAGTGACATCCTTGCGGTCAACTTTTAGTAAGCGATGAATCGCTGTATCCACTTCTCCGCGGCTGATCTTCTTTTTATTGTTGATCAAAACCAATGTGATCTTGTCAAAAGTATCCACATACATGATCTGGGTTCGATCAAGAGAATAAAGTTTGTAGTATTTAATCGCGACTTTATCAAAAATAAATTTTGAGATGACCGGATAAAATGTCTCCAAATTCAAATTTTGGTTGACTGGTGTTTCAATCAATTTCATATACAACATCCTCTCGTATTAGTTCATCCATGATAAATTGGCCGACTCCGCCGTCAGCTGCACTAGGAATCATACGATCGCAAACGTTACGGATCGATTCACTCGCATTGGCTACTGCAACAGAGACATCTACCACTTCAAACATGGCTAAGTCATTCTCACCATCCCCGATCCCAAAACTCTTTGCATGAGGGAAAGCCTGCATAAAATTCGTGATCGCGGCTCCTTTTGTTGCTAAGGGATCAACGACTTCCAATGTCTGAACAAATGACTGAAACGCACTGACTGGTTCAGTCTGCAGCAATAGACGCAACTGTTCGATCTTTTCATCCGATGCTTCCATCAGTTCGATCTTTAGGACATTGATCGTCGGCCGTTCCTGAATGTAGGCTAAAAGATCCGGTGCATGAATGCAGTCATGCACAAAATAGGCTTGCTTGTATTCAGCAATCATCGCCCCTCTCTCACCGAGATCTGTAACTAATTTATTGGTCAATGCGGTCAATTGTTCTTGATAATCCGCAGGATCTTTGCAGATCACTCCTTGATCGGTGTGCAGAAAATAAAAAACATTTTCTTTCTCTAAAATAGCTGTCACCGCTTCTAAGGTAGCTAGCGGCAAACAATTGGCTAAAACAGGCGCCTGACCTTCCAACTTCAAGCCGGCGCCATTGCCAAAGATGACATCACAGGAGATTCCTTCTTCTATCATCAGTGCTTCTACCAGATCATACCCTCGACCAGTCACAAAAACAAAATGATCGCCTTGTGCTTTCAGATAGTTGATCGCTGTTTTATTGATTTCAGGGACAGGCTGACCCATTTCCTGAAATGTCCCGTCTATATCGGAAAAAACTATTTGCATCGAATCTTCCTTTCTTTGCTATAATTATAACATAATTTGACGAAGCAAAAAATTTTTTGTTGACATTGACGTTACGTAAACCTTTATGATGAGAGCATAAGGAGGGAGAAATTTGGAATATAGTATAACAGCACTGGCTAAAATTTCTGGCGTCAGCAGCCGTACATTGCGCTACTATGATCAAATCGGATTATTAAAACCACAAAGGATCAATTCAGCCGGCTATCGTATTTATGGGGGACAGCAAGTGGATCGTCTGCAACAGATTTTGTACTTTAAATCCTTTGGCCTCCCTCTAGAAGAAATCCGTCATTTGCTAGATGATCCCGAACAAGATGTTCAAACACTGTTGGTTGCTCATTACAACCGATTGTCTCAGGAACGAGCAGCGCTTGATCGCTTATTGACAACATTAGCCCAAACAATCAATTATTATGAAGGAGAACAGACTATGTCAGATAAAGAAAAATTCACTTATTTTAAACAACAAAAACTCGCAGCCAATGAAGAAACCTATGGCGAAGAGATCCGTGCCGCTTATGGGGAAGAAGTCGTTGAACAAAGCAATCAAAAATGGCAGAACATGTCATTTGAAACCTACCAAGAATTGGAACAAACCGAAAACGAACTAATTCAAACATTGAAACAAGTGGTACAAGAGCCATTTGACGTGACTTCTTCTTTGGCAAAAACAGCCTTCCAGTTGCACAAAAAATGGCTGCAGCTTGCAGCGCCATTTTATTCTGCCGATTATCATCGCAGTTTAGGTGAAATGTACATTCATGATGCACGTTTTACTGACTATTACGATCAAAAAGCAGGCCAAGGCGCAGCCAGCTGTTTACAGGCAGTCATCGCTCATTACGCAGATTAATGACCCATAAAAAGGACTTGAGCCGCATTATGTGTGCTCAAGTCCTCTTCGTTTGATAAACGTATAAGGAATCCGGATGGACCCTTGTTCTTCTTGGATTGCTAACTTCAACGCCATTTCTCCACATTCATGCAAATGATAGTCGATGGTTGACAATTGAAGAACTTCACTAATAAATAAATTGTCTCTGCCAATAAGTAGTCGTTCGGAGGAAGAAGCCAATTTGATACCAGCAGCTACCTGATCCCCATTGGTAAAAATCGCTTGGACATTTTTATCAGCAAAGAAAGCGGCTGCCTCTCGCCCATCTTCTTCCGTCAAACAATCCCAAAAAATCAATTCTTCGGTAAAAGCTGGGAAATATTCCTGACACAAACGAACTGTGATCTTCGAATTGCTGCTCAGCTTACGACTTCTTCCAAGTGTAATTCCAATACGCTCGATACCATTTTCTTTCAAATAAGCAAACACTTCCCGAATGGATTGTTCACGATCGATATAGGTGCATCCATCTTGGACAGAGTCGATCTTTTCACAAAAAACGATGCGGCCATAAGCACGATAGGGCAATAGTTTTTCGAGGGGATTTGCTCTTGATGTGATAATCAGAGCATCAAACCCTTTTGCCGCAAATTCTTGCAGGTACTTTTCTTCCATTTCTGGTTCATAGCGGGTAGGCAACAAAGTCACCTTATACCCACGGGAAAAAGCACTTGCAGTAATCCCGCTTAGAAGGATATCAAAATACGGATGATTGACAAATGGGAGAATCACTCCGATGTTCTTCGTTTTTCCCGAGCTTAGCACACGTGCCGTATGATTCGGGATATAGTTGACTTGTTCCATTACCCGCAAAATCTCCTGACGCTTCTGCTCATCCACATAAGGATTATTATTGATGACTCGTGAAATCGTTGAGACCGAATAACCGGTCAGCTTAGCAATATCCCGAATGTTCGCCATGCGCTTCTCCTTAGACAAATAATTGTTCTTTCATATAGTCTATCACACTTGCCCCACATTCATAGAATTGGTAATAATCATTCTGATGAATGAAACTGATTCGTTGCGCACCAAAATATTCATCCTGTACCAGGTGCCCAATTTCTGCAAGCGGTATTTGTGCGACCTTTTCTCTAAAAAATCCCTTGGGCTTCGTGAGAATCAAGTTCATCCCATCAAATTCAAGTGCAACATAGCAGCGTTGTATTCCATTGTTTCCCTTTACTTCCATATAAGTGTGCATCTTCATACGCCCCTTTCATGAATAGAATAATCTATGAAACGCGTACCAGAGCAAGCACTTTGTTTTCTTTTTTTCTCCTTGTTTATTTCTGATGTTGTGAATCATTTCGCTTATTTCTAGAATGTTGTTACAATAGAAATGGAGAAAGAAGTCATCAATCATTTTTCCATTCGAGGAGGAACGCAAATTGACATTAGAAGAAGCTTTTTTATTGGATACATTGCGTTGCCGATTCAAATTTTTGCGAGAAGGGCAAGCATTGACGCAAAAAGAGGTATCGCAGCAAATCGATGTATCGTTGGAAGACTATTTGGATTACGAAGCTGGTGATCGTCTACCAGACGTTATGACGATTTTGCATCTTGCTGCCTTTTATGATGTGTCAGTAGATTACATTTTAGGACAGACAGAAAACATGCAGCGCTATCCGCTGTCTTGATAAAAAAGTGCTACATGAAACTGCTCCTTGCTAGTTAGAATAAAAATCAAGCTAGTAAGGCGCACGTTCATTTTGAGTAAAAGGACTACTTTTTAAGCAAAAATACCCACTCTTGTAGGAAGAGTGGGTGTCTCAAAAAGAGAATGAAAATGAAATAGATTTGATAGATTGATCATAAACTTCTTCACTGAATCATTCAACATGAAGTTAATTCCTATTTGGTGTAAAAATATGGAGTATCTCTTTTGAGCTATGTTAGCGGTGAATGCCAAAATGATAAGGAATTCAATATACCAATGAGCAAGCAATGGACCATTGGTATTTGCTCCTTTCTATCATAGAAATAGAAGCATAAAGAAAAGAACCCCTTCGCTAAGGGGTTCTTTTAGTATAACTACATCATGCCGCCCATGCCCATGGATGGATCCATTGCTGGAGCTGCTGGTGCAGCAGGTTCTGGTTTGTCAGCAACGACTGCTTCAGTTGTTAACAATAATGCGGCTACAGAAGCGGCATTTTGCAACGCAGAGCGTGTTACTTTCGTTGGGTCAACGATTCCTGCTTCAAGCATGTTTACCCATTCGCCAGTTGCTGCATTGAAACCAACGCCAAGATCTGCGTGTTTCAATTTGTCGATGATCACGGATCCTTCGTAGCCAGCATTTTCAGCGATTTGACGTACTGGTTCTTCTAACGCACGCAAGACGATTTTCACACCGGTTGCTGCATCGCCGTCTGCTTCGATGGCTGCTACTTTGTTGATGACATTGACAAGGGCAGTTCCCCCACCAGATACCATTCCTTCTTCAACTGCTGCACGCGTAGCGTTCAATGCGTCTTCGATGCGTAGTTTCAATTCTTTTAATTCTGTTTCAGTTGGCGCACCCACTTTGATGACTGCCACACCGCCTGCTAATTTCGCTAGGCGTTCTTGTAATTTTTCGCGGTCAAAATCAGATGTTGTATCAGCAATTTGATTTTTGATCAATTGCACACGAGCATCGATTGCTGATTTGTCGCCAGCACCTTCAACGATTGTTGTGTTGTCTTTGTCCACAACAACTTTACTTGCTTGTCCTAGGTTGTCGATCGTTGCATCTTTCAATTCTAAACCTAAGTCTTCAGTGATAACAGTACCGCCAGTCAAGATCGCAATGTCTTCCAACATGGCTTTACGACGGTCACCAAAGCCTGGTGCTTTGACTGCCACGACATTGAATGTACCGCGGATTTTGTTCAATACAAGTGTTGGTAATGCTTCACCGTCGACATCATCAGCGATGATCAACAATGGTTTTGATTGTTGTAAGATTTGTTCTAACAATGGCAAGATGTCTTGGATGTTAGAGATTTTTTTGTCTGTGATCAAGATGTATGGATTTTCTAAAGCAGCTTCCATTTTATCATTGTCAGTGACCATGTATTGTGAAAGATAACCGCGATCAAACTGCATGCCTTCCACTACATCTAATTCTGTTTCGATCCCTTTGGATTCTTCGATGGTAATTACGCCGTCATTGCCGACTTTTTCCATCGCGTCTGCAATGTATTTTCCGACTTGTTCGCTACCAGAAGACACAGCACCAACTTGTGCAATGGCTTCTTTTGAGTCAACGATGGAAGAAATGTTGTGTAGTTCTTCAACAGCAACTTTAGTTGCCATTTCGATCCCACGGCGAATACCTAATGGATTCGCACCAGCTGTCACGTTCTTTAGTCCTTCGCGAACGATCGCTTGTGTTAACAATGTTGCTGTCGTTGTTCCGTCACCAGCAATGTCATTTGTTTTAGAAGCAACTTCAGAAACAAGTTTTGCCCCCATATTTTCGAAATGATCATCTAGTTCGATTTCTTTTGCAATCGTTACGCCATCATTTGTGATCAATGGTGAACCATAAGATTTTTCTAAAACGACGTTACGACCTTTAGGGCCTAAGGTTACTTTTACTGTATCTGCTAATTTATCTACCCCACGCAACATTGCTGCACGTGCATCTTCTGCAAATTTGATTTCTTTTGCCATGATTACATTCACCTCAACTAAATTATTTTTTATTCAACTACTGCAATAATGTCTTTTGCAGCAACGATCAAATATTCGTTACCTTCAAATTTCACTTCTGTGCCAGCGTATTTTTCGAACATGACTTGTTCGCCCACGTTGACAGCAACAGGAGCTTTTTCACCGTTTTCTAGCGTGCGTCCTTCACCGACTGCAATGACGGTTCCTGTTTGAGGTTTTTCTTTAGCTGCTGAAGCAAGCACGATACCTCCCACAGTTTTTTCTTCTTCTTTTGCGACTTCGATAATCACGCGATCACCTAATGGTCTTAACACGATAAATCCCTCCAATTGTATTTGATAGAATTTCCGTTAGCACTCTCATACATAGAGTGCTAACTCACAAAATTAATATTACTCATTTTCTGTTTTTTTTGCAAGCCTTTTGATTAAATTTATTTTAGCTTTTTCTTTTTATTGCTCCATACCGTAAAAACCTAAGGAAAAATTTTGTTTCTAATGAGTCACTAGTCTATAATAGAAAAAAAGGAGTGTGATGATTTCACTTATGTCTCTAAAAAAGTACGCATTATCGACGATTTTGATTTATGGGGTCGCATTTTTTATTCCTGTCGCTTTTATATCTAGTGGTGCTACGATCCCTGCCACAACCTTTTCGTATATCGCCGGCGCAATCTTGATGATTTTTCTTTATTTTAAACAAAATGAACCGCTGTCGTTTGAACGCAAGCAGCCAAAAGTATCGGCTATTATTGTTTATGGCCTAACAGGAATCATCGCCGCCATTCTTTTGCAAAACTTCGCTGTCTTTATTGAGTCGCTCTTTGGCGAAGTGGCTGCATCGCAGAATACTGAGAATATTATCACTATTATTCTGCAAAACCCGATTTTTGCCCTTGCCGCTATGATTGGCGGACCTATCATGGAAGAATTTGTATTTCGCCGTGCCCTTGTGGGAATCATTGCAAACTATTCGAATATTTGGATAGGTGTCATTGTCAGTGCTGTCGCCTTTGCCTTTGCACACAGTGACAATCACTTGTTGGTGTATATTCTATTGGGACTCTTTTTCTCTGGACTTTATGCGTTGACAGGACGTATCTGGACATCGATGATTACCCACGTGGGAATGAATACACTAGTCATTATCATTCAACTATTGGTTCACGCCGGTTATATCAAGGTTCCATGACACAAAAAAAAACGATGTTGAAAATTTCAACATCGTTTTTTGTCTTAAGATAAATTCTCTGGCTTGGTGGAAAACTGTCCGCATTCCATCACCGTTGTTTTCTTCAAAAAAACGCTCGCCACTCATCCTCAAATACTGAATAACTCAGTCGCTTTATCGGGATCCGTATCATAAACCTCAAAGGCCTCACCGACACCTAAGTCATGTTCTTTCATCGTATTGACCATAGTTAGGTGGGCTAACTCTTTTAGGTTGTTTTCTTTACTCAAATGCCCGAGATAAACTCGCTTCGTGTTATCCGTCAATATATCTGCCATGACTAGTGCCCCATCTTCATTGGATAGGTGCCCACGATCCCCAAGAATGCGCTGTTTGAGACTCCAAGGATAAGGACCCATCCGCAGCATTTCTAAATCATGGTTGCTTTCGACAAGATACGCATCGGCCCCTTTGATGATCCCCCGAACATGATCGCTGCAATAACCTGTGTCGGTCAACATCACAAAAGATTTGCCATCTTTATGGAACCGATAGAACTGTGGTGCTGCGGCATCATGGGAAACGCCAAAACTTTCGATGTCCAT
The DNA here is from genome assembly GCF_005234805.1 of Enterococcus sp. ARL09-542. NCBI lineage: Bacteria > Bacillati > Bacillota > Bacilli > Lactobacillales > Enterococcaceae > Enterococcus > Enterococcus sp. ARL09-542. The sequence goes on from NZ_QPQX01000003.1 coordinate 258,922, forward strand.
ATCCCCCATCGTCAAAACTTTACCCATTTCAAAAACATGTTTTTGTTCAACCGCAATATTGCCTACCATATTATCCATTGCTTGCCATGTTTTTGTGTTTGCGTAGACATCCAACTTGTATTTGCGCGCCAAGACCCCTACACCGTGGATATGGTCGCGATGCTCATGGGTGACCAAAATAGCATCTAGATCCTCTGGCTTGCGTCCAACTTCATCCAATAATGAAGTGATCTTTTTGCCGCTCAGTCCTGCGTCCACTAGGATTCGTTTTTTGTTGCTCTCGATATATAACGAATTTCCTGAACTTCCGCTAGCTAAAATGCTTACTTGAAAGGCACTTTCCTTCATCATTGTTTCTGTCTTCCTCTCTCTTACTTTCAACGAGTTCCATTATACCTATTTTTCTATGGATTTTCTACTTTTTGTACTGCATTGTTTGTAATGATTCGATTACTAAAGGCATTGACAGTTTCGATCTGAATATTTACATCCGCATCTGCTTTGACAGCAACGAACCAAGCCGGAATGTAGACATTCCGATCACCAACAATCAAAATCCTTGTGTAAGCCAGCTCTGTCCATAATATCTTAGAATGACTAGGCAACTTATTATTCAAATAAAGCGTGTTGACGGCTTCTTTCTCTGAATAGAGAGTCATTTTCTCCCGCAGCGGGGTGATATTGGAAATGTGGGTCTGAGTATACTTAGCGATCTGCAACAGTTTATCTGACGATGCTAAAGTCATATCGATCCGACTTGAGCTATCATTGAAGGGAATAGTTTCATAGGATTGGCTAGCAACAATGGTTGGATATTCTTGATCCAACAGCGACAAGTTTTTCCTATAATGGTATTCATCTCCATAAAGTACCTGGTCTTTACGCTGCAGGTATTCATTGACCGTCTTTTCTGCCTGAGTATCATCACTAATGTAGAAACCACCCGAGGAAATATGAGTCAACTGTTGTCCTTTTACTGTAGTTGCTTCAGTTAATCGTTTCTCCCCTTGCGCTTCTCTTAAAGCGGCTGCCAAATCGGTTTGTTCACCGCTTAAATAGTACCCGCTCAAATACTCGTCAGAAAGTTCTCCTGAATATTTAATGTCTTCTGAGGCTAGTCGCTGTTCAATCGGGATCGTCTGATTTGACTGCAAAACGTTCTGCTGTTCACTGCGGGCTTCACTGTAAATGTTGAACAAAAAGACATTCAACCCCAAAAACGCTAGAAAAAAAATCCATTCGATTCGCTTGAAATCCAATCAAACTCCCCCCGTTTCTGTCAATTTAGCCATTAATTCCTGATAATTGAACCAGTTATTCTCATACTTTACATACCAAGTTGGTGTCAAATCGACGACAGAAGCCCCTTTGATGTCGCCCCATTGATAGCCAACAATAATCTGCTGCAGCTGATCCGTCTCTGCCCCTGCAGAAAGCAAGTCACTGCGAACGGTTAAGCTTGAAGGCAGCTCCACCTCGGTCTCAGAAGGAATCGGCACTTGGATCGCATTTAAACTAGATTCGATTGCCATCTCTCGATTCCCTAATTGCCCACTGTTAGAAAAAGTTACTTTCATCAATCCCTGAGCACCACTGCTGAAGACTGGATACCCTTCTACAAAAATACGATAATCTAGTTGATTGCTCAACCGATCAAAAAAGCGTATCGTTCCGAAATTGTTGCCCAAACGACGAATATAGTCCGCACTTTGCATAAACAGATCCGTTTCATCACTTTCTGAAACAGTGGTTTCAAATTTGACTACTTGATCATCATGCAAAACCGCCATATTCTGTCCACCTTCATAATAATAAGTATCTACACTATCATCATTGACTTTGACATCTTTTGGCGAAGTAAAAAATGCTTCTCGAAAGAGATTCGCCGATTGCAAAGAGGAAACATAGCTGTATTTTTTCAGCTTGATCGTGTCCTGTGTATAGAACTGATTGCTTTTTCCTGATTCTTCCTGGCGCATCGCTGTCCATTCTCTTGGATTATCTTTCAAAATGCGATTCACATCATTTTTATCCCAGTCAATCTTGCCTTCAATGATCCGTGATTCTTCCAAATTCACAAACTGGATTTTATTCTCTTTCAAATCGATTTGAATATGGGAGAAAGCCATTTTGTTGGCTTCGTTGTCACCTAATGCCAATTCAACATCAAAGGTCTCCGCGTAATCATTTAGTAAGAACGGCGTGTAATACGCCAACGTCACTCCCTCATCCAATGTTGCTGCCTCTGAAAAAGACTTGGAATCATAATTTTGTACCGTCAGATCATTGACTTGAGCATCCGAGAGCAGTCCCTGAACGTCACGAATCAACGTTTCAGAATTGGTTTCCTTGACTTCATCTTGGTGGATCCAGGTTAAATACAATGGCAAAAATAAATCACTTTTTTGTTTGTAGGTCTGAATACTCGTATTGACTGTATCTGTAGCTTGTTCGACTGAACGATCGTAACCGGTGGGATTCAGCCAAATCATGTAGGAAAAGTAAAAGCTTAGGGCAACCATAACGATCAGACCTAAACGAATCATTTTTTCTGAGACTTTCATTCCCACCAATCCTCCTCATACGGTTCATATGGCAACATGATATAAAATGTTGAACCGCGGTTTTCTCGGCTTTCTGCCCAAATGGCTCCCCCATGAGATTTGATCACTTCGCGGGAAATGGCTAATCCTAAACCAGTACCACCTTGTTGCCGGGCGCGGGCTTTATCAACACGGTAAAAGCGGTCAAAGATTTTGGTAAGATCCTTTTTAGGGATGCCTAGGCCTTGATCATTGATACTCAAAACGATATTGTTATGGGTTTCCATCAATTTGACTGTGATCACACCGCCATCAGGTGAATATTTGATAGCATTGTTCATAATATTGTCGATCACTTGAATCATCTTATCCGTATCGACTTCGACCCAAAGTTCACGTTTGGTGAATTCACGACGAATCACATATTTTTTGTTCTCATTCGTCACCATCATATCAAATCGATCCAACACAAAGCTGACCAACTCATTGAAATTGATGTATTCCAATTGCAGTTGCGCATTGCCGCTGTCCATTCGTGAAAGACTCAGTAGGTCATTGATCATTCGAATCATCCGATCCGTTTCATCTAATGTCACTTTCAAGAAGTTCGGTGCGATTTCTGGATCTTGCCAAGCCCCTTCGCTCAACGCTTCAATATAGCTGCGCATACTGGTCAAAGGTGTTCGCAATTCGTGAGACACATTGGATACAAACTCTCGCCGCTCTTGTTCATTTTTCTCTTGTTCTGTAACATCATGCATCACCGCTACTAAACCAGAAATAAATCCAGACTCACGGCGAATCATTGAAAAGTCGATTCGTAAAATCAAATTCGTTCCAACGATGTCATTGTTCGGCCGTTCGATCAGCATTTCATCAGGACTTTCTAGCAGTTTACGCAAGGTGTATTCTTCATCGATTTGGAGCAGAGTCAGAATCGATTGACCGACTGCTTCTTCAGAAGTAACATTCAATAACGACATCGCCATCTCATTGATTGTAATGACTTTCCCACGGCGGTCAGTCGCTACGACGCCATCGGTCATGTGGGAGAGGACACTATCTAGTCGATTTCGTTCCGACTCCATTGCTTCTTGTGTTTCTTCGATACGTTCTCCTAGCTGATTGAATGTTTCAGCCAGCTGTCCCAGTTCGTCTTGGCCATGAACTGCTACTTTGCGGCTATAATCCCCTTTGGCAATCCGAATGGCTTGTTCCCGCATTTCCCCAATCGGCTGAGTGATGGATCGAGAAACAAGTAGGGCAACAACAATTGAGATCGCTGCAGCAATTAAAGAAGCCGTCACAAAAATCACGGCAGTATCACTGACTTCACTGTATTTCTGTTCCAGATTGCTTCGCAGGTACAATGTACCTAAAACCGTATCCCCTGTAGGCGACTGGATCGATTGGACAATGTTGTAGACCCGCTGTCCTGTCGATTCGTCATACAACACTTCACTACGGTTCGTATCATAATCTCGGTAATCGTTTTTTTCACCCACTGAACCTCGATCATTGATATTGGTGGTTGCCCGAATGATTCCTTGTTCATCTACGACCCGCATCTCTAAAATCTCAGAAGAGTTGGTACTGGAAAGGATCCGGTTCAAAGAAGAATTCATTGCATCCCAATCGAGGCTGTCTTCGGCGTCCATTCGACTAAGTTCTGAACCTAGAGTAACGACCAACGTGCTAGCTCTTGCCTCCATGTCGCGCTTAAAGGCATCGATCGTTGTTTTCTCTAATTCGCGAATAAAATACGCCCCGATAATCTGGATCGAAATCAATAAGATCAAGATAAAAGTCAGGGCGATTTTGAAGTTCACTGATCGAAAAAAGCGAACCTTATTTTTCATAGCTTATTCCTGTTCAGGGTTCCGCAAGTAATAGCCGACTCCGCGACGAGTGACCAAATAATTCGGATGACTTGGGCTATCTTCGATTTTTTCCCGTAAACGGCGAACGGTAACGTCGACGGTCCGCACATCACCAAAATAATCATATCCCCAGACGGTTTGCAGCAAATGTTCCCGTGTCATGACTTGACCTAAATGTTTCGCTAGATAGTGCATTAGTTCAAATTCACGATGGGTCAATTCGATTGCTTCGCCATTTTTAGTTACCATGTACGCATCTGGATGGATCGTCAAATCACCGATCGTCAATTCTGCATTCGGTGCTTCTTCTGCTTCTTTCGCCGAAGCAGAACCGCGACGTAAATTAGCTTTGACACGAGCTACTAATTCACGGTTGGAGAAGGGCTTAGTCACGTAATCATCGGCACCCAATTCCAGTCCTAACACTTTGTCGATCTCAGAATCTTTGGCGGTAACCATAATAATCGGCATATCGTGATTTTTTCGAACTTCACGTGCCACTTCTAATCCATCCATTTTCGGCAGCATCAAATCTAATAAAATCAGATCCGGTTCAACTTCTGCCACTTTTTCTAATGCTTCTTCACCATCATAAGCTGTATATACTTCGTAGCCTTCTTTTGTCAAATTGAATTTGACGATGTCCGAGATCGGTTTTTCATCGTCCACGACTAGGATCTTTTTCAAAAAATGTCACCTCATTTTTTATTCTTTCCTACTTATTATACATGATTTAGGATGTGTTTTCATCTTTCCTCAAATCTTAGCCTTGATCTATGCTTATTCTTAAGAAAATTTTGTATCGATGTTCTTTCTTTTTCATACTCATGATTGCTAACTTATTCATTCCGTAATAGGTTTCACAACAACTTTTACAGTATCGCCAATGTCTTTTTTGATCTGTTTGCGAATCTCTTTCTTGATTCCTAAAATATAACAAATACTTCCGTCTTGATTTTTCAACTCCATATTGACGATACTTCCTTGATAGTCAACGCCATCAAATGTTGCCTGAACTTTCAGCCGCCCTTTATTCCATTCAGCCCGCAAATCGTAAGGAAAAATCACGTATGCTCCACCTTTACCAATCTCAGAAGAATAAATGGTTGATTCAAAAACATATTCTTTCATTGTCACTCACTCCTTTTTCATAAACAACTCAAGATACTGCCTTAAGTAATCCGGATAGCATAAAGCTCCATCTGTAAGCATCCGTCTCCTTGGAGAACTGTTGCTTTGTTCTATGAAATCATTATACTGCTTGTTTTGTTCAACGAAAATAACTTAGGAGTAAATAGGAGCAAAAGAGAGCAAAAGAGCGCCAACCCTTCATGTCACTGACCATTGCGGCATCTCTAGAGAAACAGGTTTCTTTTCACTCATCGGCACAAAAAAAGGTATGAAAGTTGAAAAGACAACTTTCATACCTTTTAACATTCATTAATGAATGATTGTGAGCGGCTCTTAGAAAACGATCACAGTCACTCGATCAAATCCCCGTTTCGTCTAACAGCTGCACTCCGACGCCTAATAATCCAGGCCCTGTATGCACAACCAGTGCCGGTGAAATCTGTCCAAAGAAAATTTCTTTCACTTGAGGAAATTCTTGTTCAAGACGAGTTTTCATTTCTTTAGCTTCTGCCAACGCATCCCCCTGGGCCACGGCTAGGCGAAATTGTTTGTGATTTCCAATGTACTGTTTCACCAGTTCAACGGTCTTGTCCAAACTCTTTTTACGTCCTCGTGATTTCGCTACTGTGTAATAAATCCCTTCGTCATTACAAGAAATGATTGGATTCAATTTCAAGGCATTTCCGAGAATTGAAGCAACCAAACCAATTCGGCCGCCTTTTTGCAAGTACTCCAATGTCGCTACATTGAAAAAGACCTTATTTCGGACAACTTCTTGTAGCAGCTGTTCTTTGAGCTCTTGCCATGTGACTCCCTCATTCAGCAACTCAGCAGCTCTGATCGCTTGTAATCCAGCACCAATCCCGATATTTTTCGTATCTAAAACAAAAATATCCAAGTCATTCCGTTGTTCTCCCATCAAGCGAACAACATTATAAGTACCGCTCAACCCACTAGAGATGGTGACTGCCAGAACTTGTTCATAGCCATCGGCTTTGATCCGATCAAATATCTTGTTGATGGTTTCACCATCGGGCAATGACGTACTAGGAATTTCTTGCGGCAATCGTTGATAGATCTCTTCCGCTGTAATATCCACTTTATCCGTATACGTCCGATCCTTGTATATGATCTGCAATGGCAACATATACATACCATATTGTGACATGATTTCTGCCGGGACATCGGTTCCCGAGTCGACAAGCAGGGCAATTTTCTCTTTATTCATGGGATTCTCCTTTGTGCGTTTCCAAGTAATTTACTTCTAGTTCAATCGTTTTTTCTGCCAATAATTTATTTGCAAACGAACGGGTCGCCCCTTTGATCGCGATCAGTTCTACTGGAATCGGATCGGTAGACACCGCTTCTTTTGACCCTGCTGCCTCTTGGCAGACTGTCCAAATGGCTTTTTCCTGTTCTTCACAAAATAAATTGTACGCATTTCGTATCCCGACTACTTTTCCTTGAAACAATATTCCCGTCTTGATTTCTGGGATTGTCAACACTTGCTTCAACATCGTAATGGCAATCAAAAATGCCAAATGTTTTTGGTTATACCGTTTTTTCTCTGGGGGTGGGATCATCCCTTTTTTGACGTAATTATTGACCATTGATGATGTCAGCAGTGAATGTTTTTCCGACTGGATTACCGGCGACAAGTACTGATCGATCAACGTAATGACTTGATCCATGTACAGTTCCAAAGTTGGCAGCTCTTCCCACCGCGGCAAATGAAAGGAATTCAGCGACTCGCTCCAATCAAATAAATCTGAACGTAATTTTTCCATAATCTTCTCCATCTTAAATAGCAGAATATTGGTTTATCAAAAACTTTTTATCTGGTTTTGATAACTAGATAAATTTTACCATATACTGGTATTGGATTGTAGTCCTCTGCTCAAAATTTAGGAAAACAAAAGAATTTGATTTTTGAAGGGGATAAGTATTACGGAGTATGTACTCTATGGGTAGTCTTCTTTTGAAACGAAAGATAAAAAAACGGATTTTTTTTTAACAGAACGATTGATTTTTAAAAGTCGGAGTGCTAAGATAATAAAGTAATTTTGATACGGGCCGTTAGCTCAGTTGGTAGAGCAGCTGACTCTTAATCAGCGGGTCGCGGGTTCGAGCCCCTCACGGCCCATTGGGTGCCAAACCCACGCCACATAAGGTTTCTTGGCTACTTCGGTAGTTTAGAAAAGAAACCTTGATGTGGCTTTTTTTATGCTGTGGGTATACTTTGTGGGTATATAAATTTATCTTCTTTTATTTTATAACAATTCTGTGCGGAACTTATTTTTGAGGAGTTTCGCCTTTTTTTGTTTACAAATAGAACATAGGTTCGTATAATTCTTGCGAGGAGTGATTTTAAATGTTTGAAGATATGATTGCAGAACAAATTGATGCAAAACTTGCTAACGAATACTCTACCCTTTCTGACGATGATAAGATTTTCTTAGATTTATCCATTCTTGCTGTATTAGCTCAAAGCGATAAATCTATTGCTGTAAAACGTGAACGCTTTATAAAAAATGGCAAATTTTATGATCGTATGATAATTGAATCTCCACTAAAAATTAGAAGTAAGAAGTAGTTATCATGAAATCATTGAGAGGTGTAGTTTCGAAGATACGAGTGTTGAAAATGTCGAGGACCCCTTTAGTGCGTTTCTCTCTTGACGGTACGAATTGTTTGATTGCAGCACATAGTTTAAACTTCTTGGCAGATGTGGATGAGGGAATGCAGGTTGTGGTTGCTGGTGAGTTTAACGATCGGAAGCAATTTGTTGTTAAGAAGTATTCGGTGATTGGCAAGACGAAGATTATGATTGAGTTTGAGTCTTTAAATAGGACGTTAAATACGCTATAATGATTACGATGTAGAAACATAGTTTCACTTGCGCAGTGTGTGTAAATACGCTGTGCTTTTTTGTGCAAAAAAAAACGACCCACCCTCCCCGAAAGAGAGTGGGAACTTATAAAGAAGATTTGGAAATTAAAAAATTGGTTGGTACTTACATTCTATACCTGGCCCTTGAGTAATTCAATACTAAAGGTTAATATTAAATTGCATATGTTTAAAAAACATAAAAGTCATATGTACATCTTACCAAAAAGTAATGCTTCTTATTGGAAAATTAGGTACACTTAAAATGAAGAGGATTAGGCACACTTCCCCAAGTTTCCCCCGCCTAATCCTCTTCATTGACGATTTAATATCGCCTTACAAAGGCTACAATAAAATAATTTTTAATTCAAATGAAAAGAATAACGTTTAATATTTCGTTTATAAGCTCTCCGCAGCGGGCTATTTGTTTACCATGGATTCTTGTTGTTGCTGTTCAATTAACATTAAAAATCAACAATATGACTAATTTGAATACGTCATATTGTTGATTTTTATCATCTTTAGTTCCTAGTTGTCGGTATTCGTCGATAAATGATTAATTTATTTGCACATTTATTTATGCCTTAGGATCCCCAGTTAGAAAAACTGTTCCTTTATATATTTTTTTTCTGGTACAATAAAAGAAAAACCTTGAGGTACCGTATGCATCGTAAAAAGATAAAAAAAACAAAAATACTAATTCCATTCTTAATATTTTTAGTAATTCTTTCTTCAGTAATAACATTTTACTTAATAAAAAACACTAACGATTCCAGTTCAAGGGTATACTCCCATAGAGGAGCCTCTGGAGAAGAGATTGAACACACAGTCGCTGCTTATGATCTGGCTATTTTATACGGATCAAAATATATCGAACAAGATCTTGTGACATCCAGAGACAACACTCTTTATGTTTCTCATGATTTATCAGCAAAAAGAATAACTGGTGTAGACAAACTTTTTGTAGATATGACCGATGATGAAATTTCTGATTTAAGAACTGAAGATAATGAAAAGATATTGAGTTTGCAAGATGTGTTTAATCGATACGGGAATACTGTGAATTATGTAATAGAACTAAAGGAAAACTCCAATCAAACGAAGCTTTTCGAAGATCTTGTGAAAAAAATAACTTGGAAGATAATATCGTAGTTCAAGCATCTGATATTAAACCGTTGCAAGACTTGAGCAAAAGTTTTCCAAATATGCCAAAACTCTTATTAGTTAAGAATCAAAGCGAATTAGAAAAGGCAGTCACGTATGACATAGTAGATATAGTTTCTGCTGAAAAGAGTATGATGACAAAAGAAAATGTTAAATTAGTTCATGGCCACAAAAAACTTTTGAATATTTGGACAATAAACTCCACTAGTGAAATAAAAAAGGCAATCAATCTTGGTATAGATAATTACTTTACCAACTTCACAGCAAAAGCTTTAGCATTAGAAAATAAATACAGAAAATAAAAAAGCCCCTTCTCATTTGCAGAGTGTAGTGACCCCAAAAAGTTAGACTTTTATGGAGTGGAGAAATCCACTCCTTTTTTGTATGATAAGATTAACTGTTAGACAGCTGTTTTTACAGCTTCTCGAAACTGAACCGGACTTCGCCAATTTAATTTCTTTTTGATGCGTTTATGGTTGTAATAATAGATATATTGGTCAATTTTTGTTTTCAATTCATCTAAACTCCGATAGACTTCTCCGTGAAAAATCTCTTGCTTTAATAAACCAAAGAAGTTTTCCATAGGTGAGTTATCTAAACAATTCCCTTTACGAGACATACTCTGGAAGATTTTATGCTGCTTCAACATCTTGACAGCGTATATCTGTTTTTAAGGTAGTGCAGTTGCCATCTTTAAATAAATTACGAATTTCTTTCGTTAAATAATGTTGTTTCATTGGCGTGTTGGTCAATGTCCAAGTCACATTTCCTTTAAATGTTTGATCTGGCACTCTACTTGGATCAGGAATTTGTAAACCGACATCGCCTAACTGTAAATCATAGACTCCATTGACAAATTGTCCGCCATTCGTATACATGATCGTCTGATCCTCTGATGTGACCATTAGATGCTCATTTTCAGATTTATTTACTTCATTTTGGTTATTTTTTTTGACTTGTTCAGTTAAATCGTCTGCTTCAAAAGGAGTATCCCCATCATTCATATTTCTTTTAACGTCACCTACCAGAGGAACCTTTAGCTCCACCCCTTGATAGCCATTATCGACATTAATCGAGTGTCTCACATTCAATGACCATGTTTGTGTATCTTCCCGTCGCTTGTCTTTCACTCCAACGTTAAATGTTTTTCCATTTTTATTCGTCGTAGTGATTGTTTGCTCTTTTATGCTATCTTGCAATTTGGTGATCCCAAAATCAAAGGTTCTAGGCACATAAGAAATACCAAAATAGCTATTTTTGATTCCTGTTTTTTCATTTAAATCACTCGGCGGATTGGGATCGTACCCACCATTTTCTGATAAACCTAGGTTTCCTTGTAACGGTGTCGTTGCTTCAGAAGGATTTGCCTGATTTTGCTCAGCCGCAGAAGCGTATGTACCACCTAATACCAGCACACTACTCAACGTAATTGCCTTTAATACTGCTTTACTGATCTTCATTTTTTTCATCCTTTCTTTCGTTTATTCGCATTGCTATAAACAGTATAGCGGAGCTCATTCCACTTCTTTTCTTAGTTATTTTATGAAAAGTTGCAACCTTTTAAAAAAAATAAAATCGGCGCTCCTCTGTTTTATTATGAAATTATTCCGAGCTTTACAAAAAGGAATACTTTTAACAAACAGGTTGCATCTACTAAATCTCTTCCTTTCAGCTATTACCCCAATGAAACGACTAAACAATCACACTCTTAATCAGTGAGCCGTAGATTCGAGCCCAGTGAACGCTCATCTTAGGATGGATTTTAAGCAAATCAAGTTCGAAGGTGGAACCTCTTATGCCCTCTTTTAAAAGATATTCTTTCGCTTAAAAAGCTTCTGCTTTGTGGCTAATACAGATATTCCTATCAATCGTAAGTACATTAAATGGCCAGTAAGGTCCTTTTAGCAAATGAAAGAATTACTCTTGTTAAAAATTGTTCGATTCTTATTTATTCTTCAATCAATTAAATCAATCAATTAAAATGATACAAAAAAACCTGAGATAGAATGATGATCATTCTATCTCAGGTTTTTTGCTATACGACACGTCATTCCTTATTGATGAAGAACCTGCCGATGGTATAACCAATTTTTTTTGCTGTTCTTTGCCTCGAAAGATGTCCCTCTTTTACAAACACGCTGTGAAATCTTCAATTTGTCCTTCTACGTTTTTTTTCTCTGTTTTTTTACCACATCACAAAGACAATGACTAAGCCTAGCATTCCTATATAAGAAAAGGTACTTCCAGTTTGTGGGAGTGTTCTTGGATCATCCAGGTCTGGTTGGGTGGGTTCTTCCTCTTGGTAAAAGCTCACAACCGCACGATTCTCATTTGTTGTCGCATGTCCAATCACTGTGCTCCTTGAAAAGACGGGGATAAAAATGCAGAGACCGACCAAAAACACGACCACTCTCTTTCTCATCGAATGCCTCCTATCGTCGGATCCCCGACTAGTTCCCAAGTAATTGTTGCTTGATACTCTCCCTTGTCCACAGGTGTATTGGCAGGCAAATGAAGTGACACACCGGTTAATGTCTGGTCTTTTACTTCTCCAATTTGAATGATTGTTCTTCCGTATTCATCTCTTGTTCCTGATCTATCTCTTGCCGCAATCATTTGAGGGGTGGTTCCCAACAGGATATCATTTTTGGGAATGGAAATATTTGTATGAACAGATTCGATCACTTTCAACTCCTTCAAAGCGATGGCTGCTTCTCTTAACTCCTGATTTCTTTCATTTATAAAAGGGCTCATCGACGCATAAAGGCTCCACTGGGCAGTATCACTGTAATCACTGACCATAATCGTTGGAGCAGACTCTCCTTGCGCTGGAATATTTTGTCTACGGCTCGTTTTTAGGACGTCGCCAAAATCAAAATTGCCATGAGCAATTCCCGCCAACTCCAGTCGTCCAAGTCCAACTGTAAAGGATACCTCGTACGTCATTGAAAACCGGTACCCATTTTCTTTTGTTTGTGTCACTTGTACAACTGCTTTGCCTTCTTTGCCTGGTAATAGTGCATCAGAACGGATCAAATCAAACGAAAGCTCTTCTTTTTCCTGTTCCGTAAATTCTTCATGGAAATTGAAAAATTCTGTCATTCTCTGAAGGATTTCTTCTGTTGAACTACTAGCTGCAAAAGTTAATTTATTCGTCGTTAATTGATTCACTCGCAACAATTGGAAGCCGCTTGGTGTCATCATATACAGAGCCTCTGGCCAGCCAATCGCCTCTCGAACAGGTTCTTCATTTCTCGTGACCCATGTATTGGCTCCATTGTAATTCTGATTGGCTACTGCGAACCTATTTACGCTTAATCCGATCACATCACCAAAGTCAATCGGACTATTGTTTAACACATTGTTCCAAGCTTGTACGACACTGCTTCTTGATTGGTTTACTGTAAAAAAAGGAAGCAGCGTTTGGTTGGTGTAATCGTTGCGATAAATCGTATAACGTGGTCTTGATGTAACTTGATTCGGCCAAGAATTGCCAAATCCTTCTGATGCAACAAGAGATGGTCCGTTATCATTGATATGAAGACTGATTACTCCAGTTCTAGCACTGATTGCTGCTTCTCGTGAAAATATCGAGTGGCCCCATATCACTTCCACCGGTACATTTATCTGAGTCGCTGCTTGTGTTTCTACATGTACGACGGTGATTGGGACTTGCAGATTTCCCAGGAAAGTGGTGTTCGGTTGATTCAAAAGAGTGACTTTAAAGTCCTCATTTGCGACTTCATCTCCATTCAGCCTGACGTTTGTCACTAACTCATTCAGTCGTTCCTCGACAAATTTCCCACCTAGTCCTATCTTTTGAGGGACTGCTTCGGCTGTGAGCACAGTTTCGTCAGAATAACCGCTATGTTCACTTGGTTGAATCGTTTTAGACTCTTCCGTTCTGTCTGGAATCGTGCTTAATTCAGGATCAATGTTCTCTTCATCCAACCCTGAATCAAGCAAATCTAAGTTTCCCTCTGATTCATCAGCCGCATGATCTTCTGCATCTACGGGTTCAAAAAATTGATGTTCATCTGAATCAAGAGTGGAACTTTGGTCTTCTGCCCTTTGCCTCTCTGACGCATCAACGGTTTCCGCAAATAGGATTGTCGAGGGAAGCAAGTGCCCTGTAACGAGTAAACTTGCTATGGTGATAAGGACATTTCTTTTCATTTGATCGCGCCTTTCCCTTCAAATTAATCCAGAAGAATTTAGGGTGATTTATCCACCTATTCCTGTAGTCGGATCCACAACCAGCTCCCAAACAATCGCAGTAGAATATTCAGTATTGTTTGCTGTGGTATTGGCTGGTATACGCAATACAACACCGTCAGTATGCCCTTCTCCATTTGATTGTCCTAATGCTAATGCCCAAGCACCTGACCCTTGCGCGGCATCTGCTGTGGCTAGCGTTTGTGCCGCTGCTCCGAGGACGATCTCATTTTGATTGACTATTGGTGTAGCAGCCGTTGCATTCACATAACGCAGCCCGGATAAAGTAATCGTTGCCCCAATCAATTCATGACCACTCGCATCTGCCAATTGATTCGGCTGTAATACTTGTAATTCCCATCCTAGCCGTTCACTTCCTCGGCGATCTTCTGTCGCGACAAAAGGCACACGCGAGACTTCTTCACCGTTTACCCACACATGATCGAGCCGTGCTTTTTGTTCAATCGCACGTGAGACATTTTGAATCTGACCAAAATCAAAGTTTGATACATAGTTGATCCGTAAAAGTCCCGGATAAGGATTGGTTGGTTCTTCGGGAGTAACTTCATTTCCTGGATTCTCCGGGTCAGAAACGACTGGGTTTGAAGAGTCATTTTCCAAGATTTTCACTTTTCCTTCAGTCGTAATATTCGCTGCGTCATCATAAGTTGCCGCATCCCCCATTTTGCTACCCAATCCAAGACTAGCTGCTAAAAGTACAATTGATAATGTTCGTGTCGTTTTTTTCATTTTCTTTCCTCCGTTATCCTTTTGAAGTTCATTTTACAGGGTGTTCCTTCATAGTTTCACAAGATCCTGCTCATTCATTTCATTACGATTAAGCATTTTATTTTATGCTCTTTAATTTGCTGGATGACTCCGATAAGCCAGTCCTTTTTATATCATGGGTCGTTTTCTTCTCTTTTTTCTCCGAGTCCGCCTTCGAGTCCACCACATCACCAAAAGAACGAGGATCACGCCAATTCCGACAAATATCCCATATGACATGTAGGATGTCGTCCGCTCTAGATTGACCGCACTTTGATTTAATTGCCGGGCATTCGCATTCGTAATGGAAAAAGATTGTTCAAAGCGATACTCTTTTTCATCAGCTGTTACTTGCGTCTTTAGAACATAATTCCCTGCTTCAATTGGCTGATTTCCAGCAGGGATGCCAAAGTTGAAATTAGAATTTGGTGCCATTCGCAACTCGTATGCGTTATATGTATAGATAGGGGTTCCACTTCCTTCTCTATAAATGCTTGACTGAATAGACATGTTGCGAACAATCACAGCAGCTCTATTTTGTAGATTTGCTTCAATGTGATTCCGATAATTACGCTGACTCGCGGTCACCTCATTTAAAAACAATTCATTTTCAACTGCTGACCCGCCTACTCGATTTAAAAGAATGCCTACCGTATAGGCGACTTCATGAGTCACAGTTTGTTCACTCTGCTGATTCTTTTTTTCAGTAAAACGAATGCCTCCAAGGATATCCCCTTCCCATTCTTCTTGTGGTAAGGAGATAATCAGTGTTGTGAGTACCGAAGAACCTGCAGGAATCAGGAGTTCACTCTCTTCAATTGCGACCAGTTGATCCATTCGATGAATGAGAGAAGCATCATACGCTTCTTCCCCTAAATAACTGGGGATTCCATTTTGATTCGTAGAAGCTGGATTTACGGTCACATTCACGCTGATTTCTTCTTCAGAAAGGTTATACACTCGAATTGAAACAGTGCGTTGCTTTCCTGGTTCGTCAATGATATGGTAATAGCCATTCTCATTCACATTTCCATTCTCATCTAGTGGTTGGATTGAGAACGTATTGACGTTTTCTGCAAAAACTTCTTTTTGGAAGAGACCAATAGTCAATAGCGCCAAAACTGCTATCATGACAAATCGTCTAATTTTTTTCTTAAATTGTTGTTTTCCACCACACCCCTCCTCAGTCTAATCTTTTGATAGTATAACTTGACGGTAAAGGCTGTCCCAAATTCATCTCTACCTTCATTTTGACTAAAAAAAGGAGTGAATCTAAAAAAAAGCAAGTGCAATCAATAATACGCAATGATTGCTCTCGCTCTTTTTATATGAAAAATGTTAATTTAATTATTAAAAATGATCCTTCTGGATGTTATAAGCGGGTTTACTGCATGATTCAGCGGAATAACTTAAATAGTGCCTCATTCAATAAGGATAGGATTCCCATGTCCTTATTAGATGTAAATAACCTACCTCAAGCGTATACGTCTGATTAAAAGCACGATCGATTTATTGCATGATCTCTCATCAAGTAACCTAAATGCTCTTTGACTGTTCAGTGGTATTATCTTATCTACATCTTCGTGTGTCAGTTGTAGTGGAAAGAGTCACAAACAACACTGATTATTGAAGCAACCCAATAAGTTAGATTTTTTGGGGGTGATCACTCTGGTGTAGTTATTCAGTCCAATTACATCGGAACCATATGCTTATTTTTCAAGAGAAAAGATGCGATCCAGTCAAAGATTTGTTGAGGATCGGCTTCTTGTTCGAGTAAGTTGAAAAAACTTTCCTGTTCCAACAAAGCGACGAGCTCGGCAATGGCAGATAGATGTTTGCTGTGATCAATTGCTGAGAGGGTGAAGATGTATTTAATCGACGCTTTTTTGTTGATTATCACTGGTTCTTGTAAGACTGTGATGCCTAGGCCTAGCTTTAACGCGCCTTCTTCTGGCCGTGCGTGAGGCAATGCTACTTGATCCATGATAATGAAAAAAGGTCCTTCTTTGCGAACGTTTTGGATGATCGTATCAATATAACCACGTGAGATCACTTGATCCTTGATCAGTGGCGTTGCTGCCAAATAGAATGCCTCTTCCCAAGAGCGTACTTTTATATTAGTCAAAATGTACTGTGGGTTAAGCATATCAATCAACGCAACGGGCTTTCTTTCCTCGCCTAGGGTTGCTGAATAAGCTGGATTGACTTCTCTTCTGGTAAGGAGCAATTGCAATTCTTTCTTCAAACTTTTATCATCTTCGATTGTCGCATGCTTTTTGATAACAGCCATAAGTTCTTCCACCCCAATCAGAGAAATAGCTTCGCTGGGCTGATGGTAAACTTCTTGAATCAATTGATTTCTTTCTTCATTGGTCATTATTGGATTTACCACATAAACTGGCTTTTTCAGTGTATAAAGACTGACATTGGGTACCGTAGTAAAGATCAGGTCACATTCAGGGCGCTCAAGCAATAGTTCTTTGGTCTCAATGGGTCCGATAAAAATAATGTCTGGAAAGATCATTTTTAATTCATTATAGATCATGGCAGAGCTACCGATTCCATTCGGACAAACAATCACACCAATTTTTTGATTGACTTGGTATTCATCAAAATCATTGATCAAAGAAGCAAAGTGGATGGTTAAAAAAGAAACTTCATCTTCTGGGATTCCGCGTTCAAAAAGATTTCCGATGGGACGCAATGTTTCTTGAACAATCTGATACAGATCTTCATATTCTTCAATAATTTTTTTATGTAAGGGATTGATAATTGGCAATTGAAAAAACAAGCGGTAATAAGCTGGTCGAAAGTGACTATATAATTGATTGATGACTTTTTGCTTATCTTTAAAACGGATGCCGGACAATAGTTCAAAGCGTTTGATGATGCGCTCGACCAGTTCATGAATAATCGAAAAATCCGCTGATGGATAAGTGGTATCCCCTAGCGCCATCCCCAGCAGCCACCCACAGATATACAATTGGGCTGATTTATTTGTGATACCAAATTCCATTAATAATTCTTTTGCAAATAAATACTCTTTCATCTGAAAAAAAGTCTGGTAATTATAGGTTTCATAAAAATCTTGCCACTGTTTGTTTAAACGAGGAAGGATCATCGTAAACAAATAAGAGAATTCATTCAAGCGATTCTCCACTAATTCTAAAGAAAAGGTTTTTAGTTTTTCTCTTGCGATACCCTCGACCTGTGAGAAGCCATCAATTTTTTCATTGACCAAGAAATAATGATAGACAAACTCCTCCTGATTATCCCCAAAATCATGAAACATCATCTTCATAAAAAAATTACGCAGATTTTCTTCATTCCCAATCAGCCCATAGCCGTTCTTCCGCGTATACCCAATAGTGATCATTGACAGAGACAGTTCTTTTTCTAATTTTTTCATATCCGCCATAAAGGTAGTCTTGCCAACACGCAGCGCAGACAAGAAGTGATTCACAGAAAGATAGTCTGATTCATAATAAAACAACATCAGAAAAATATATTTTTTTCGTTCTTCACTATTCATCTCATACTGGGTATAAACGGCACCGTTTAGGAAATCATTCAGAAAAAAAGCTTTTGCCTTTGGTGCTAATTGAATAAAATAAGGATCTGATCGAATCAACGGCTGTTTATTTGCTTTTAATAGTTCATTGATTTTTCTGATTGCATAATCCAATTGATTTTTTGACAGAGAAAAGAAGCGCATTATCTCCTCTTGTTCCATCAATGGTTTTTGAATCATTTTCTGTATCAGCTGTAATGTGCGTTGATCGATCATGACCCTCTCTCCTCTCTTTGTTAATTCACAAATGTGTCGATTTCTTTGCGCAATCGTGCCGCATTCTTTGCAATTTCTGCTTGCGAACCTTTTGTCAATAATGTTCCTACTCCCATACATTCTACACCAGCATTCAACCATTCTGTAACATTTGTCAAAGAAACGCCCCCTGAAGATAAGATCGGGACAAACGGCAATGGTGTTTTGATTGTTGAGACGATCCTTGGCCCATGTAAAGAAGACGTTGGAAATGCTTTGATCATATCCGCTCCTGCTTCGAGAGCTTCTAAAACCTCAGAGATAGAAGTACAGCCTGGCATGTAGCTGATTTGATAGCGATTGCTTATCTGTGCGACTGCTTTTGAAAAAGCCGGTGAGATGATGAATTCAGCACCATGTAAAATCGCATCCCGAGCGGTTTCGCTATCCAATACGGTTCCAGCACCGACAACGATTTCGTCTTGATAGATTTCTTTCAGTTGCTTGATGATTTCCCCGGCATTGTTATTCGTATAACTGATTTCCAAGCAAGTTATACCACCGGCTTTACAGCCTTCAACAATTTCAACGGCTCGTTCCACTGTTTCGACCCGTACGATCGCCATGATTTTTTCTTTATGGATCCGGTTGAGGATCACGAGCTTCTTATTCATCGAATCCCTCCACTTTTCGATATTCCGCTAAAACTTGATGGATCTCTGGATAGTCCTGTTCATCTACTGGCAGCACCGGCAGCTTAGGATCACCGACAGGAATTCCCATCCAACCTACGCAGTATTTTAGGACACTGGGTACTGTACCGAACTTTAAGATACGGCGAAAGTCTTCAATACTTAATTGATAGTTTCTAGCTTTCTGGGTCTCACCACTTTTAAATGCGTGATAAATAGCTAAGTCAGTTGTCGTTAAGACATTGGAAGTTGCTGCGACTGCCCCATCAGCGCCACATTCCAACGCTTCCAAGATCAAAGAGTCAGAACCTACTAAAATAGAAAAATCGTCTCGCTCATTCAATTTGAGATAGCTTTTGAGGTTTTCTATGTCCCCGCTGCTGTCTTTGATCCCAATAATAGTGGGTATTTTCAGCAATGCGTTAAAGATGGTTTCATTGATCGCAATGCCGGTATTCTTAGGAATATTGTAGAGAATCAACGGGAGTTTTGTCTTTGCAGCAATCATTTTATAGTGTTGGACTACTTCTTGATCCGTAAGCTTGATCAAATAAGGAGTGATGATGGAAGCCGCTGTGACTCCAATGGTTTGAAATTCATTCACTAAATCAATGACAGCTTCTGTCGAAATCCCACCTGCTCCTGCAAATACTGGTACCCGACCTGCTGTCTCCTCTACAACGATGGTTGCCAATTCGAGCTTTTCAGCATGAGATAAGGCATAAAACTCCCCATTGGTCCCTAGGATAAATAACCCATGGATCCCTTTCGCAATCAATTGATTAACTAGTCTTCTAGTGGCTGCTCGATCGATTCCCTGCTCATCTAAAGGACTGACCATGGCTGTAATGATTCCTTCGATCTTCATTCTTCGACACTTCTTTCTTGCATGATAGCACTCCCTAAGCTTCCTCCAGGATGCCATGCATAATAATCATCAATATCAATGGCGGCTTCTTGTTGCAGTAAAATCGACAAGCTTTGTAAAACGATGATTTCTGCCAATATCGAGATTCGTGGGGGTTTGTTCAACGGATCTCCTTCATTCGTGATACCAGCAAACAAGAAGGCATCGGAATGTTTTTGCAGCCATGAGTCGATACCTCCACTCACTCCGATGACTTTTATTCCTAAAGCTTTCAGAGTAAGAAGCGATTTTTTCAATTCTTCTGTTTCGCCGCTATTGGAAATAGCAATCACGACATCCCCTTTTTCGGCTTGTCCGGCAGAGCCGTGGATCGTTTCAGTTCCATCTAAAAAATAGGTAGGAGTGCCTGTGGAAGAAAGCAAAGCTGCTATATATTCCGCAACATGACTTGGCTTACCGATGCCAGTCACATGCACACGCCCCTTCTTTTTTTTTGCAGCAACGATCAGTTCAGCTGCATCGATCAACTGTTGTTGATTGATCTCATTCAAATAAGCTGTAAGCTCATCTTTGGTTGTTTGCAAAAAATAAGCTAAATTCGTTGTTTCCATATAAAATCCTTTCTGTCACTGATTCGTTTTCACTGAATCTTTGCACACTTTGAGATAGTTCTTTTTGCGTGCAAAGATTCAGAAGTTCAGCTGATGACAAATGTCTTAGCGATCGATTACTGACCAAACAAACTTAATAGTTTATCTAATAAGATTCCCATGACGTTGTAGTCGATATTTGGGAATGTCGATCCCTCGATGCCTAAGCTACCATACACCGGGTAAAGAACTGTTGGTAAAAAGGCGAGTAACAGCCCGATGACAAAGGACCCTGCAATCGCTCCCCGCCAACCGCCAGTAGAGTTTCCAAAAACGCCGGCTGTTCCTCCGGAGAAAAAACAAATATGGGCTGCTGGAATGATCACGACTGGAAAATTGAAAAGCACCATGATCAATACTCCCAATAAGCCAGCGACATAAGAGGATAAGAACCCTACAATGACTGCTGTTGGTGCAAACGGGAAAACAGTTGGCACATCCAATGCCGGACGAGAATTTGGAATGAATTTTTCCGAGATCGAAACAAATGCCGCCGTAATTTCAGACAAGAACATGCGCACACCAGTCATCAAGATCGACATCCCCGCAGTAAAGGTAAATGCCTGCACGAAAGGAAAGACCAGCCAATGAGTCGTTCCTGCTAATTCTTGAGTGACATCTCGTCCCGCTTTTAATGCAGAGATATAGAATAGCACTAGCATAACTGCCGCAACGCCCATCAAGAAGTCTCTAAAAAAGGATAACCATTTCGGAAAATTGATGTGTTCCGTTGTTTTATCTTTGTGTTTACCAAATAGCATCCCAATGTAACCAGACAATGCATAACCCACCATGTTAAAGTGTCCAATGGCGGTCTCATCACTGCCAGTAATGCGCCGCATAAATGGTTGGCACAGCTGAGGTAACGCAGCAGAGAAAAAGCCGAGTAATGTTCCGCCAATTAATATCGCTGGAATATCAGCAAACTGATGAGCCTTTAGAATCAATGACAACACACAAGCGAAAAACAAACTATGTCCTGTGGTAAAGAAAATATTTTTAAATGGCGTGATTCGAGCAATGACTAAGTTCATCAAAAAGCCGAGAATCAATGTACAACTGGTCACAAATGCAAATTCTGTTTGGGCTAGGGCAGTGGCGGCCTCTGGCGATGCAACGACCCCTACGATGTTGAACCCTTTTTGGAATAGGGTATTGAAATTCTGTAGTGCGCCAGTCATGATCGAACCGCCGGAACTGAATACTAAGAAACCGATGATGGTTTTAAAGGTTCCAGTCAACACTTCGGTCATTGATTTTTTTTGGGCCAATAACCCAATCATTGCAACTAAACCTAAAAGTACGGCTGGCGTACTAAGAAAACTGATAATTAAATCCATGAGCGTTTCTCCTTCATTGATTTTTAGACTAATGCGGCTGCGATTTTTTCTTTGATTTCTTTCTTATCAACGATGTTGTTGATCCCAATAATGGTTTGCTGCAAATTTTTTTCTCTTAATTCATTGGCAACATCTGTCAAAGTAATGATCAGATCTCCCGTAAAACCAGAGACCGCATCTAAAGACGCATGTTCCACCTCGATTGGAAAGTCATTTTCCCGGATGACCTCATTCACTTTGATTTTTAACATCAGACTTGAGCCTACGCCTGCTCGACAGGCAATCAGTGCTTTATGCATAGTTATTCTCTCCTTCAAATTTTTTTAGAAATGCAATTAGTTCGTTTTTTTCAGTCATTCGTCCTAACAATTCCAGAAAGTCTTTGTTGCCCAGCAACTCAGCCAGTTCGGATAACAATGAAATATGGGATTCATTGTCTGGTGCGCTAAGGGGAAACAAAAATTTGACAGGATCATTTGATTCATGACCAGAAATGACGGGTCGTTCTAACCGAGTGAATCCTAATGCTAATTTCTTTGCCCCCTTCTCTATGGGTGCATGAGGCAGCGCAATTTGTTTCGTAATAACAATGTAAGGCCCAATCTCATGATAAATGGAAAGGATGGATGAAATGTATTCATTCTCGATGACATCGGCAGTCAATAGCGGCTGTGCGGATGCTTTGATTGCTTCGTCAAAATTTTCTACTGAGATATCCAATTGGATATAGTCTTCTTTTAATAATTCGCTTAACAAAGTTAACCACCTCTCGTACAAAGAATTCTCGAGTCTTCTTGTATGCGTTTACTATAAGCAATATCACTGGTACCGGCAATAGTGATTGCGTTCATCTCTTCTAGAAAAAAGCTTGAAAAACTGAACTGTAGCCAATGAAATTTGCTGAATTTTGCTGTTTTATCAACTTACAGCAACTAGTCTGCTCTCAGTGATTGTCATTCTGTTCAACTTGTGGGTGTCATTACTAGAAAAAGCGGGCTAAATGCTCCTAAAAGATCTGCTGCAAGATGATCGAGCTACTAAATAAAACAGCAAAAAAGCAGACATCTTACCTCAAAAGATGCCTGCTTGATACCTGTCATAGGTTAGTGAGACAGATTCAGCTGCTTATTTCCATTTTAAATTTAGCAGCTCCATCATTTCATGATACGCGATTTCGATTCGCTGGCGTTTGTCTTCGGGTACTTTATCCGCATACTTCCCCCCAGGAAGATATTCTTCTGCCAGTACAACTTGAAAATCATAGGCTTCGGTAGTGCCAAACTCTGGATCGTCATATCTACGATCAGGGATCGGCTCTTTAGAGACCCATGTTGGATGCAGCTTGATATCACTCAAAAATGTACGATCACCTTCTTTTGTGAGTTCGACTTCTGGAATGACCCCTCGCTCGGTCCAATAGTTGTTGACTGTTTCGTAGCGTTGATTGGATAGCAAATTTCCCATTGAATAGAGAATAAATTTTTTCTCGCCGTCTTTTTCGATGATTTCTGTTGGTTCAGCGACATGTGGATGACCGCCAAAAATGATGTCCGCTCCGAGGTCGATCATTTGTCGATAAATCTTCTGCTGCTCTTCTGTAGGTTCTAAGGAATATTCTACACCGAGTTGCGGCATAACAACGGTGATGTTGGCTACTTTCTCTGCCTCTTTGATTTCAGCTGCTACTTTTTCCATGGATAAATCTTTTAAATAGGTCGTATATTCTTCCGGTGCCAAGCTAGCTTCATTGCCATTGAATCCGTAAGCATAAGCCAGCATCGCTACTTTGATGCCATTGGCTTCTTTGACGAATATCCCTTGATCATTTACATTGACACCAATCGGCTCCAATCCAATCTCCTGAAAAGCATTAGCAGTCGTTTTAAGCCCTTCGATTCCAGTATCCAAAATATGATTATGGGCTAGATCAATCACATCAAAACCAGCTGCTTTGATACTTTCTACTACATTCGGAGGCGCATTAAAGGTAGGATAACCGCCTAGTTCTTTGTTGGGATTGATGGTGCCTTCAAAGTCACCAAAAGCAATATCGGCAGAAGCGATCAACGGTTGCACCTGCTCAAAGTCATTGTCAAAATCATAGCGTTTCCCATCAAATGCACTCATATAAACTGGTCTGTGATAGAGCATATCGCCACTTGCTGTCAGAGTAATTTTCGACGATTGAGAGGCCGTTGTTGTTTCTTGGCTGGAAGTAGAAAGTGACACTTGGTTATCTGGGGAGCTTGTTGACGAATCAGTCCCAGTACGCATGGTGTGAATCAGCCAATAACTAACGGCAATCGTAACAAGCAGTAAACTTATGCTCAATGCCCATAGAAGCTGTCTTTTCCGTTGTTCAATCCTTCGTTGTTGCCTCATTGCTGCTCTCCGCCTTCCCAATGTAACTTTCATTATCAACGTTCGCTCGTTCTTGTTTGCATTACTGTTTATGATATTTGCTTTATCTACATTTCGTTTCATGCTGTTTTTCTGCTTACTTTCTTTAATAAAACAAACCTATATATCATGTATATAATTAATCATACTAAAGAATCAGTTCTTTTGATAGCCCTTTCTCATAAAAAGAGCAGCTAGGCATTTCTGCCTAACTGCTTTACTCATACTCGCTAGTTACCTAATAAAACTGGCGTTAGATTCATGGATAATTTTTAGATTTTCTCTTCTTGCTTTACTGGACAGCTTTGATGGCAATCAGAACAACTGCCTTTTTTGACCATTCGATAAAGCACTTTTCCTGCATAGCCAAAGATCACTAGACTTAAAAGAATCGTTGCAATCATTTTTCGCCTCCTACTACTTCTCCGACTACTTGTAATAGTGGTGAATTTTTTTGTTGGGGTCTCTTTATCAGAGCAAACAGCAACAAACCAAGAACAATCAACGCTGCCAAGGTTCCTACTGTCAGTTGCCCTCCTTCAAAGAAGATATGCCCGAATTGGTAAACAATCAGACTTGCACAATAAGCCAGTCCACACTGGTAACTAATAGCCAACCAAGTCCACTTGCTATCCCCCATTTCACGATGGATCGCGCCGATGGCCGCAAAACAAGGGGCACACAATAAGTTAAAAATCAAAAAGGAGTAGGCGGCTACTGGGGTGTAATCGCCTCGCAGCACTTGCCAGATCTCTGTACCGGTTTCAGAAACCCCACTTTGGCCGTACAAAATCCCAAAAGTCCCGATGACATTTTCTTTTGCCACCAATCCTGTAATGGTCGCCACGGCACCTCGCCAAGTGCCCCAGCCTAGTGGCGCAAAAATCGGTGCTAACAAACGGCCGAAAAAGGCTAAGATGCTTTCTTCTTCCCCCACTCGATCAAAGGTAAAGTTGTAGCTAGAAGTAAACCAGATAAAGATACATGCAACGAAGATGATCGTTCCGGCTTTTTTGATGAAGGCTACGGCCCGATCAATCGCACTTTTCAACACGGTTCCTAGTTGCGGCAAATGATAGGCAGGCAGCTCCATGATGAAGGGTGCTGGGTCGCCGGCAAAGAGAGCAGTCTTTTTCAATGCGATACCTGATAAAATAATGGCCCCCATCCCAATGAAATACGCAGAAGGTGCGACCCATGAACTGCCGGGAAAGAACGCCCCGGAAATCAGTGCAATGATCGGCAGCTTTGCAGAACAAGGCATAAATGTCGTGACCATGACCGTCAAACGGCGATCTTTTTCATTTTCAATAGTCCGGCTGGCCATGACCCCAGGTACACCACAGCCAGTAGCGATCAGCATCGGAATGAAAGACTTTCCTGACAAACCAAACTTGCGGAACAAGCGATCCATCACAAAAGCGATGCGTGCCATGTAGCCGCAATCTTCTAATAACGCCAAGCAGAAAAAGAGCACAAAAATTTGTGGAACAAATCCAAGGACAGCCCCGACACCCGCCACGATCCCATCTTGGATCAATTCCTGCAGCCATTGGGCTACTTGCCATTGGTT
The DNA here is from genome assembly GCF_005234805.1 of Enterococcus sp. ARL09-542. Classification (NCBI taxonomy): domain Bacteria; kingdom Bacillati; phylum Bacillota; class Bacilli; order Lactobacillales; family Enterococcaceae; genus Enterococcus; species Enterococcus sp. ARL09-542. The sequence goes on from NZ_QPQX01000003.1 coordinate 284,798, forward strand.
CATCAGCTGCTGCAGAATATCCGGGACTAAGCTGCCAAACAGGACATCATTGACCCAGTCGGTGCCCATCGTACCGATCGATTGGATGGATAAGAAGTAGATTCCCCACATGAAAAGGGCAAAAATCGGTAGTGCCAGTAGGCGGTGGGTCAACACACGGTCGATTTTGTCGCTTAAGGACAAGCGGTACTCTTCTTCCTTGACTGTTGCTAAAGCTAACAATTGTTGAATGAATCCATACCGTTCGTTTACTATAATTGCATCGCTTTGCTCATCAAAAATCATTTCCGTGATTTTAATGATTTCCGCTAATTCTTTTTCATCGCTCGGAGTCAAAGCGACTTGTTGACGAATCAATTCGTCACCTTCAAACAGCTTGACAGCAATCCAGCGTCGTTTGCTCTCGGGAATTTCAGTTGGCAATAGACCCATGATCTCTGCTAAAGCCGCCTCTAAACGTGAATCGTAGATGACGCTTGACTGACCATTTCCTGCTCTTTTCTTTGCAGCATCGATCAGCTTATTCAGTCCCTGTTGTTTCAAGGCACTGATTCCCACAACCGGTACGCCTAAGCCATAGGCTAGCTTCTCAAAGTTGATCTGGATCCCTTTGCGCTTTAAAAGATCGATCATATTGATTCCCACTATTGTAGGCAGACCCATTTCCAACAATTGCAAAGTGAGGTAGAGATTCCGCTCCAAGTTTGTGCCATCAACAATATCTAAAACCGCATCGATGGGGGCTTCTGCCAAATAATTTCTCGAGATCACTTCTTCAGGAGTATAAGGAGACAATGAATAGATGCCCGGCAAATCTTGGATGGTAATTTCTTTGGCTTTACGGAGCTTTCCTGATTTGCGCTCGACTGTTACCCCCGGCCAGTTTCCAACGGTTTGCTTCGCGCCAGTCAGTTGGTTGAAGGTGCTGGTTTTGCCGCTATTGGGATTGCCGACTAATGCGAATTGATAGGTCATTCCTCTACTCCTTTTTCAACAAAGACGAAAGCTGCTTCTTGTTTTCTTAACGACAGTTCATATCCTCTTAAGCGAATCTCGATCGGATCACCTAGTGGCGCCAGTTTCACGATATGAATCGGCACATTCTTGGTGATCCCCATATCCATCAATCGCCGCCGCAAAGCACCAGTCGTTGCAATTTTTACCACCTTGCCTTGCTCTCCTACATGTAATTGATCTAGAGAAGTCAAAACCGTCTGCTGTTGTCTTTCGGACACGTCAATCTGCTCCATGACGCTGGCATCCAATGCGATCCGGTTGTCCCGATGCAAGATGATGCCGCTTTTACAGTTTTTTTGAACCATGAGAATGTCAACGCCTACCCGAAGACCCAAATCATTTAAATGCGCCGTGACGTTCTTTGGTGTCGTGATCGCTTCGATTTGGTATATTCTGGAAGCCTCTGTTTGCGCCATTTTCATGATTTCTTCCTCCTCTTGTGAAAGATTCCTATTATTTATTCGTTCAATTGAGAATGATTATCATTATAATAGAGCGATTTAGGACTAAAGTCAATCTGTTTCACAGAGGAACTTGAAAGTTCGTTCACAATTCGATTTTTTTTTACTCACATCCATTGCATATTCTCGGATCTTTTTGGCTATAAATCGCGATTTTCTAGGAAAAATCAGCTTTTTTTGGCTGTATAAAAACTGGCTAAACACTATAAATTGTGTATGTAATTTTCACAAGCACTAGATATAGTGTTTTTCCGTTGACTTTCTCCAAGACTTATTTATACTAGATTTATAACTACTACTGACTCGGAGGAAATCATTATGAATATTAAACTATTTTCAAAAAACAACTGTATGCAATGTAAAATGGCAAAACGCTTTTTAAGCGATAATCATATTTCTTTTGAAGAAATCAATATTGACAACCAGCCTGAAGCAATTGAGTTTTTGAAAGAACAAGGATTCCAAAGCGTTCCGATCATCACTTCTGATGCACAAACAATCATTGGCTTCCGTCCGGATCAATTACGTCAATTGGCCAGCTAAGCAGTAACTTAACCAATGTGTTTTTGGAGGATTTGTCAGTCGTCAAGACCTGCAGATCCTTTTTTATACGATCAAAACAAGGAAAGAGGTTGCTTTTTATGAGCTTGAAAGAAATCAAAGATGTAAGCTATTTTAAATTGAACAATGAAATCAACCGCCCCGTTGATGGACAGATCCCTCTACACAAAGATAAAGAAGCCCTGGCGGCTTTTTTCAAAGAAAATGTTGAGCCAAATACGATGACTTTCGATTCAGTCACTGACAAAATCGATTACTTGATTGAACATGACTACTTAGAAGAAGCTTTCATTCGTAAGTATCGTCCTGCGTTTATCGAAGAACTTTATCAGTTTCTGTCGGAACAGCATTTTACCTTCAAGTCCTTCATGGCAGCGTACAAATTTTATTCTCAATATGCATTGAAAACTAATGATGGAACAGCCTATTTGGAAAGCTATGAGGACCGTGTAGCATTCAATGCCCTCTATTTTGCAGATGGAGATGAAGAATTAGCTTTGGCTTTGGCTGATGAAATGATCTATCAGCGTTATCAGCCGGCAACACCTTCTTTTTTGAATGCTGGCCGCAAACGTCGAGGCGAATTGGTTTCTTGTTTCCTGATCCAGTTGACCGACGATATGAACGCAATCGGTCGGGGGATCAATTCCGCATTGCAACTTTCTCGAATCGGCGGCGGCGTGGGAATCACGTTGTCTAACCTACGGGAAGCTGGTGCGCCAATCAAAGGCTACGAAGGCGCTGCCAGTGGTGTGATGCCGGTCATGAAATTGTTCGAAGATAGCTTTAGCTACTCCAATCAACTCGGGCAGCGGCAAGGTGCTGGTGTCGTTTATCTCAACGTGTTCCATCCAGACATCATCAGTTTCCTATCTGCCAAAAAAGAAAATGCGGATGAAAAAATCCGGGTCAAGACTCTTTCTCTTGGTGTGATCGTTCCTGATAAATTCTATGAATTGACCCGTAAAAATGAAGACATGTATTTATTCAGCCCATACAGTGTCGAAAAAGAATACGGTATTCCGTTCTCTTACATCGACATCACAAAAGAATACGACAATTTAGTCATGAATCCTAACATTCGTAAAACAAAAATCAAAGCTCGGGACCTTGAAAATGAAATTTCGAAATTGCAGCAAGAATCTGGCTATCCTTACATCATCAATATTGATACCGCCAATCGTTCCAACCCAATCGATGGCAAAATCATTATGAGTAACCTTTGTTCAGAGATCCTGCAAGTTCAAGAACCTTCTGTAATCAACGGCAAACAAGAATATGAAGTGCTTGGCACCGACATTAGTTGCAATCTTGGTTCAACAAACATCGTCAATTTGATGGACAGTCCTGATTTTGGAAAATCCGTCCGTGCCATGACTCGCGCATTGACTTTTGTTACAGATGCTTCTGACATCGACGTTGTTCCTTCTATTCAAAATGGAAATGCGTTGAACCATACGATTGGTTTAGGTGCAATGGGCTTGCATACCTATTTTGCGAAGAATCAAATGGAATATGGTTCTCCTGAATCATTAGAATTCACAGACTTATACTTTATGTTGCTCAACTACTGGACACTTGTAGAAAGCAATAACATCGCCAAAGAACGGGGCGAAGTGTTCCATAACTTTGAGAAATCAGCTTATGCGGATGGCAGCTATTTCACAGACTATATCACAGGGGATTACCAACCAAAATCAGACAAAATCAAAGCGTTGTTCGACGGTGTCTTTATTCCTTCTGGAGAAGATTGGGCCGCATTGGCAGAAGCAGTCAAAAAAGACGGCTTGTACCACCAAAACCGTTTAGCCGTTGCGCCAAATGGTTCTATCTCTTATATCAATGATACAAGTGCGAGTATCCATCCAATCACACGAATGATCGAAGAACGGCAAGAAAAGAAAATTGGGAAGATTTACTATCCTGCACCTTACTTGAGCAATGATACGATTGGTTACTATCGCTCAGCCTATGATATGGATATGCGTAAAGTTATCGATGTTTATGCAACTGCACAAAAACACGTGGATCAAGGAATGAGTATGACCCTCTTCATGCGCTCAGATATTCCAGAAGGGCTCTATGAATGGAAAGAAACCAGTAAACAGACAACCCGTGACTTGAACATTCTGCGTCATTATGCGTTCCATAAAGGGATCAAATCGATTTATTATGTACGGACCTTTACGGATGACGCAGAAGAAATCGGCAGCAATCAATGCGAAAGCTGTGTGATTTAATCACGCACGCTAAGCTAAGCACTGACTAAGAACAAAAAAACTACCTGATTGAATCAAATGTCTTCACCAAAGCATGATCGAGATGGATTAGAGATCCTCCCGAAAGGTTGAAGGCATTTGCGACTGACAATCAGGTAGGCTCCTTTTGTTCTTGTCTCTGGTATCAAGACTACTATTGGAGGAACCTAAGATGGGCAAAACTTATTATGAAGCAATCAACTGGAATGCGATTGAAGACATCATCGATAAATCAACTTGGGAAAAGCTGACAGAACAATTCTGGCTAGATACGCGTATTCCATTATCCAATGATTTAGATGATTGGCGGACACTTTCAGATCTAGAAAAAACAACGGTTGGTTATGTATTTGGCGGGCTAACACTGCTCGATACGGTTCAATCAGAAAGCGGAATGGATCAGCTGCGTAAAGACGTACGCACGCCCCATGAAGAAGCTGTTTTGAACAATATTCAATTCATGGAATCTGTCCATGCCAAAAGTTATTCTTCTATCTTTAGCACATTGAATACAAAAGCCGAGATCGATGAAATCTTTGAATGGACCAATACGAATCCCTATCTGCAAAAAAAAGCAGAACGTATCAATGAGATCTATAAGAACGGGACTCCCCTTGAAAAGAAAATTGCGAGTGTTTTTCTAGAAACGTTTCTTTTTTATTCCGGTTTTTATACACCGCTCTATTATTTAGGCAATAATAAATTGGCTAACGTTGCAGAGATCATTAAACTGATTATCCGTGATGAATCGGTACATGGAACGTATATCGGCTACAAATTCCAATTAGGTTTCAATGAGCTTCCTGAAGAAGAACAACAGCGTTTGAAGGACTGGATGTACGATTTGTTGTATGAATTGTATGAAAATGAAGAACGGTACACCGAAGAATTGTATGACGCGATCGGCTGGACGGAAGAAGTCAAAACCTTCTTGCGCTACAATGCAAACAAAGCATTGATGAACTTAGGCCAAGATCCCCTGTTTCCAGATACGGCCAATGATGTCAATCCGATCGTAATGAATGGTATCTCTACCGGAACCAGCAATCACGATTTCTTCTCTCAAGTGGGGAATGGCTATCTATTAGGAACGGTAGAAGCAATGAAAGATGATGACTATTTCATCGGTCTAGGAGATTAAAAAAAGTTGACCTTTTATTAGGTCAACTTTTTTTCGCGTTTTGAAGCCTTACAGCATCACATTTTTAAGGAAGTCGAGGGTTTCATCCAAACATTTCTTTGATTCTTCTAGCGAATAATCAAATTGGTATTCATGATTGACTGCCTCAGGAACATCTTTGTAAAAGAGAGATTTAACTGGCACATCTAGCTCTTGAAGCTTCTGATCAAAAGCGATTCCTTGATCCTGGAAAGAATAGGCATTGCCATCCGTGATATAGGTTGGCGGAAATTCTTTGGTCAATTTATTGACTAATGACACTTGCTGCAATTCCTTACTGTTTTTCCAATCTTTGGTTCCTAATAAAGACCACGCGACTGTTTTAACAAAGAATTTCATGAAGCGATCATCAGAAGTTTGATGAGCCATTTGCTTCAAGTCAACAGGTCCGCAATAAGAAATGAATCCTTTTATATCTCCTGATGGGATCACTTGCGTCATCTTCATATCTTTGGCGTAATCCGAATTGGTTTGGATCGCTAAGAATTGCCCAGCAATCTGTGAGCCGGCAGAGTCTCCACCAAAAATGACTTTTTTAAAGTCTAACATTGGATATTGCGCTGCCTCTTTCTTGATCGATTGATAGGCTTGATTGATTTGTTTGACTTGCCCTGGGTATTCTAGACTAGGAGCCCACTCATAGTTCAATGAAACCACTGCCACTTGTCCGCGATCTGCTAAGTAGGTCGCAAATTCTTTGGCCCCTTCCTTATCACCACCGACGTAACCACCACCATGCACCCAGAAAACAACTGGTACTTTCGAAGCACCTTGGGGATAATAGAGGTCAAATGTACTACGATCATAGTCAGAAGTATAGGTCAGATCATTTTTTACCGTCACATGAGGCAAACTTTTTTGATACGCGGTTTCATCTGTGATCTTCACCTCGTCATTAAACATTTTTCCAATCAGATAGGCCCCTGGACGAGGCGACACTTGAAAAGCAATCAGTACGACTAGTGCTAGTGTTACTAGAATACCGACAAGCCATAAACAAACACGCAAAATTTTTTTCACATACATGCTCCTTTGCTCTTTTTTCAGCTTCTTTATTTAACCACTTTCGCTGGAAGAATTCAATCAAACGAAGGAATTTATCAAAAAAAAGAAACGATAGCCATCTAGCAGATCGCTATCGTTTAAAAGATCAATGAGTCAATTAGAGCGGTAAAATCATGAATAGTCCGGCTGCCAATGCTGCACCGATAAAAGGTCCAATGATTGGTACAAACGCATATCCCCAGTCAGATGTTCCTTTATTTTTGATGGGCAAAATTTGATGGGCGATCCGCGGACCTAAATCTCGAGCTGGGTTGATGGCATATCCTGTCGGTCCGCCTAAAGAAAGACCGATCGCCAAAATCAAGATTCCGACTACGATTGGGTTCAAGCCATCCGTAAAGGTATTTGCACCAAATGCCAACAAGCCAAATACTAAAACAAACGTACCGATCACTTCGGTCATCGTATTCGCGGCTAAGTTACGAACGGCAGGTCCAGTGGCAAATGTCCCTAAAATAGCGCCTTGATCTTCTGTTTCATCCCATAACGGCAAGTAATTGAGCCAAACAAGAATTGCACCGACGATCCCGCCTGCTAACTGTGCTAACATGAAAGGTACCGCCAATCCCCAAGAAAAATTACCCGTCATTGCCATTCCCAACGTTACAGCAGGGTTCAAATGGGCAGGTCCCATGAAACCAGAGGCATAAACAGCAATCGTCACAGCTGTTGCCCAGCCTGTCGCGATCACGATCCAGCCGGAAGCTTCTGCTTTACTCTTTTTAAGGTTGACTGCCGCACAAACACCATCCCCCAGTAAAACTAAAATTGCCGTTCCCAGAAATTCACTAAAGATTTGTGTTGCATCACTCATATCATTCTCCTCCTTTTAAGGCACTCAAATCTGATTCCGCAATTACTTGATCCAATTCTTCGGCATACATTTGCTTGTCTGCAGCTGTCCATTCAAAATAATCCGCCATTGCATCGATCACACCAACTTTGATCTGATCCAACGTATCTCGCATAAAGAGAACATGATTGGTTCGTCGCAATAAATAATCCACAGGGGTCAGAACCAGTTCTTCTTGCAAGGCATAATTCAATGCCGTGCTTTCTTTTTCGTCCAGCCCCGCAAACGTGGTTTTATAGGTAAGGACTATCGGTAAGTTTGAACCGTAAAGATCGGCCAAGTATCGTGCATCTTCAGGGGAAAAACCGGCAGCTTCGGCGGTTTTCGCCAATTGCGCCAGTTCGTCCTCGACATTGGTCGGATCAATTTCGCCGCCAGACACCGGATAACGCGTGGAATCCACTAATTCAAACTGCTGCCCTTTTGCAGCCAGTAATTCATTGATTCGTTTGACGGCGCCTTCAGCCATTAACCGATAATCTGTAATCTTGCCCCCGGCCAGTGTCAACAGTCCGTCTTGAGACATTTCCAAGCTGCTGCCCCGAGAAACTTGTGAAGGATCCACACTGCTGGCTTCTAGACGTTCCTCTGCTTGTTTGATCGCCCTTTCGACTTGCGGGCGTTTGCGGTGATCGTCCAAATACGCTTCTACAGTTTGCACGATTTGATCAAAGCTTTCATCCGAAAGTTTGCTCTTAGCTCCGCCGTTGTAATCAGAACCGCCATTAGCCGTGATCAGCGGGCGTAACCCCGCCCAGCTAGCTTCAATATCATCCAGTTGGATCGCAGCTTCTGGAAAGCGATGGTTGATGATCTCTAAAAGATAATCGACGTCTTCTTGCGTAACAGTCGGATGGGAAAAATCGCCCGTGTAATCCGTATCTGTCGTACCAAAATACGTCTTGTTCTCCCTAGGAACCACAAAAACCATCCGACCATCATTCTTGCCAGTATCAAAATAAGTTGGCTGAGGTACTTTCAGCTTTTCACGATCCACCACTAAATGGACACCTTTGGTTGGGCGCATTTGCGGCGGTAAGTTATCATTGCTATCTAATTCTCGAACGATATCAGACCATGGTCCAGTGGTATTGATCACAACTTTCGCATGGATGGCGAATTGTTCTTTCGTTAATTGATCTTCTACTTGAACACCATTGATTTTTCCTTGTTCATCATGAAGCATACCGACAACTTTGGCTTTGCTGATCATTGCAGCACCATCTTGATGGGCCCGTTTGATATTTTCGATCACTAAACGGGCATCGTTGTTGCGGAAATCCAGATAGACTCCGCCTCCGGTCAAGTTCTCATGTTGCAGTTGCGGTTCTCGTTCCAATACTTCTTCTTTCGTCAACGTATAATTGGCATATTTACTATCTGTTACATTTGCCAGACGATCATACAAATCCATGGCAATCTTGACAGAAAAAAGATTGAAGGTTGCACCGGGCTCATCGTAGATAGGTAAAAGCATGGGATCTGGTTTAGGAATATGGGGAGCGATCTGTTGCACGATCGCTCGTTCCCTCACTGTATCTGCCACAACTTCGACATCAAATGTTTTCAAATAGCGGATGCCCCCATGAACCAGTTTCGTCGAACGAGAGGAGGTTCCTTCAGCAAAATCCTGCATTTCTACCAAAATCGTTTTCATGCCGGCAGCTGCCGTTTGCACGGCGACTCCAGCACCAGTGATTCCGCCACCAATGATCAATACATCATAGGTCGTATTTTTTGCTTCTGCTAGGGCGTGTTGCCGATCTTTATAAGAAAAAGTCATGGCTTACTCGCCTTCTTTCTTCACTTTGAATTTAAACATCTGAGTCGCTGCCACTGCTTGTTTCCATCCTTCATAAAGGTTCTCACGTTCATCAGCTGGCATTTCTGGTGTAAAGAGTTGACCATCTTCTGCCATTGCTTTCAATTCGTCGAGGTCTTTCCAGAAGCCGACGGCCAAGCCAGCTAAATAAGCCGCCCCCAGTGCTGTCGTTTCAAGATTGGCTGCCCGTTGTACTTCAATATCTAAGATATCTGCTTGGAATTGCATCAAAAGATCATTTTTAGCAGCCCCGCCATCCACTTTCAACAATGGGATATCGATCCCTGAATCTTTTTTCATGGTATCGATGACATCCTTCGATTGATAAGCGACAGCCTGCAAGGTCGCCCGCACGAAGTCTTCTTTCGTTGTCCCGCGGGTCAAGCCAAAAACTGCTCCCCGAGCATCAGAATCCCAATAAGGTGCACCTAATCCCGTAAAGGCTGGTACGACATAGACTTCATTGTCGCCAGTCGCTTTTGCCGCTAATTCTTCAGATTGCGGAGACGTCTCGATCATACGTAAGCCATCCCGCAACCATTGGATCGCTGAGCCGGCAACAAAAATACTACCTTCCAATGCGTAGTATACTTTACCATTGATTCCATAGCCGATCGTGGTCAACAGATCATTGTCGGATAATTGTGGTTCCTCTCCGGTATTCATAACGATAAACGCCCCTGTACCGTACGTATTTTTGATCATGCCTTTTTCAAAAGCCATTTGCCCAAAGAGAGCAGCCTGTTGGTCCCCTGCCATCCCAGCAATCGGTACTTCACTGCCATAAAAATGATAGCTGCGAGTATGGCCGTAAACTTCGGAGTTGCTTTTGACTTCCGGCAACATGGATGCTGGAATATTTAACAAATCCAAAATTTCTTGATCCCATTCTAAACGATGGATGTTATAAAGCATGGTCCGACTCGCATTGGAGTAATCCGTCACATGGACTTGCCCATCTGTCAGTTTCCAGACAAGCCACGAATCAATGGTACCGAATAGTAGATCCCCATTCTCTGCTTTTTCTTGTGCACCTTCCACATTATCAAGCAGCCAGCGGATTTTCGTAGCAGAGAAGTAAGCATCGATCACTAACCCTGTCTTTTCATGGATCATGTCTGTATGTCCGTCGGCTTTCAATTGGTCAGCAATCGGAGAAGATTGGCGCGATTGCCAAACGATCGCATTGGCGATCGGTTGACCGGTATTTTTATCCCAAACAACTGTTGTTTCCCGTTGGTTGGTAATCCCGATTCCGGCGATTGCTTCAGGTCGAATCCCAGATTCGATAAAGGCTCCCGCGATAACTGATTGAACAGAGTTCCAGATTTCATTGGCATTGTGTTCTACCCAACCAGATTTTGGAAAATATTGGGGAAATTCCTTTTGCGAACTACCGACATTTTGTCCGTTGCGGTCAAAAATAATTGCTCTTGAGCTTGTAGTTCCTTGATCGATTGCCATAATATAGTTTTTCTCTGCCATGTTTCTCTCTCCTTTTAAATGGTTGATTTATTCTTTTGATACCGTTTTCTTACATTTATCTTACTCGAATTACCTGTAGTGATCTCGTCAACTTTTTAGAGATTTTCTAAGAAATTGACGAAATCTGGAAAAACGCCATTAGTTGAAGCGTTCGCGAATCATCTTTTTGATTTTTTCTCGATCGTAAGTCGTCCCTAACTCACTGATCCGATATGTAGGAATCGATGTTTCAATCGGATAATTCGTCAAGATCAGATCATAGTCTTGTTCTTTAGCATAGCGCTCAACGACGACCCCATTCAAATTTTTTAAGTACAGCAGCCACATATAAAAGACTGCCTCTTTGAAAAGTGCATCCATATTCAACGCGATGCCTACCCGAAATTCCCGATTGATTTGGTAATCAATGATCGTCAGGACACTCAAATATTTGACCATGGTCATCATATACAATGTATTTTCTTCTGATGCTTCCAGCTTCATTTCTTGTACAGCAGTATTCAATAAACGTTCACTGATCTGGCGAATATTACGACTTGAGAGTTTTGCTTCTAATTGCCAAATATTTTCTCGATCAAAAACTTCGACATCTCCTTTGAAAAAATACAAACGACTATGGATCTGAGAAAGATGAAAATAACAATTGGCTTCGATTTCTTGCGGGACAGCCGGTCGATACAAATGCAGGATATGTTCCAAGATCAGCGTATCGGTAAGTGCTGTCGGCGTAAATCGGGAGCGTTGCAGCATGTACTGGCGAAAATCTTGTTCAGAGAAAACGGAAAAGGAAAGCAAGAAAACAAAATGGAGCATCGCCTCTTCTTCACGAACTTCCAGTGCATAATGCCCAAAACTGCGAAAGACAAGTTCCCGCAGTTGCTGATACAATGGATCTTTCTCATAAAATGCCATGTTTTCCCGTAGTCTTTGAAACGATTGTCCGGGCGCTTTTAAACGATACTTCATGATCTTCAGCCACAAACTGACCCGTTGCTGTGCTTCCTCGGTAAAGGTCAGATTGAGCCCACGAGCGATCAGTCCCACAAATTTTGTATCAATCGGTAATGGCTGACTCTTGAAAGAATTTAAGTACCAAAGCAGCTGAAAATAAAAATAGCGAATCTGAGCTTCTTCCCCCATGAGTTTCCCCTGCCAAATCTCTAATCCGAATTCTGCCAACACTTGATTCAATTCTTTGATTTTGCGAAACAGGGAGGATTCACTAATCATTAATTTTTGCGCTAACGGAATCGTGGCGATTTCTTGATTGATCAATACATGTTCCAGCACTTGAAATTTGATCGACGAGTGGTAGAACACATATTCAATCTGATTCAACGAGAACTCTGGGCTCGTTTCTAGAACTAATGATGAACCTTGATAAAAAAGATGGCATTGATCAGAATAAGGAGCTAAATATAGAAATAACTCATCAACATATTTTTCTAAGGATGGTTTGCTGATCCTAAGGTAAGCAGCCATCTCATGAAGCTCTAGTTCACCTCCAACTAGAAGCAGCTTTTTCAGTAGCTGTAATTGCTTGGCTTCTTTTTTTTCTAATAATTGTTCAAATTTCATTGGCAGCACTTCCTAAAGCAATCGCATTGGACAGTTCAAAGACATCAGTAAAATGAGGATGAAAAAAGAAATCTTTTTGCGCTAACTCTGACAATGTGCTCTCCTTTTCAATGGCAAATGCCAGCAGGTTGATTTTTTCTAAGAGATTGTACTTTGACAGTAACTGAGCGCCCAATACTTGCCCGCTTGTCTTGGCAATGATCAGTTTCCCGTGGATCGGTGTGTCATCTACTAATGAAGCTTTAGCGGTAAATTTTTTGACGGTAATTTCTTGTTCATAAAAGAAGCGATCTGATTCAGTCATTCCTGTACTAGCCAGATACCAGCCAAACAGATGGGTTCCCACTGTCCGTAAGCCGCCGCGAAAAGGTTCTTTTTTCTCTTGCAAATTATGCGCAGCAGCGATTCCGGAACGAACTGCATTGTTTACTAATGGCATATAAGCCGTATCCCGTGTAATTGGACTGTAGATCTGAATCAAGTCACCGACAGCAAAAATACCCTTTTCGGAAGTTTCCAAATAAGCATCCGTCCAAATCGTATGATCACTGTGCAAGCGCAGCTGCTGAAATGCTGGGTGCGGCCGCGGTCGGACATTGACGGTCGTCAATGCAAGCGCGCTGAGCAATGTCCGATTGGCGGTCTCCACTCGGAAGCCTGTTTCCGTGGATTCAATGGCAATGGTAGGTTCTGCCAGATAAAGCTGCAGATTTTTTATTTGTGCTAATTCATCTAAAAAAGGAGCCAGAAACGATTGATCAAAATATTTGAATAAAGGATACGTCATTGATTCCACTAGTTGGACTTGTTTTCCTAGCGTCGTTAATGTGTTGGCTGCTTCCATACCTGCTTGTCCAGCCCCAACGATCGTAATCGTTTCTGCCTGATCTAATTCCTGAATAAATTGCTTGGCAGCGCCGTAATCTTTATAGGTCAATGCGGCTTCATTCATCGGTAAGAGAATTTCTGATTCTTGTGCAGATCCTGCTGCTAAGATCAACCGATCATAAGCGATTCTGCGCTGATCTGTTTGAACGAAATGGTTCTTAGGATCAAGTTTCAACATTGTTTCTTGCAATGCTACTTGAATGTCCAACTGCTCAAGCTGTTCCTTGGAGCAAAAGAATGCGTCTTGCAACGAAGGAATCTTGCCTTCTAAATACAGGAGCATCCCGCTGGGAATAAACCCGATATGGGCTTTTTTTTCAATCAATACGATTTCAGATTCTGGATAGATTTTGCGTGCTTCGATGGCGCAGCTGATCCCTCCGAATGAACCGCCGATGATCACGATTTTCATACACTCACCTCTTAGTCTAAGCTTAAATGAAACGCTCTCATTTGACGAGCAAAATGCTGTCAGTAACGAAAAAAAGCTACATACGAGTTTGCTTTATGCTAAACTGATGAAAAAAGCGAGGTGGAAGCTGTGGTCTTTTTCTATCAATTTTTACTGGGACTGATCTGTAGTGCATTTGTAGCAGGATTCGCTTTTATTTTGCAGTGGTTGTCTTTATCCGGTGCTTTAGCAGCTGCCTTAAGTGGGACGATCATCATTGCTTTGGGACCTTGGTTCAGTATCTTTTTAGTTGGTTTCTTTTTTGCCAGCTCTGGGATCATCAATCACTTAAAGAAAAAAAACTCAGCCGATGATCTGGTGATCAAAGGTGCGCGCCGCGAAGCCATCCAAGTGCTGGCTAATTTATCGCCTAGTTTATTGGCATTGATCGGTTACGCCTCTTTCAACAATGAGAACTATCTCTGGGCATTTATTGTCGGGATCGCTAGCTGTACCGCCGACACTTGGGGATCAGAGATCGGTATTTTGAGCAAAAAGGCACCCCGAAATCTCTTAACGGGAAAAAAATTACCTGCGGGTCTTTCTGGCGGTGTCAGCCTCCTAGGTACCATTGCTTCTTTTGCGGGCAGCGGCGGTATCGTTTTACTTCTGGCGATCTGTCTCTGGCTCAGCGGCCAACCGCTCTCTTTGACAGCATTGATTTGGGTACTCTTGTTAGGATTTAGCGGTAGTATAATCGATAGTTTATTGGGAGCAACGATTCAAGTACGTTACCAATGCACGGTTTGTCATCAATTTACCGAACAAAAAAGCCATCACCAGCAGCCAACGAAAAAAGTGCATGGCTATGCTTTGATCACAAATGAAGCAGTCAACTTTCTTAGCAATCTAGCGATTGTCGGGATCGCATGTTTCTTTCCTAACTAAAAAAGTACTGCCAAAGGTGTGACCTTTGGCAGTACTTTTTTAACTAACATCAACCAACCGCAGCTTAGTGATATTTTTATAAACTGATAATTCTTCGATAACATCAGAGAAACTCAGCCCCCACGGTAAGTTGATCGTATAAATATTGGTATAGATCCGATAGTCTTCCATGAACTTCACATCAAAGTTGACATCTTCGATCACGATTTTTCGATCAAGAAAATACTCTGTCAAAAATTCCTTTGTTTCCGCACGATGAATGTATTGAATCTCCAATTTTTTGGCTGTCGGGACTCGCACAATTCGCTTGATCACCGTCAGTGCAAAAAAGATCCCGGCAAAACTAGTAATCGAAATCGCATAAAATCCCATGCCGATCGCAATCCCTAAGCCAGCAATCGCCCATAATGAAGCAGCTGTCGTCAATCCAGTTACCGAGCGTTTTGTCACGATAATCGTCCCGGCACCCAAAAAACCAACCCCACTTACCACTTGTGCGATCAATCGAGCTTCATCTGAACGAATGACCCCTGCGAGATCTGGATGATTCAACGCATCACGCATCGCCCCACTAGCGATCTCTACTTGGATCAGTGCAATGACACATGCCCCCATACAGACTAAAATATGGGTCCGTAATCCCGCTGGCCGACTTTTGTACTGTCGCTCAAAACCGATAGCGCCTCCCATGACCATTGCTAAAACGAGTCTAAGAATAATTTCTGGAATCGATAAGACCATATCAACCATTGAAACACCCCTTTTCAACTATACCATCTATTTTTAAAAATGAAAAAAGGAAGGTCCAAATTCCGCAACCCATCTTTAAGCTGTATTCCATGAAAAATAAAAAAACCGAAGAATCATCGAAAATACCAACTTTTCATCCGACTGGATGAAATGGGGAAGTAGCTGGTTTTTCCGATGTTCATTCGGATTTTGTCGATTAGATTGGACGCTCTGCCAACTAATTGATGTTAGAGATTGGCTGCCGCTGCTTCATCCACGATGACTGTGACATCTGGATGATTTTGCAAAGCAGATGCAGGCAGATCCGTCGTTACCGGACCTTCAATCATCCCTTGGATTGCGTCCGCTTTAGCTGGTCCAAAGGCCATCAAAATAATTTTTTTACCTTTCAAAATTGAACCGATGCCCATTGAGATTGCAGTAGTGGGTACATCTTCTACCTTGTCAAAATAGCGTTTGTTGGCATTGATCGTTGATTCAGTCAAATCAACGACTGATGTTGTGCCATCAAAAGATGCCCCAGGTTCATTGAAGCCAATGTGACCGTTCTGACCAATTCCTAAGATTTGGATGTCAACTGGATGTTCCGCGATCACTTCATCGTATCGTTTGCATTCCGCTTGCAAATCTTCGGCTTTTCCATTCGGTACAAAGGTTTCCTTGAATGGTTTTTTGTCAAATAAATGAGCATTCATAAAGTGGCGATAACTTTGATCATCTTCGCCGCCAAGTCCGACATATTCATCTAAATTAACAGAAGTCATGTTTGAAAAATCGACATCGCTAGCTGTCATCTCTGCATACAATGTTTCTGGCGTACTGCCTGTCGCCAATCCAAGAACTTTAGCGCCGTTTTCAACGCCTTGCTGAATCAATTCAAATGCCTTTTTTCCACCTTCAGCTGCATCTTTCACGCGAATAATTTCCATGATACGCTCCTCATTTCATTTTGGTATAGTCCAATGATACCACACTCTCATTTTTTTGACAAGAATTAGTCTAGACCATAACAAAAAAACAGCTGCATATTTCATGCAGCTGTTTTTGCTGATTACCAGTTTGTGTAAACGTCGATTCCGCTGTGACCAACGCCTGTATCATAGACTTTGTAGGCACCCAAAGAAGATTGCCCTGTTGAGCCTTTGGCTTGATTGTCACTAGCTACAACGATATAACCATCTGCATCACGGATCGTTCCGTCAGCGGCAACATGTCGGCCAGGAATATTTAAGCCGCCACCAGCTAATACTTTTTGTGAATAATAAGATTCTCTGACACCATTATAGTAATTGATACCGTCCACTGGATTCAAGACTCCTGAACCAGTACTTGGTGTACTTGCAGCGCTAGTGCTAGCAGCGTTTGATTGTGTAGCTGCCGGCGCAGTTTCAGTTTGCGCTTGCGCTGTTTCTGTCGTTTCTTGCGCGCGTGTCATCGGTTGTGCATCACTAAAAATCAGCAATGTTTCGCCATCAAAAATCAAATTAGGGTCTTGAATGGATTCATTCAATGCTAAAAGGTCATCCACTGTCGTACCATATTCAGTTGCTAATCCTGACAGTGTGTCTCCTGGAGCAACCACATGGGTTTGTTCCTCTGCAGATGCAACAGTGCCTCCGATAAATAAACCTAGTCCTGCAACAGCTGTGAATACAAATTTTTTCAAATGAAAAAACCTCTCTTTTTGTGTATTTGTACCTCTCCCCAGGCACAAATAAAAGATTAACATTACAATATTGCAAAATGATTTCAATTCTATTTTCTTCTATCACAATTCCTCGACAGAAAATTACAGCTATATTCTCATGTAAACAATCAAAAACTTACAATAGTGTTATCTTTTTCAATGAATTTTTTAAGCTAGTCCGTGTTATAGTCGTCTCAGCAAAAAAGAAATGAGGGTTAATTATGAAAAAAATGATGCTTGCTCTTCTTGTAGTCGCACTTGGTGTAGGAGGCTATTTTAGTTATAAATACTATTCTGAGACCTATCAAGGAGTCACTGCCTATGCACGCACACCAAAAGAAACACCTGAAAGGAAACAAACAGTAGACGGTTCAGGAAAAAAAATCGAAGGCTATTCTTCTTATAAATATACGTTTGAATTTGTTAAAGAAAATGGCGAAAGACAAGAAATGACCTATGAATTGTCTGGTGAAGATATCCAGCCTTATGCTCCTAACACACTAGTTAAAGCAGAGATCAGTCAAAAACGTATCATCTCCGGACCGAATGAGGTCGCTGAAAAAGATGTGCCAGCTGATGTATTAAAAAAATTAAATGCACAAAATTAACATTTTTCATTGATAAAATTGATTTTTTTCAAAAACCAAAAACTTCTGAACTCAAGAGTAACTGTCTTCTCCACTCTGCTTTCAGGAGTTTTTTTATTTATACATTGTTTTAATAATAATATCCAATCCCTCTTATAACCTTATTGTGACGGGGTTTATCAAGGTGCATTCCTCCGTGACAGAAAATCACCGCAATTTTTCTCAGTCTGTAAACCAAGATTTCATTTCTTAAGCAAAAACAATCATGCCTAATACTCGAACCATTGAAATAACAAATCCTACTGTTGACCTCTGAATAAATATTTGCTAAATTATTTTCTGCCTTTTGGTAATTTTTTTTTAGGAGTGTGAACGTGCCTTTTGTTGTATATTTTTTTCTTTCTTTATTAATCATTTATATCCCTTTTCCCACAGCACTTTTGTTCTTTCAACAGCTTGCCGAACAACATGCTACCATCACGGCTTTAAACAAACTATCATTACTTTTTTTTGTCCTACGCGATTATTACATCAGCTATCACCTACTAAAAAGATGCCAAGTAAAAGCGAGTAGTTATCTTATCTTGATTCTCATGAATCTTGGTGAATTACTCGTACATATCTACCTTTACCAGCGTTACGGAACTGTCAATTTAACGATTATCTTACTTTTTCAACTCTTTCTATTGTTCTGCATGTTTGTTTTTCCTTGCTTCAAAAAATTTAGATGTTACATATTTGAATAAACAAAGGTTTATTGATTACTTGATGAGTAGTGAAGAAACTTTTAGTTCCAGTAGTTTCTTCACTTTTTTGTTTTAACAGTTGTTTGAAAAAATTGGCCTTCTTGATTGCCGAGGAATAATCGAAAAAAAGAGTTCGATAACTTGTGGGACTGAATTATCTTTTACTAATAGGCCTAAAACCCTATATATTTTTAGAAAGTTATAATTTAAACTAATCTAAAAAGGATGTGTGAATATGTTAAAAGTATTAGTCTTTTGCATAGCCGTAGCTATAATCATTGCCCTGTATTCGAATAAAAATCGCTCGAAGAAATAGAAGTTCTTTCTATTTCTTTTTTATTTCGTCGGATAGTGAAATTATTTATTTCGACTTTCTTTGGCATTATTTTTTCACATTGAAAATAAAGTATGATATGCTGTTCGAAAGGAGTGAGCACTTTGAAAAGAAAAACTAGTTTCTACCTTTACCTGCTAGCCGCTTGTGTAAACTTTATAGCAGCTTTTTTATTTTTAGCTTCAATTGGTGCCATTCCAAAAATTGCAGGGCTTTTATTTTTTGCGAGCTTTTGTGTCCACCTAATACGAGCAATTAAACTTAAAAAATCTGAAAAGCAAAACTGATTCTGATTTCATCTCGTTAGTTGCCTGATTTGGTGAATAACTGATTAAGTATCAATTTTTTTTGATATTATTTATTTATCATAGTATTCTTTTTATAGAGGTGATTAGATGAAAAAGAATAGTGCTTGGTTAAAACCTTGGAAAATTATGTTGATTGTTCTCGCTTTTTTTGCTGGTTCCTTTATTGCAAAAATGGTCTTTTCTTTATTTTTTGTACACATGTAATAACTTTGATCCGCCCATAATCCTTACTAAAAGAGCGATTTCTTTTAATGAGGCCGTAAAGTATTCAAATGGTTTGGTGTATCCTTAGCAGTCTTTTTTTTATTCTCGCTTTCGCTACTTACGAAGTTGACAAGAAGAAGTAAACAGATTACATCAACAAAAGGTAACTCTTGAGTTGCCTTTTTATTTTTTCAGATCAGAATAGTTAATTGCGATGATCATCTCTTTTAATAGAAAAATATTTGGTGAATCGACTATTTTCATTTGAACTTACTTTCATCCAATAACCACATCTAACAGACTACAAGATTTGTTCAGAATATTCAGACTAAAGTATCGATTATTGCTTTATCCTTATGGATGTTATTATGACAAAAATACACGAATAAAAATGGCTCAACCGCCTATATATTTCAAACTTATTTGAGAACTGATCCAGTGACTGGAAAATAAAAAAAAAGACAACTCATCGAGGTTTCAAAACTCGGCAAGAAGCTACAGCTTGATTGATCTCATTTAACTCTATAAACAATATATGCGACTATCATTTTCGATAGAAATGTACCATTTGATCATTTTTTCAATTGGCATTCATCTTCAAAAAAGAGATGTCTTCAGTGAAGGAAAACATCTCTAAATCGTTGATAAACCAACGTTCTAACCTTGTTAGAATTATTCCGCAGCGTTCGCGTCTTTGAGACCGTATTATCTGTTTCGCTGTGTTCTATTGATTCTTTATGTTAATTATTGATTGATATTACAGTGTTTTTATCGATCTAACTAATTCTAGTAACTCTCTATTTTCCTTATTAAACGCAATCAAAACGCAATCAAATTCCGCCAGCTTGTCGAACATATAATGAAAGAAAAAATATACATATAAAAAATTCTAGTTAATTATACTCTTGTTCTCTTTACAAAAAGAACAAACGTTCGTATACTCCTTTTAAGGAGTGATTACAGTGAGATTCATTAAACGTGAGAATTTCAGTGATTATATACGACCAGCAAAATTTTGTTTAAAGAATAAACTTTATGGATTTGAAAAAGCATCTCACGAAATTATTATTATAGAAGGAATGGATTATAATTGGTGGATTTATAATAGTGATCGCTACTGCATGGCATTCCCGACCAAGGACATTGATCATGTTTTATTATTTGAAAGAGATTTTCAAGCTCGTCTCCCTCTCTCACATAACGGAGAAAATTATCTTCTAACAGATTTTAAAAAAGCAAAACGTCCTATAAACCCATACACTGGAAAGGTATCTTAATATGAACATAATTAGTCTATATGAGCAAGGCTATATTTCTTATTCAGAGTTCGAACAGGAATTTCCTGACAGTATATCTGAATCTCAAGAGTGCGTTTTTGGAACTCGTTGCGTTGATCATTATGTCAAACTTACTTTAGGGAAAACTGATTTTAATTACTATGTACAACCATATGGAGGCGATCATCATGAAGTCATTGAAAGGTGTAGTTTCGAAGATACGAGTGCTGAAAATGTCGAGGACCCCTTTGGTTCGGTTCTCGCTGGATAATGTAAATTGTCTAATTGCAGCACATAGTTTGAATTTTCTTGCTGATGTTGACGAAGGGATGCAGATTGTGGTTGCTGGTGAGTTTAACGATCGTAAGCAGTTTGTTGTGAAAAAATATTCGGTGATTGGAAAAACAAAGATTATGATGGTATTTGAAAATTTAATGGCTTATAATTAATATATTACTTATAGAGGATGGTTTTATGAAAAAAGTCATATTATTTTTGTCGTTTTGTTTTTCATTACTTTTTATATCCGCGTGTGGTTCTGAGAACTCAAGCTCAGACAATACCTTAAATGATCATAATGCAGTAAGTGAAACAAGTTTAACTGAGGAATCGTCATTTGTTGATCAATCTGTTTTAGATATTTACGATGATAATGAAGACTGGTCTCTAGGAAAAATGGATATTCCTGGATTGATTAATGCTTCATCTGGAAATCAAGAGAAAGCTATTGAAGATGCAAACATGGTTATCAATCTATCTTTATTTAAGTATTTTATTATAGACTCTAATAAAGATAAAATTGAACTAACTGCTGAAGGAGATAATAAAGACTTTTATTCCATAATGTTTACTATTATGAGTGTACCTGACAAAGAAACCATGGATACTCTTATTAAAAATTTTGAAGAGCTGGTTACTCGTGAACCTGTAAATCCTGAAATTGATTTGTATACCTTAACCGCACTGTATTCTTCAGATTCAGAGGAAGAAGATACTACACCTGTCGTTATATCATATCAATTAAATGAAAATAATAAGGTAGAAAAAATTGATTAATAAAAGGCTCCCTACTCAAAATTGAGTAAGGAGCTTTTTTAGGTTCTCTTTATGTTCGTATTGTTAAAGTATTATACTATTAGTAAAACAATATATAGAAAAGAGGATAATTTCATGGATGAAAATAATGATAATTTAACACCAAGAGATTACTTAAATTTAGTAGTGGAAGCTGGTATAGGCGCTGTTCCATATGTTGGAGGACCACTACAAGCACTTTATTTTGGTGCTCAAAACGAAAAAAGATTTAAAAGAGTTGAAAATTTTTACAAGGAACTTAGCAAAAAAGTTTCAGAACTAGATAATTTAGTCCTTGGTGAGAGAAATAATGATCAATTAATAGGTATAATAGAAACAATTCACGACGAAATTGAAAAATCTAAGTCAGCAGATAAAATAGTTTATTTTGTGAATTCTTATAAAAATTTACTGCTGAATTCGACAAAACCTTCTATAAATATGGATGAGCTCTTTGTAAATATTCTTGCAGAATTAACTATGCTTGAAATTAGTATACTAGTCCTTTTATTTCGCAATAAAGACACTGTTGGAGTACCAGTAATGGAAGGCGTTGATCAAATATTAGTAACAGGATCTTTAAGTAGATTAAGTGATTTGGGTTTAGTTAATAAACATTTGCAGTCCATAATGATTGGTGGCGGTGGATCACAAAACTATAAATATTCCATCTCTGAAATCGGTATCAATTTCTGTTATTATATCTTGACATGATTAATAACAATATTAGAAGAGGTGTCCAAACGTACCAATAATCAAGGAATAATTTTAACTCTGGAAGATCTAGAATTTGTTCAAAAAAAGTTCTCATCATAGCATCTCCTTATTTATAAGCCCGCCGAAGCGGGCTATTTGTTTACCACGGAAGTTTATTGTTGTTCAATGCTCGTTGCAATGTCCTAACCATATCGGATTTCGGACTGATAATACCGTCCACCGTCGTTCCTAATGCTTTTTGCATCCCTTTGATCGTTGCTTCACCACATAGACCATCAATTACACCAGAATAATATCCTCTTGCTTTGAGGCCCATCTGGATTGCACGGATCACGTCGGATCCGATCAAAGTAATATCAAATTCTGCGGAATAGATATTTTGATTGTACTTTTGTTTGTATTGATGGCTAATCACTTTGTCACGAGTAGTATTGTAGTATTCTTGCAAACGTAAAGTAACGAGTGGTCCCCATTGTCCATCGATTGCCAATTTGATCATTTGAGCACTTTTATCAGTATTCACATCAGCATTACCACTTGCAACAATTCGATAGAAATGATGCGTTAGTCGGGTACTCATATAAGAATCATGGTTGTCTGTGTGGATTCCGTTCCAATAATAGCTGCAATGAATAAAGCTCTTATTGCTCAAAAAGATACCGGTGTGCCCTTCTGATCCATGAGAAGCCCCAGGAGTGCCAGCGATAAAGATATCACCTCGTCTCACATCTGCACGACTAATTTTCTTGAGCACTGTTCCATTCATGGCAAATAGCGTTTCTGTATTTCCCATTGATCCGGCCGGTAAGAATCCGCCAGCGATCATAGAAAAAAACACTGCAGAAGAACAGTCGTAACTTTTAGGTCCTAAGCGACTTGTCATTGAATATGTTACCTTGCCTTCACGATCAGTCATCCATTTGATCATTTGTTCAATGTTCATGTTGATCATCCTTTCAAATTAAAAAGAGCAGCCGCTAGGCTACTCCTTTTTGTCTGTAAATTCTTGGCCATCGCCGTAATCAACCGTATCGCTTTTTGGTTGATCATAAGTAAGCGCCTGTTGGCTATCCGCGATACCTGTAGT